>DASRXR010000140.1:0-3528 GCA_035687405.1 Polyangiales bacterium
CGAACTCCGAGCCGCAGTACACCGACGCGGTGATGAGCCATCTGCTCGGCTGCGATCTCAACGAGTATCGCTCCTGGAAGAGCTACTTCGACACGATCATCACGAGCGCGATGAAGCCCTCGTTCTTCATGCGTGATGCGCCGTTCGAAGAGCTCGCTCCGAACGGGCAGATGCAGCTGCAGAAGGTGAAAGAGTTTCATCGCGGCCGGATCTACGTCGGCGGCAGTCAAACCGAGTTCGAGAAGCTCACCGGTGTGCCGGCGGATCGCGTGCTCTACGTCGGCGATCACATCTACGGCGACGTACTGCGCGCGAAGAAAACCAGTCAGTGGCGAACCTTGATGATCATTCAAGAGCTCACCGACGAGCTCTCCGCGATGGAGCGCCTGTCCGGTGACATCGCGCGCGCGGATCGACTCGAGCAGCGCCTGTCGATCCTGCACGAAGGACTTCGCGAGCGGCAGAGCATGCAAAAGGGCGTCCTCAAGCTGCTCGATGCGCCGGAGCTCACGTCGGAGCGGCGCGTCGAGCTCGAAGCCGCGCGCACGCGTTTGAAGCGCAGCATCGATCGACTGCGCGTCCAAGCGAAGAACGTCGACGCAGAGCACAACGCGCTCGAGCGGGAAATCGAGCACGCGTTTCATCCGTTTTGGGGCTCCGCGCTCAAGGCCGAGAGCGAGCCTTCGAGCTTCGGCGAGCAGGTCGAGCGCTACGCCTGCCTGTACAGCGACCGCGTGACCAATTTGCTCGGGTACACCGCAGGCCACTACTTCCGCGGGCCCCGTCATCGCATGGCGCACGAATAGCGCGAGCCATCTGCAGCGGATTGACCGCGCTAGGGCTGCGACGCTAGCGTGCCGCCCATGCCAGTAACTGCGCTTTGTGTTCGGGACGGACTGCGGATCGGGCGCGTGCTGACCGGCGTCATTTTGATGACCGGGCTCCTTGGTGCGCTCGCATGCGGGGACGACGACAACAACAAGGGCGGGGGCGATGCGTCGACGGACGCGGCGGTCGACGCGGGCGGGAACTTCATCCCGAAGCGAGATGCCTCGGTGGCCCCGACTGACCCGATCATCGATTGCGATCGCTTCGGCCCGAATACCTGTCCCACTGGCACGGTCTGCGACGTGGTCGTCCGCTTGTTTGCGGGTGAGGACGCGCTGACGATCTACACCGGTTGCGTCGAACCGACGCGCGAGCGTGGTCTCGGCGATCCATGTGATCCGGACTTCACGGCGGGTACTCCGTATCAAGCTGAAGGCCTCACCGATTTGGTATTCCGCGACCCGTGTGGCCAGAACTTGATCTGTGCGGCCGATCCGAACGTTCGCGGCGGCACGAGCTGCCAACCCGCCTGCGCGACCGGGCAGTTCGATGACAACCCGTCGCTCTGCGAAGACACGAAGTCGTTTTGTGTCGGAGCCGGTGCCTTCCGTGAGTACTGCCGCCCGAGCGAAGGCTGCGACGTCACGTCTCAAACTGGATGCCCGTCGGGTCTCGGCTGCTACCTGCGCCCGAGCGACGACGGTGGCGGCTTCTTGAGCGTGTGCTTCCCACCCGCCGCGATGACCATCGCGGACGGGAGCCCGTGCCAGGCCTACAACGCTTGTCGGCCGGGGAGCTCCTGCAACGGTCCGCTCACAAAAGCGCTCTCGACTTGGGAACAGGCGGACTACGTCTGCCGCGCGTCGTGCTTGGCGAACGGGACCATCGCTGGCGACGAGGGCGACGCGGGTACGGACGACGGTGGCGCCGGCACCGGCAGCGGCTCGGCCTGCGTCGCTCCCAAGAAGTGCAACGCGTTTGCCGCAACTGGGTTGGACCTTTCCAGCATCGAGACCCCTCCTTACGGACAGTGCGATTGAGCGCGCCGCGCTAACTCGCTGGCGAGGATGTTGCTCTTGTCTTGCAATGTGGGAAAACCACCTATTCCCCATTTACGGTATTGCATTCGAATACATCGTGTACCAGTGTTTCACACCACTACGCCGTGAGCGGAGCTCGCGCTCGGAGGTCGAATGACGACGCGTTCCTGGATTTGGGTTTTGGCAGCTTGCTTCGTCTGGACCGGCTTCGTGAGTCGTGCAGCTGCGGGCGGCAGCACCATCGCGAACGCGATGGGCGACCTTCGTTGGGGCATGACCGAAAGCGAAGTCATCTCCTACGTGAAGCGGAAGCTCGGCGAGCAGTACGCCGCGAAGATCAGCAAGGCGAGCGGCTCGCAGCAGTCGAAGTTGAAGGACGAGCTGAAGCAAGCCCAGGCCGAGGTGGCGAAGAGCCGCGTCGAGTTCGAGGGCTCTCGCTCACGTTGGGATTCGAGTCCCGTCGCTGGTGAGTTCACCTACGGCGATGACGAATCGATGCTGACCGCGAAGGGTGACGGCGGGTCGCAGAGCTTCTACTTCTTCCGCGATGGCCGGTTGTGGAAGTGGTACAAGGCGCTCGATCAGGCCCAATTCGGCGGAAGCAGCGGCTTCAAGAAGTTCTCGGGCTCGATCGAGGGCTCGTTCGGTAAGGGTCGCGCGAAGAAGGGCGAGCTCAACCCGAATCAGGGTGAGACGCAGTGGGTCGAGTATCTCGATCGCACGTCGCGGTTGCGCGCAGCCGACAACACGAAGCGCGGTGTGTTTGCGCTCATCTTCGAAGACATGTCGGTAGTGCGCGAGCTCGCATCACTGCGTCCGACGAAGCCGAGCCGCCTCGCTGGTCAGGATGACGAGGACGCGCCGCCGCCTGCCAAGGACAATGTGAAGACTGGCGACAGTGCGATCGCGCGCGCGCAGACGAAGCGCAGCGTGTTCGCGACCGAGCCGCAGCAAGAGTCCGAAGCGGACTTCCAGTCGCGCAAGCAGAAGACCGCGAACGAGGCCCGCGACCGTCAGGTCCGCGAGCACGCGCGCAAGCAAGACGCGAAGCAGGGCGAGGTCTTGAAGACGCTCGACGGTATCGACGACAAGGATCCGCTCGGCGGTCTTTGATACGCTGCAAGTGCGCAGATGATCCATGCGGATCGGAGCGCGTGTGACCTACGCGCAGTATGCTATATGGCCGCGCGGCTTAGTCGCCCCTCTCGAGTCGGTCGAGTGGTGGTAGTCGGGCCAGAGGCTACTACGGCATGCGTTTTCCCATCGACCTCGGGGCGTTCAAACCTCTCGCGCTCGACCCGCTGCGGCAATCGGCTCTGACGGCCGAGCAGCGGGCGACGCTGGTCGAAAACGTCGCGCTCGTGCGCGACACGATCATCTTCTTCACGGCGGTCGCGGATGGGAAGGGCCTCGGTGGTCACACCGGCGGTCCGTACGACATCGTGCCGGAAGTGTTGATCGCGGAGGCCTTCATTCAGGCTGGCGCGCCGATCGTGCCGATCCACTTCGACGAGGCCGGACACCGCGTCGCGATTCAATACGTCTTGAGCGTGTTGCGCGGGCATATGTCGGCGGAGCGCTTGCTGCACTACCGCGAGGCCGACTCGCGGTTGCCCGGCCACGCCGAGCGCGATCTAACGCCGGGCGTGGAGTTTTCGTC
>DASRXR010000141.1:0-12446 GCA_035687405.1 Polyangiales bacterium
TGTGATCGTGGTCGCGATCACTGTTCGGATCCGGGCAACCCGCTTCCGGACACTCATCGTGGGGTTCCTCGCCCGCGACTGCAGCTGCCGGCGGCGCAGGTGGCAACTCGAGCGGTTCGTCGTGCACCGGCGGCGGCGCAACCACGACCGGTTCCGGCAGCACGTGATGCAGCTTCGCCCGTGCATCGAACGCCGTCAGCTCCACGCCGTACAGTAAGAGCCGCGCGTCTCGCGACGACAGTGCATCGGACGGCTGCACCACCTGCAGATAGCGAACCGTCGGTGCGAGCGTGAATCCACCACCGAGACTGATCCCGTATCCCAGGCCGGCTTGAAACGCGACGCGACCGAGTTTGCCGGTCACGCCGCCGCCGGCCCCGAGATCCACGAACAACCCGACCGCACGTCGCGGGGCGCTGCGATCCACCATGGCCAAGGGCTTCAGGCGCAGCATCAACATGCCGAACTCGAAGCTTCCGACGCCCGGGTCCGCCTGACCCATCTCGCTCGGCGACGTCCCGGCGGAGAGCAAACCCGCGCGAAGCTCCCCACCGAGCTGCAACATCGGGCCGAACGGATACCGAACACCGAGCGCGAAGTTCACGCCCGGCCCGAACACTTCCGACTGCGGCGTCGTGAGTGCGGCTGCACCTTGCGCCTCGAGCGAGACCAAAAGCGGCTCGGCCCGTGCAACTTGCAACCCGTACGACCCATGCGACCCCAGCAGCACGCTGAACGTGCCGAGTACTACGCCCACCACTGCGAGGATGCGCGTCAGTCGCAAAAGAACCTGCCCCTAGACTCTAAACGTCCAAATCCTCGACGTCCGCTTCTTTCGCGCGCTCCATGATGAAGTTGTAACGCGCTTGGGGATCCTTCCCCATCAGCTCGTTCATGACGCGGTCCGCCTCGATCTCGTTATCGATCCTGACGCGCAGCGCACGACGCCGACGCGGATCGAGGGTGGTCTGCTTCAGCTCATCCGCAGACATTTCACCCAACCCTTTGAACCGCGAGATGTCGGGCTTCACGTTCTTCGGCAAGCTCGCGAGCACCTTGTCTTTTTCGGCGTCGTCGAGCGCCCAGTGCGTGTCGCGACCGGCATCGATGCGATACAGCGGCGGCATCGCGATGTAGATGTGACCGGTCTTCAAGAGGCCAGGCAAGTGCCGGTAAAAGAACGTGAGCAACAACGTCGTGATGTGATGGCCGTCTGTATCGGCGTCCATCAACAAGAAGATCTTCGAGTAGCGCAGCTTCCCCTCATCGAAGTCCTTGCCAACGCCGCAGCCCAACCCCGAAACGATGTTCTGCAACTCTTTGTTGTTGAGAATGGCTTCGGCACTCGCGCGCTCGGTGTTCAACACCTTGCCGCGCAACGGGAGGATCGCCTGCGTGCGGCGATCGCGACCCTGCTTCGCGTTGCCACCGGCGCTGTCACCCTCGACCAAAAACAGCTCGCACTCTTCCGGATCGGTACTCGCACAGTCCGCGAGCTTGCCGGGCAAGTTCAAGCGATGACTCACCGCCGTCTTGCGCAAGACCTGCTGGCCGGCAGCGCGACTCGCCGCACGCGCCCTCGCCGAGGTGATGATGCGCGCCACGATCGAATCGGCCGCGCTCGGATTGTGTAGCAACCACTGCTCGAGCGCGACGCGAAGTGCACCTTCGACCGCGTTCGTGACCTCGGGGTTGTTCAGCCGGTCCTTCGTCTGACCTTGAAATTGCGGCTCGCGCACGTACGCGCTGATGATCGCGATGATGCCTTCGCGAATGTCTTCGGCGGCGATCGTCACGCCCTTGGGCGAGATGTTCTTCGCAGCCATGTACGAGCGAATGGCCTTGCCGAGCCCCTGCTTGAACCCGATCTCGTGCGTACCGCCGGACGGCGTGGGAATACCATTCGCATACGACCGTACGCTCTCTTCGGTAGACTCCGTCCACTGCAGCGCGCACTCCAGCCGAACCTCGTCGGCCTCGCGCTCGAACGTGAACGCCTGCGGATGGATCGGCGGCCGACCCTGCGCCTTCACCAACTTCGTGAGGTAGTCGTTGATGCCCTCGGGATGAAGATACTCCTCTTTCTTCCCGGTCGTCGCATCCGTCAGCGAGATGCGCAGGCCCTTGTGTAGATACGAGATCGACTCCAGCCGCTCGCGCACCGTCTCGATGTCGAAGCGAGCCTTGTCGCCGAAGATCTGCGCGTCGGGCCGAAAGTGCATGGTCGTACCGCTACCGCGCGCGTCACCGACCTTCTTCAGTTTGCTCGTGGGCGCACCGCGCGCGAACGTTTGGCGGTACTCTTTGCCATCGCGCTTCACGGTCGCAGTCAGCTCGGACGAGAGTGCATTCACGACCGACGAACCGACGCCGTGTAGACCACCCGAGACCTTGTAGCTATCGCCGTCGAACTTACCGCCCGCGTGCAACGTGCACAGGATGAGCTCGAGTGCAGGCCGCTTGAACTTCGGATGGAGGTCGACCGGGATACCGCGACCGTCATCGACCACGATCGCGCCCTTCTTGTCCGCGTCGATCGTGACGTCGATCCGCTTCGCGTGCTGGTTGATCGCCTCGTCGACCGAGTTGTCGACGAGCTCCCACAACAAGTGGTGATACCCGCGCGCATCGACGCCGCCGATGTACATGGCCGGCCGTTTACGAACCGGCTCGAGGCCCTCTAAGACTTCGATGCTCTGAGCTGTATACGTCGTCGTCATATCACTTGGCTTCCGGCAACGACGGCACTTCGGGCGAGGGCGTGACCACCTTCGCGAGCGAGCCGCGTTGGAAGAGCGCGTGGCCCTTCCCGCCACGAGATACTGGCTTGTACTTGTCGCGACTGATCCGAAGCTCGGCGCCCGATTCCTTCTCTACGATGAGCGCTTCGCTCGCCTTGTACAGAAGCTGTGCGCCGATGAGCACGTCCTCGTCTCCGAGCTTGATCAACTTCACGCCTTTGCCTGGCCCCGCGAGCACGCTCACTTCTTCCGCGTCGCAGATCAGCGCCTGGCCATCGACACTCGCGCACGCGATGAACGCGCGATCTCGCTTCAAGCCGATGTAGATCACCTCGTCGCCTGGGTCGAGGCGCATGAAACGCCGGCCCGTCCGTGTGCTCGGTTCGCGATGCGGCCGTAGCGAGCCACACAACGTCATGCCCTTCTTGCTCACCGCGATCACGTACGGTGCGCCTGGCTCGCTCGCGCCCTCGTCGACCGGCGGCACGTCGAGCACGCGCGAATCGAAGCCCATCATGCGCACGATGCGCTCACCGTCATCGAGCTTGAACGCGTTTTGCACCGGCGTGCCGTAACCGCTCGTCGCGGGAACATCGACGACGCGAATCACGTAACAGGTGCCGAGGTTCGAAAAGAAAGCGACCGAGCTCTTGGTCGAACCCGCGACGATGTCGAGCACCGCGTCGCCTTCGCGCACGCGCGTCGCCGACACGTCCTTCATCTCGCGCTGGCGTTTGATCCAGCCTTGCTGCGTCAACACGACGAGGGTGTCCTCGTCTTGAATGTAGTCTTCGGCCTCGAACTCGGGCTCGTCGAGATTGCCGACGATCTTGGTGCGGCGCGGATCGCCGTAGGTCGTCTTGATCTCCATCAGCTCCGCGCGAATCAGCTTCCAGCGCGCGTCTTTGCTCTTCAGCAAACCGCCCAGCCGCTTCTCTTCCTTGCGCCGCTCGTCGAGCTCTTTCTGGATCAACAAGATCTCGAGCTGGGCGAGCCGATACAGCTTGAGCTCGAGAATCGCCTCGACCTGCTCGGCATCGAGCTCGAAGCGCTTCATCAACTTCTCGGCCGCGTCCTTCTTACCTTCGCTCTTGCGGATGATGCGGATCGTCTCGTCGAGCGCATCGAAGACCTTCGCGAAGCCTTCGAGGACGTGAATCCGCCTCTGAATCTCTTCGAGCTCGAAGCGCAGCCGCTTCTCGACGACCTCCATCCGGAAATCGAGGAAGTACCGGAGCAGCAAGCGCAGATCCACACGCGCCGGGCCCGGGACATCCGGGTTCTCGGTCGGCACCAAACACGTGAAGTCGGCGTTGACGTTCGTCTGCAGCGGCGTGTGCTTGAACAGATACGACATCACGAGCTGCGGATCGCTGTCCTTCTTGATCTCGAGCACGACGCGCGTCTGATCCGTGCTCTCGTCCCGCACGTCGAGCAACGTCGGTAGCTTCTTCGCGATGATCACATCCGCGATCTTCTCGACGACCGCGCCGCGACGCGTCGCGTACGGGATCGAGCTGATCACGATCAACATTCCGCCGCGCTTCGGCTCTTCCGTCTTCCACTCACCGCGTAGCCGAAACGAGCCTTGACCGGTGCTGTACACCTGCTCGAGCTCTTTTTTCGTCGAGAGCAGCTGCCCGTAGGTCGGAAAGTCCGGACCTTTGATGTGCTTGAGCAACCCCTTCACGGTGATGTTGGGCTCGTCGACCATCGCGATCGACGCATCGATCACTTCGCCGAAGTTGTGCGGCGGGATCGACGTCGCCATACCGACCGCGATGCCCGAGACGCCGTTCACCAGGAGGTTCGGATAGCGCGCCGGGAGCACGACTGGCTCGAACCGCGTGCCGTCGTAGTTCGGCCGGAACGCGACCGTCCGCTTGCCGAGATCTTCGATCAGCTCAGCCGCGAGCTTCTGCAGCTTCGCTTCCGTGTAACGCATCGCGGCGGGGTCATCGCCGTCTGCCGAACCAAAGTTGCCGCGCCCGTCCACGAGCGGCGCACGCAGCGAGAACTCCTGCGCCATGCGCGCGAGCGCGTCGTAGATCGCCGTGTCGCCGTGGGGGTGGTAGCGCCCCATCACGTCGCCGACGATGGCCGCGCACTTGCGGTACTTCGCGTCCGCCCGCAAGTGCATGTCGTTCCACATCGTGTAGATGATGCGGCGCTGCACTGGCTTCAGCCCATCGCGCACGTCCGGTAGGGCGCGCGCGGTGATCACGCTCAACGCGTAGTTGAGATAGCGGCGCTGAGCCTCGTCGGAGAGCGACGCGTCGATTATCGACGCCTCTGGCGGTGGCGGGTCATCCTCAGGCTTCCGTCCGCGTCCGCTCGAACCTTTTCCTCGCTGTGCCACGTCGCGTTCCTTCTTCCCCGCAAACCGCGGGTTTTCGCGGCGGTGAATCTAAAGCTCGTCCCGCGCCTGGGACGCGCCAGCCCGCGAAGGCGCATTGACACCTGAAGGCGCTGAAAGCCTATTCAGGCTGGCGAGGGGGGTAGCAGACTCCCACGCAGCCGCGCAAGAATTCCGAGAGTTCGCCGGGTATTCGGCGATCCGCACGCGACGTTGCGGACGTCTTGACTCACGCGGCCTTTGCAGCGGACGGCGTCGCAGAGGGGTCCCCATGCCAGGCGTAACGGGGGTCCAAAGCACCGAATTGCGCGCGAAACGGCCCTCACATCGCGCGTGTCGCCATCACCGTCAAGCTAGCAAGCGCTCGGTTTTTGTGAGACGAAACGGCACATGAGCCGCTCTGGCGCGATAGGTAACCGCAATATGAAATTCAGAATGGGTTGGACAGCCCTCGCGGTCGGTGTAGTCGGCGTGGTCGCGTGCAAATCGAGCGAGCAACAACAACCCATCCCGGTGGTCACGGCTGGCGCGAGCGGTGCACCCACGTCGGCAGCGGGAACGCCGGCAGTAACCGGCGGCGCAGGTGGCGCAGCCGGCAGCGCAATTTCGACCGCTGATACGGGCGACGTGCCCTGCGCGGTCGCGACTGTGCTCAAGCAACACTGTGTCTCCTGCCACGGCAATACGCCGGCGCAGGGAGCGCCAGTTTCGTTAGTCAACTCTGCCAGTTTCAATCGCGACGCCGGCGGTCAACGCGAAGGCACCGCCGTGCTCGCGCGGATCCGCAGCGCGGAGCGGCCGATGCCGCCCCCTCCTCTCGCGCGGTTGACCGAACCCGAGATCACGACGCTTGAAACTTGGATCGCACCCGGCGCACTGCCGGTACATCCGGGCTGCGGCGTCGATGACTCACCGGCGATGCCAGCAGCTGGAAGCGGCGGGACCGGCGTCGTCGTTCATCCGGGCGGAACCGCAGGTGCAGGTGGCAGCGGTCCGACAGCGGGGGGCACTGCGCCGAACCCCACCGGATCCGAGCTCAACTGGTCGACCTTCGGCGTGGACCTCGCGAACTCGCGCAACAACACGGGCGAAAAGGTGCTGACGGTCGACAACGTGAAGGGGCTCAAGGAGCTCTGGACGTTCATGGGCCCGAGCACGACGAGCACGCCAGCTGTCGTCGACGGCACCGTCTACCTGCCGGGTTGGGATGGAAAGGTCTACGCGCTCAAACTCGATGACGGCATGACGGTGTGGACGACGCCGTTGCCGGACCTGATCGACTCTTCGCCGACGGTCACCGACAAACAAGTCTTCGTGTCGGACGACAACGGCTCGGTGCACGCGCTCGATCGCACGACGGGCATGAAGCAGTGGTCTACCTCGGTCGATCCACACGCGGAAACACACTTGTGGAGCTCGCCGGTCTTCATTCCCGGCGCAAACATCGTAGTCGTCGGCGTGGCGTCCGGTGAAGAACAAGTTGCCGGTGCGACACCCACGTTCCGCGGCGGCGTCGTCGCTCTCGATGCGACGAGCGGCATGCAGAAATGGCGCTTCGATACAGCGAGCGCAGCATCGGGTTCGGGTCCGGGCATCGCGGTCTGGGGCACGGCGGCCGTCGATACGAAGCGAAAAGCCGTCTACATCGGCACCGGCAACAACTACGCGATGCCAGTGGGCGAGTTCAACGACTCGATGCTCGCGATCAACTACGAGACGGGCAAGTTGATCTGGGCGCGGCAGTTCACCAAGGAAGACATCTTCACGATCTATGCCGCGTCCGGCCCCGACTACGACATCGGTTCGAGCGCGAACCTGTTTCAGGTCGATGGCAAAGACATCGTCGGCATCGGCGTGAAGAGCGGCACGTATTATGCGCTGGATGCCGAGACCGGCGCGATCGTGTGGATGCGGATGATCACGGGCGGCTCGTCGCTCGGCGGTATCATCAGCGCATCGGCGTACGCGAACGGCATGATCTTCGTCTCGTCGAACGTCGGCCTCGGAGGGCCCGCGCACACCGTCGCGCTCAACGCGAAGGACGGCAACATCATGTGGATGCACGAATCGCCGGACGTGGTGTACGGCGGCGTCGCGCACGCCAATGGCGTGGTCTACGTCGGCACGAACGCAGGCAGCGTCTTTGCGCTCGACGGCGCGAAGGGCACGATGCTTTGGGTCGACACGACGATGGCGAACAGCCCGATCGGCGGCGGCGTCGCGATCTCGAACGGCAAGTTGCTCGTGCCGTGGGGTTACGCCTGGACGTTGCGCGAAGGTGCAGCGGGCAAAGGTGGACTCACCGTCTACGGTTTGTGATCGAGCGCCGCTATCGGCTGCAGCAGCTCACAGCTGCAGCCGATGTGGGCGTGCATATCTGCCGCTAACGGCTGCAGGTGTCTCACAAATTGTCGTGTCCTGCTCAAAGTAGGCCATTACGTTTCTCTGCTGACAGCCGTATCCTTTGGGACACTGGCTGAGCAGAGTTACGCTCTCGCCCGTTGGTAGTGACCAAGGGCCCAGTCACTCGGTGAGTACGAGTCGTGAACGCTTAGTTACCGGAGTCGTTAGCCACAGCGTTCGTTCCTCGAAGTCGAGTGGGTCGCATCTAGACAGGTAGTCGATCGTCGCTGCTTAGGCGCAGGCGTCATCACGACGCGTGGGCCCGGTACGGCTTTGCCTCGAGCGAGGCGCCGTACATCCCTGCAACGGAACGAGGATGAATGCGCGGAACTGTGTCGATCCAATCGAACGTGCAAACCCGACTGGGCGGCACGAGAGGTACGAATCTCGGTTGGATTGTAGTAGTCGCGCTCGCGCTCGCTGCCATGGCGTGTTCGGGGTCGATCGGTGATCCGCAAGTGGAAGTGTCTCCGAGCGTCGACAGCGACCTACCGGGCTCCACCTCGCACTCGCCGAACGGCGCTCCAGTCAATTCCGCAAACTCGAAAAGTCCGAACGGATCGCCAAACACCGATCCCACTTCGCCGACCTCTCCAAATACTCCAGCGGACGCTGCTTGTTCAGCACAAGCCGCGGCGCCCGCACCACTCGCACGCCTGACGAGTCTCGAATACCGCAACACCGTTGCCGACCTGTTCCCGGGTCTTACGTTGCCCGAGCTCACATTGCCGGCAGACAACGTCGTGGAAGGTTTCGACAACAATTCGAATGGGCAGACTGCATCGCCCGCGTTGATCGAGGCGTACGGCGCCGACGCTCGCGTGGTCGCAGACGCAGTGGTTGCCAACCGCACGAAGCTGCTCCCGTGCAATCCGACTGCGGCCGCGCAAGAAGCGGCGTGTGGTGATCAGTGGATCAGCGCTTTCGTGCCGCGCGTGTATCGCCGCCCGCTCAGCGCAGAAGAGAAGTCGCGCCTCGTGACGTTCTTCGAAGCGTCACGTGCGAGTTATGATTTTCCGACTGCGGTCGGTTTGGTCGTGCAAGCCGTCCTACAAGCGCCGCAGTTTTTGTACCGCGTCGAGGTCGGTGGAACGCCGAAGAACGGCTCTGCCGCTCTGAGCGGCTACGAGCTCGCGAGCCGCCTCAGCTACTTCTTCTGGGACACGATGCCGGACGGCGAGCTCCTCGACGCAGCTGCGAGCGGCGAGCTCGATACGCAGGCCGGTGTCGCCATGCACGCACGTCGCTTGCTCGCAGACCCCCGCGCTCGCGTTGCGGTCGCAACGTTTCATCGCCAGTGGCTGCGCTTCGACAAGATGGACGCAATGCAGAAGAGCCCGACGCTCTTCCCCAGCTTCAATTCTCAGGTTGCCGACTCGCTACGGGAGTCCGCCGAGAAGTTCGTCGACCACGTGTTCTGGGACATGGGCGGTTCGCTCGATGCGCTCTTGATGGACAACGGCGCGTACGTGAACGACGACATCGCGGGCATCTACGGCCTGCCGAAGACGGGCTCGAGCGCGCTCGAGTGGCGCGAGACCGACGCGACGCGTCGCTCCGGCATTTTGACGCAAGCAGGGCTACTCGCAGGCTTTGCGCACGAGACCACCGACTCGCCCGTGCTTCGCGGCGTGTTCGTGATGGATCGCTTCTTCTGTTCGCCGCCGCCGCCCCCCCCGGCGAACATCAACCTCGCGCTTCCCGAGAACACGAACAGCGCGATGCCGATGACGACGCGCGACCGCTTCGCCCAGACGCACGAGCAAGGCACGTGTGCGACGTGTCACCACGCGATCGACGGCTTCGGGTTCGGCTTCAGCCACTATGACGCCGTCGGTGGCTGGCGCGAGACTGACAACGGGTTGCCCGTCAACGCAACCGGCTGGGTCACCGGCACCGATGCAGCAGGCGACTTCGACGGCGCAGTGCAGCTCGGTCAAAAGATGGCGGAGAGCACACAGGTGAGTCAGTGCGTGACGGAGCAGTGGTTCCGCTACGCGCTCGGTGTCGGCTCGAGCGACATGGATTCGTGCACGGTGGCACAAGTCACGAAGGCGATGACGAACAGTCAGGGCGACATGCGGGAGATCTTGATCGCGACGGTGTCGAGCGACGCATTTAGGCATCGGCCGGAGGTGACACCATGAAGACGTACAAGGTTTCGCGGCGCGATGCGTTGCGGATGCTCGGCATGGCCGGCGTCGCTTCGGCGCTCCCCGGCGCAGGGCTCGGTCTCAACCGCGCGCGCGCACAGTCGGCGCAGATCCCGAAGCGAATCATCTTCTTCTACACGAACCATGGCACGCTGCGTCAGTCGTGGTTGCCGAAGGGTGTGGGCACCAGCCCCGCGACGGAAACTGCGTTCGAGCTGAACGACATCCTCGTACCGCTCCAAGCGTACAAGAAGGATTTGTTGATCATCGACGGGCTCGACATGCTGTCGTCCGACAAGCAGACCGGCGCCGCGAAGAACGCGCACATCCGCGGGCATTGCCACTCGCTCGTCGCAGCCGACATGGCGGGCGCGGATCAAGCGGGTGGCATCTCGATCGATCAGCACATCGCGAAGGCGCTGAATTCGCCTTCGCCCATCACGCCGATCTCGTCGCTCGAGATCGGCATCGATCCGAACGTCGAGTCGCTGATCAGCTACGCGGCAGCTTCGCAAAAGCTCCCGATCGAGATGGATCCGAAGAAGGCGTTCACTCGCTTGTTCCCGACGGGCTCAGCCCCTGGGTCGATGGCCACGTCGGACAAGACGCCGGCGCAACAGCGCAGCGTGCTCGACTTCGTGCTCGGCGAGTTCAATGCGGTGAAGGGCAAACTCGATCCGAACGCTCGCGCGCGTGTCGAGTCCCACGCCGATGCGGTCCGCGATCTCGAGACGCGTCTCGGCATCGCAGTCCAGCGCACGTGCACGGCGCCGCAGCTCGCAGCGGCCGCGAATCGCAACTCGGACTACGCCGGCTACTACGACACGACCGCCGACAACTTCATGCGCGTGATCCAAGCCGCGTTCGCGTGCGACATGACCCGCGTCGTGACGTTCAACCTCGAAGCGATCCCCGACAAGCGGTGCGGCTACACTGCGGGCGCCGCAGGCTCGACCGACATGCACGACCTGATTCACAAGGTCGCGATGCCGAACGACGCGGCCTCGAAGGATGCGACTGCACTCGGCATCGTGAAGTCGTTTCACACCGAATACGCGAAGCAGTTCTCGAAGCTGCTCGGTTACCTGAGCTCGATGCAGGAAGCCGACGGGCAAACCATGCTCGATCACACGATCGTGCTGTGGTGCGGCGAAATCGCAGAAGGCAACCACGACTTACACCGCTTGCCGTGGCTCATCGCGGGCCAGGGCGGTGGCTCGGTTCGCACCGGCCGCTTCCTGACTGTTCCGCGTTCACCGTCGGCGCGCGGTCACAACGACTTGTTCGTGTCGCTCGCAAACGCGATGGGCAGCAACATCACGACGTTCGGAAATCCGGCCGCGTGTAAGGGCCCGATCACACTCACCTGAGAAGGTCGCCGCGTTTCAAGCGGCCGAGCTCTGCCCTTCAGCCATCGTTTTGAGCAGTGTGTCGCGAATGCGACCTCGCGCGCGGTGTAAACGCGTGCCCACCGTGCGCACGGGAATCCCGAGCTGCTCCGCCATTTGGGCATACGACGCGCCTTCGACGTGATGCAGCCGGTAGACCGCTTGGTAGTGCGCGTCGATCGAGCCGACCGCAGCTTCGAGCTGTTCCGGCGTCACCACAGTCCAAGCTTCGTCTGCTTTCGGTTCGAGCGCGGTCGCGCCCGGCTCGGTGGAATCGAGCAACTCCGTCAGGCGCCAACGGCGATTGCGACGTGAGAGGTCGATTGCGAGATGGCGTACAACTGTCTTCAACCAGGCCGGCCAATTCGTGTCCGAATCGAACGATCCAGCGCGGTCGAGCGCGCGCACGAACGCAATTTGAACGAGGTCCTCGGCATCAGCACGGTTGTGCGTGAGCACGAGCGCAGTGCGGAAGACCGCGGCGCGCAACTCGTTGAGGTCGGCGTAAGGAGTTGGCGTTCCTTGAGTCGGCAGCATGCGTGCCACATAGAGCAAGCCATATGCCTAAGTTCTGGGGCGGTGAAACCCGTTCTAGAGGCCTTACGCGCGCGCCTAGTCCATTCGAGTAGACGATCCCGCTGTAGCGGCGCCAACTCGAGTGGTCGCGACTACCAATCTGCGGGAGGTCGGCTTCTCGAACCAGCCCATGCACGTCAGGCGGCAAGAAGCTCCAGCGTAACTCCCAAGCTTCTCGCGACTCTGCTGATCCTAACGTCCCTCGCCGGGCTTCTTCCCGATCCGTGTCGAAACACCCGAGTGCTTTTTTGGCCGAGAAACCGATCCGGCCACTGAAACCCGCGCGTGCGCAAGGTTGGTGTACAGTCGCGTCGGCGGCGATGGCCGGGAGGGGTGCTACGCAATGGAGCTGACGCTCGAGAAGGCGATTCGACAGCGGGATTTGTACCGCCAGCTGCTCGAGGTTGGCCTCGACGATGACCTGGAGCTTTTTCTAGACCGAGCGCTGACGCTCTTCATCGAAGTGACGGGGGCACGACGCGGCTACATCGAGCTGCGCGACCCGCGATCTTCGGCGGATCAGCCGGGGTTCTCGATGCCGCGTGGACTCGCGGACGACACCTTGGGGCCGGGTGGTTTCTCGCGGTCGGTGATCAACGAAGCACTGCTCACGGGCCAAACGGTCGTGACGGCTTCGGCGCAAGGTGACCCACGGTTTGCCGCGAGCTTGAGCGTTCGCATGAGCCGACTCGAAGCGGTGCTTTGTGCGCCGATCGGGAAGAGCCCGGTGTTGGGTGTCGTGTACTTGCAGGACCGCCGAGAGATCGGACCGTTCACGGACGAGGACCGCACGCAAGCCGAGATCTTTGCGCGGCACCTCGCGGGCTTT
>DASRXR010000142.1:0-6386 GCA_035687405.1 Polyangiales bacterium
CATCGATGGTTACTCTAACGCCCTCGCCGGTGATCGTCTCCGGGATCGGGCCGAAGCTCGTCGATCAAGCAGTGGCGAATCGTGCCACCGCGTTCCCGTGGAGCGGTGAAATGCCTGTAATGGGCGCTGCTTCGTTCGCAGCACCAGAGCTCGCGAGCGGCGTGCACCCGAACGGCCGGATACCGGTGACGATGGTTGCTGGGGAGCCTGCACTGGATCTCAGCAGTCGAACGATGGTCGGTTTCGCCGTCGATCCAAACTTCTTGTCTTATGATCGTGTACCGATCCAGATCACCGCAGTCTTGCGCAAAGTCGGAACGAGCGATGCAGGTTTCAACCTGAAATACGAATCCACGACGGGGCTGAAGGGTGGCACCGCCTGGTATACGGTTCCTACTGGTGACCAATGGACGACTGTGACTTGGCCTCTGACTGACAGTCTGTTCGTCGGTATGTGGGGTTACAACTTTTCGTTCGATTCAGATTCCACCGAGCACTCGCAGTACTTGTTGAAGAGCGTGAGCGTATCCAAGCAGTAGTGCAGCGCCGCCCAACGAAGACTTTCGGGCTCGTCGGACGCTCACGAATCTACCCGCGCAGCGTTTGATTGTTTGGATAGAGGCTCTCGACGAGAGGCTGATACGACGCTGCGGCTGCATACGCGTAGAAAGTGATGCCGAGATCGAACACTGTGCACGAAACCAAACCTGCGGAGAGCGCTCCGAGCACGGCCTGGCGTGCCGCGTCGATCGTCGCGGAAGTCTCCGGGGTCGAGCTCACGGGCCTAAAGAGACGTTTTAGAAACGCGCCGAATGCGAGGGTCCCGAGCAGGCCAAAGTTCGACAACAGCACGAGTGGGAGACTCGACGCACGCGCGCTGCCGAGCCCGACACCGATCCCATAAGTATCGATGAAATTCGACCACGCTTGGCGATTCCACTCGCTGCGTTCGACACCGGAAGCCGAGTCGAGCTTGTTGAACACCGTGATGGCGAAGTAGTCCTCGAGCTTGCGCCCGATTGCGGTGTCGAGCACGAAGAAACTTCCGACGAGGGCCGCCGCGAGCAGCGCGCCGCTCACGAGCAAACCAATGCGAGGCACGGTTCCCCGTACGTAGCCGCGGTACGTCAGCACGAAGAGCAAGATGAAGCCGTAAAGTGCCAAGCCGACGTATGCGGTCGTCGACGTCGACAGCAGAAGAAACGTCAGCAATAGGAGCGAGAGCGTACCGGTGTAGAGTGAGCGGACGCTGCTCATCCACAAACTAAAGGTGAACGCGAATAGCGGTAGTGTGAATGCGCAAAACGCGGCTGTCTCGGAGAACGTGCCGTGGATACGCATGAGCCCAGTGCCCGCGATTTCGTACGCGTCGAACAGGGCATACGCATTGCGCACGTAAGTCAACGTCGCTGGCAAACCCAGGTGATACTCGCCCAAGTTCAGCAGCGCTGCGATGCAGTTCAGTGTAGCGAGCAGCAGCACCGCGTCTCGGAAGTGGCGCATGCGCTGAGGTTTCTCGAGCAATGCGCGCACCGATAAGAACGCTGCGAGGCCTCCGAGCGCATACCCGCTCTGCGTGATGTTGCCCGACACGGGATGCAACGGATACAACACGACCCCGATGCTGCCCCCGGTGCGGTCCATCGTGAGTACATCGAGCTCGTGATAAAAAAATCGTGGAGAGCAGATCGCGCCGAGTACCCCGTAGCTGACGGCAAGCCCTAACCACACGCCGGCGACGGGGACGCGTCGCGAGAAAGATCGGCCGTACTGTTCGGCCCACGCTCTCACGACCAGAAACGGCAGAAAGAGATTGGACGGTGTGATAACGGCGCCGCCGATGGACGTCAACGTGATCGCACCTGCTGCACCGAATAGGCAGAACACGATCTGCCAGTAGAGAGCTCCGGTGGCGGACGTCAGAACTCCTGCGAGGCACACAACGAGTGCGAAGAAGCTCAGCTCCATGTCGTCGTTCCGTCATGTGCAAAGTCACTTCGTTCGCTCATGTTTGTGCACACCGCTTCGGAAGCCTACCGCTTACTGATACTAACACTAATAAGACTGTAATCTGAATGTTTGATACTGTCGCTATCCAGCATCAAGTTGAAGCCGTACATGCCGACAAACCGCGCGTTGTCGATGTCCCAGCTCATCGTGACCGGTTGCGTTCCTTGGACATTGACCCAGCCGCTCGCCGATACGAGCCCGTTTCCGTCTACTTTGCTCAACGGAGTGGTCGACTCGTATTTCAAGCTAAAGCCCGGGGGAGTGCCACCGTGGCCTCGCACTACGATCGTAATTTTGAGTTTACCAACCTTGTAGCGCATCAAGCTTGGGTCCACTGCAAATCGGGTCGATGGTCGATCTGAAAGATCAAACTCGCTCCTTCCATCGACAGTGCGTACAGCTGGAGCGTTGACCATGTGAATGCCGCGTGGCTTGTGTCCAGCTACGAGCTCAACCGTCGCCGTGGGTGAGCGCACTTCACTATCCCAGGCCGGCAGTCGTTGCGCTGCTAACCGTCCAAACGAAGTTTTGGGCTGACGTAAGCCTTCTAGGACGAACACCTTTGGACTCGGGGTCAGTAACTCATGGTCACTCGACCAGGACCGCTTCGTGGCAGGGTCCACGACCCGGACGACCGTACCCAACGTGTATGCTACGGTCGCGCCCGGCTTGGCCCAAGCGATCAATGCGTACCCGCGTGGAGCCTTGAACAAGAAGCCATATCCATCAGCTCCGACATCCACCGCACCGACATACTGGGGTGCAGGTCCGAGTGACTGAGTGATAGTCTCGTACGCGTTGAACGCCGGCTTGCGCTCGCCGTTCGCCCAGGACAAGCCGTGTGTGGTGCCTTCGCTATCGCGAGGCGCGAACCAACTAACCCGTGTGACGCCTTGCGCGAGTGACATCGCGTAAATTTTTACGAGCAGGTCGGCTTGCTCCGCCAGGCTCACACCCTGGCGGCCTTGTTCGGCGACTTCCACACCTATCTCGGTGAACCACACAGGAACTTTTGCGCGTGCCGGATCCTTGTCCTTCAACATTGTTCGCAATGTCGGCACGATGCCTAGAAACGGCCCCTCCCAATTATCCTGAAGCAGTGAAGCCGTTTCGTAGGGATGCAATGTGATGTAGTCATACTTTCCACGCGCGCCGGCGTCTAAAGCTTCCGCCATGAAGCCTAAGTGGACGCTTTTTGCAGACAGGCCAATCTGGACCGTCGGATCGACAGCTTTCGCTGCATCGTACGCAGCCGCGACGATGCGGGCATACGACGCCGGCGATTGGTCCTCTGAGAAGTTGGGAGGTTCGTTCCAAACCTCCCAGTAGCGGACGATGCCTTTGTAGCGAGTGACCTCTCGGGTGACATATCGACGGTAACCAGGAAGGTCGTCGATCGGAAATGTCTGTCTCGCCTGTGCGTTGGGGACTGTCAGTATCCCAGTCAGTCCAAGGCCGGCCGCGGCGATAGGTTCCGGCCGAGAAAATCCACGTACCGACCGTACTCCGGCTGCGATCATGTCTTGGACCCAGCTAGCGGGATCCAAAGAGAGAGCTGCCGATGGGCTGACACTCCAAGGAGAGTCATCCCGACGTTGTGCGTGAACGCTAGTCGCGGCAATCCACGACAGAGGCACCAATAGCATCCAGACAGTGCGTAAATGCCGCGGGATCGTCATACGTTCCCGGAGCTTGCGGTAAGTCACTTGAGAAGGGAAGGGGCGCAAAAAGCCGCGCAAACTACGCGACAGAGCGGAGGTCGAAGTTGGCGTTCTGACCGTGCCGCGTGCTTGCATCAAGTGCAGAAACGCCAACGGAACGAGTGGTCGTCGCGATCCCGCGGGATCCGCCCGTGACGCGCATCACGAGCGCGTGTGCGGGTCGCGATCGCGGTCGTCACGCCGATCGAGCCCGATGCCGGGCGTGATGTTTCCGGCCGTAGGGTCCAGCACCAGGTCGATGTCGTCGCGTGCCAGAGTACGAGGTGACACCCACCTGAGCAGCGGCTTCTCGATGGCCAGGTACGTCAGCGAACCTAGAAAGGTCGTAGACATCGTCGCGACCACGATGAGTGCGTCAGCCCGGATCGAGTGCATGAACCAGAACCGTCTTAGCGCCATCCCAAGCGCTAACGAGAAAAAGCCGTGCGTGAGATAAATGGAGTACGACGCGTCGCCGAGAAAGTCGAACGCGCCCGGTCGCGACGAGCTGTTCCGCGGTAGCGCCGTGCCGAGCAAGATGAAGAAGCTGGGTAGGCCCCAAACCAGGCCGCGAGGAATTACGCCTGGCGGGACCCAGAGCGTGCCCAGCAACAGCATGGTTCCCAGTGCGACGAGGCCCACCGCGACAACGATTGGTACCGACTTCTCTCGCATTTGGAGGCGAATGACGAACTCGGCGGCCAGCATGCCCAGTACAAACTCCACGCTCAACGAGTTGGCCATCAGGTCGCGGACGGCACTCGGGCTGAGGATCAGAGTGGCCAACAGCGCTGTCGCACCGAGGATCAGCGCCACCACAAACGAGCGGCTCTTGCTCCCGACGATGGTCATCGCGGCCGCGAAGGCGACGTAGAACAACATCTCGAACGAGAGGGTCCAGCCCTGCCAGAGCAGCGGAAGTGAGTTTCCGTTGGACTCGTTGAACATGGGCACGAGCAGGTACGAAGCTACGATATATTCCGCGGGATACGTGTGCCCCCGCAAGGCGATCCGGCCCACTACGAGCGACAACAAGACTGTGGTCCACATCCAGTACAGCGGGTACACGCGCCGCGCGCGCTTACCGAAGAACGTCAGCGCGTCGTGCACACCACGTCGATCCCGGGTGGTGTAGATCATGATGAAGCCGGAGATGACGAAGAATAGGTCGACTCCGACCGAGCCCAGAGCGCCGAGCCCGCTGCTGACAATCAGAGATTTCTGCCTCGAGTACATCTCCACGGATTGAGAAAAGTGATGCATCACCACAAGCGCCGCCGCCACGCCTCGCAGCACCTGAACCGAAGTAACGCGAGAATTCTTGCGAAGTACAGTCATTGGCTGAGGTTGCGCGGACGCACACGCTGAGTGCGAGGTGTTAGCCGCCATCGCGGCGAGGATGCTGCCGGACTCGCCGAGCATGAACGCGTGGGACTCGAATCGAAGGGACGAAATAACAGGTCAGGAGTGGGATTCGGCTGCCCACTTAGCACTCCTCCGTGAGGGTTTAGGCGGCGCGAGAGTCACGCGCGGCGCGTGCCGAGTTTACCCGCCGACGACGTCGACGGTGTTTCCGGGATAGTAGTCAAACCCGATGTACTCGGCCGCGGAGAACCCTTTCGTACCGCTTGATTCATGCTCTCTGTAGCGGAGTGCGAGTTTGTCGGAGGAGGATTCCGATTGGCGGAACGTGGCTCACACCGCGCGCGCCCACAGAGGGTTACGGTGCTTGTAGTTGACGACCTTGCCAAGTACAGTTCCCAGACACTACGTGTGCGACCAGGTCGTCTGGATGGACGAGAGTTCGTGTCGACAGCGCGGGTGGAGTTTTTGACGGCGTAACTTGAAGTGCAGCCGCTGCGGGCTGCGGCCACACGCGGGGTTTGGCCCACAGAACGATGAAATCTGATAGTCCGATATCTGTGGCGATGGCTACTTATAACGGTGCGCGCTTCTTACGCGAGCAGCTTGCATCGCTCGCTGAGCAAACACTTCAGCCGGCAGAACTCGTCGCCTGCGACGATGGGTCCACGGATGAGACGATCGCGATATTGCAGGACTTCGCGCGCAAAGCTCCATTTCCGGTTCGGATTGAGCGGAATCCGGAGCGGTTGCACTACGGAAGCAACTTTTTAAATGCTGCGTCGTTGTGCTCGGGAAAATATATCGCGTTCTGCGATCAAGACGACATTTGGCACAACCGCAAGTTAGACGCATGCGCGGACGCATTGCGCCGTCACGACGCGGTTCTCTGTACCCATCCGTTCGTATCCGTAGATCACAATGGACACCCGCTCTCCAGGGCGCGGTCGAAGGGCCGGGAACGGGTCCTGACAGGGTTTGAAATGGATCCATGGGATGTATTCTATGGATTCACTTGCACTGTCGACCGCCGCTTGCTCCAACTAATTCCGTGGCAGCACCGGTCGATGGATCTCATTGATGAGACAAAGTTATCGGCCCATGATCGATGGATCTATTTCTTGGCCGCTTCGATCGGTCGGAGCGTGGTCCTTCCGGACGCGCTCGCTCTGTACAGGCAACATCAGAACAACACATCCGGCGATCGAAAGTTTGGTTGGAGACACAAGCTCCAGCGCGTAAGGACAACCAAGTACAAATCATACTTGGAAAAGCGTCGAATCATTGCGCGCTCCAACCTGGCCTTGTTAGCCG
>DASRXR010000143.1:0-19937 GCA_035687405.1 Polyangiales bacterium
AGGGCGCCCGCTTCGGGTCAAGCTCGGCTACGCGGCGCTCGGTACATTTTTCGGCGCGCTCCAAGTGACCGTGCCGCTCATCCTCGCGGTGCATGGCAGCGCGTTTTCGATCACGGCGGCTGCCGCGTGGGCGCTCGGAATGAGCTTGCTCGCACTGCCCGTCCAGCGACGTTGGCCCTCGGAATGGCTCTTGCTCGCGTTTTGGCTTGCAGCCGGTGGCGGCGTCCTCGGGATCGCGCTCTGGTTTGGGGAGCTTCAACCGATCACTGGCTCGCGTTTCGTCGTCGCGTTCGTGGCCGGCGCGTTTTTCAGCTGCGTCTGGTTCGGCTGGTATCTCGCAGTCGCGATGGGCTTCAACGCGCACAACAACGAGGCGGGTGGTGCAGCGCGGCTCGACGCGTATCGGCACTTCATTCGCTTCAAGGTCGAGCGAGACGCGATCACTGGCTACGTGATCGGATTCGATCACCCGTGTCAGGACGTCGGCCTCGGCCAAGCCTCCATGCGTTCGATGGCGCGGCGCGATGCCGGCCAGCCGACGTTGCAAGTGAAGTTGATCGAGGCGTTTCGTTTGACGCCGCGCTGAGCTGGTTGACTCGCGCGCGTTGGATCAGCGCCGCGCGCTCTTCAGCATCTCGCGCGCGGCTGCCCGCGTTTCCTTGCTGATCTCGATGCCACCGAGCATCCGCGCGATCTCTTCGCGCGATTCGTCCGCCGTCAGCCGTACGATGTCCGACCGCGTTCGACCCTTCTCGATCGACTTTTGAACCCTGAAGTGCGCGTCGGCATACACCGCGATCTGCGCGAGGTGCGTGATGCAGATCACCTGGTGATGTTTGCTGACCTCGCGAATCTTGCGGCCGATCACTTCCGCAACCGCGCCACCCACGCCCGAATCCACTTCGTCGAACACGTACATGCCACCGGGCCCGAGCCCAGCCAGCACACCCTTCAACGCGAGCATCGCGCGCGACAGTTCTCCACCACTCGCGATCTTCGAGAGCGGCCGCGGCGTTTCTCCCGGATTGGTCGCGATCAAAAACTCCACGCGATCGATGCCCGTGTTCGACAACCGCGCGCCGTCGACGGCGAGCTCGCCCTCGCGGCCCTTGGATGCCTCGACCTCGACCGTGATCGTCGCATCGCCCATCGCGAGCGACTTCAACTCCCGACTGACCTCGCGCCCGAGCTTGCTCGCCGCAGCCTTGCGCCCCGCGGACAACCGCTCCGCGACTTCGCGCGCCGCCGTCGCGGCCTCCGTCCAGGCTTGTTCGAGCTTTTTGCGGTGATCCGCGCCGTGCTCGAGCGTTTCGAGCTCGTCTTGCGCGCGCTGCCGGTGCGCGATCGCGCTCTCGATGCTGCCCCCGTACTTGCGGGCAATCCGAGACAGCGCGTCGAGCCGCTCCTCCACGGTTACGAGCCGCCCCGAGTCGTGCACCACCGCACGTGCATACTGACCGAGCTCGCGCGCCGCGTCTTCCAGCTCGCGATGCGCCGATGCCAGCTGCTCCGCCAACTTGCTCAGCCGCGGATCGAGCGCAGCCGCTTCTTCTACGCCGCGCAGAACTCGCGCGAGCTCCTCGCACACCGCCGCATCGCGGGCGTACAGGACGTCTTCGGCTTGGCCGGTCAGCTCCGTCAGCCTTTCCGAGTGGCGCAACCGCTCGCGCTCTTCTGCGAGCTCGGCTTGCTCGCCCGGACGCGGCTCCAGCTGCGCGATCTCGTGGATCTGGTAGCGCAACAAGTCCTCGCGTTCCTCGCGCTTGTCCGAGCGCTCCACGTGCTCGCGCAGTGCCGCGTGCGCATCGCTCAACGTGCGATAAGCCGCTTGCATCTGCTCCACCTGCGGACCGAGCTGTGCGAACGCGTCGAGGAAGTGCACGTGACTCGTCGCGTCGACCAGCGTGTGATGTTCGTGCTGCGACGAGATGTCACACAAACCTTTCGCGAGCTCCGCGAGCTGCGAGGCTGAGGCGAGCCGCCCGTTTACGAACGCACGGGAGCGGCCCGAGGCTTGAATTACGCGCCGCAACACGAGCTCGTCGTCCGCATCCACGCCCATTTCTCGGGCGCGCTCGCGTGCGGCCGCGTGGTCGCTCACGTCGAAAAGCGCCTCGACCTCGGCCTCGTTTGCGCCCGTGCGCACCATTTCCGGTGCGGCGCGCGCGCCCAACACGACCGACAACGCGTTCACGAGGATGGACTTCCCGGCGCCGGTTTCGCCGGTGACCACGTTCAGCCCGACGGGGAGCTCGACTTCGAGCGAGTCGATGATGGCGAGGTTTTTGACGCGGAGGCAAAGCAGCATGGGTGGCTTTTCCTGGAGGGCGTGCCCACTGGACGCGCAGTCGCTAGTGACGGGCTGTGGAGCCGAACCGGCGTGCGAAGTGACGGGGGCGCAAGGTAGCGTTTACAGCTAGGCTGCGGTAGGCACCGCGATGCACCGAGCTCGATCCATTTCCCGATCTCGGCCGCTGCTCGGCGAGGTTGCGAACTGAGATGACTGCGGAGCCTCAGGAACCGTTTTCGCGCGCTTCAGGACCGCGATCGTCGCGGCCGGGTCCGGCGCGCCGGATCGATCTCGCGTTCATCGACGGAGTCTTCGCGATCGTCCGAGGGGTTCGATTCGTGTGGACGACCCCGACCGCGTGGCCGCTCGCCGCAGTGCCGATCGCGGTGTGTACGATCTTGTGCGCGCTCTCGATCGCCGGCTCGATCCACTACGTCCCGCGGCTGATGGCGGCGGTCTGGCCCGGGCTCGAGAGTTCGCTCGGCGGGTTCGGTGCCGGCTTTCTGCGGTTTGTCGGGATCTTGCTCGGCGCGCTGCTCGGCGTGTTTGCCGCCACGTTCGTGACGCCGCCGTTGAGCGCGCCGGCGCTCGAGCGATTGGTGTTGCTGCGAGAGCGCACGCTCGGTGTGGCGCCGCGGCCGGCGGCGGGCTTGTTTCGCGAGTTTTGGTGTGCGCTGCAGGCGCAGCTGGTTGCGCTCGCGATCGGCGGGCCTTTGCTCGCGCTGTTGTGGCTGATCACACTGGCGGCTCCACCCGCAGCCGTGGTCACGGTGCCGCTCAAGTTCGTGGTGCTCGCGCTGTCGGTCGCGTGGTCGCTGTTGGATTACCCGCTGTCGTTGCGGGGCGTGCCGCTCGGGGAACGGTTGCGCATGATGCGGGCCCAGTCGCCGCGCGTGCTCGGCTTTGGGCTCTCGATTGCGTTGTTGTTCACGGTGCCGCTGTTGCCGCTCGTGCTGCTGCCAGCGGCAGTGGCGGCGGCTGCGGAGATTGGTGTTCAGCTGGACGCTCCGCCGGCCGCGCGCGTGTGAAGTCGTGCGTCGCAGGTCCGATCAGTAGTAGTGAAAACCGAACGCGTTCCACTGGTGCAGCGCCGTGGTCAGGACCACGAACACGCACAACGCGAGCGTGTGCCGGAGCTTTCGACCGATCGACCAGCCATTTTTGCGCCAGGCGAACGGCAGCAGGATCACCGCGATCGCAGTCGAACCCGCTGCAGCCATCAGCAGCAGGAGGGCGAGCTTGAGAACTGGCTGCGGATAATCTTGGAGCGCATCGCCAAACCCGTAGCGCAGCTGCCACGTCGCGCCAGCCGCATAGAGCGCAACCCACAACGAGGCTGTCAGGTACATCCAACGCTCGGAGCGAGTCGTCGTCGCAGTCAGGCCAAGCCTGCGCCTGCGCCATGCGAACCAGATGACCGCGACCGACACGACCAACCCAGCGACCAACCAACCGCGCACCCAGGCGGGCGTTCCGAATAACTTCACGCGATCCGCCGTCATTGCCCCAACGACTCGAATCACACTGCCGTTCGGGTTGCGCACGAACGCGATCCGCGCATCACCACCGACCTTCTGAAACAGATCGCGCCCGATCTGCGCATACCGCGATAGGTCATCGGGCCGATTGCGCACGAGCAAATAGCCGCCGTCCGTCGCCTCGAGCTCGAAGATCGAATCCAAACTGAAGATCGACTCGAGCTTCGTGTAGTTTCGCCGCATCGGCCGATACTTGCCGGTGAACTGAGTCAGGTCTTCTCGCGACGGAACCGCCGCCGATGGCTGCGAGCGGGGCGCGAAGTACTGCCGGAGCACGAGTTCGTGCAGCACCGAAGTCAGCTTTCCGCCGCTCGAACTATTCGTCGCTACGAACGTGCCGAAGCCGAGCTCCGGAAACACCAGCATGTGCGAAGCGAAGTGATCGACGAACCCGCTGTGAGACAGGTTCGCGTAGCCGAGCGCGCTGCGCGCACCCGGCGGCGCGTCGAAAAAGCCGTGATGGATGCCGCGGACCCCTGGCGCCGGCTTGAAGCTCTCGCCCTTCATGCGCAGATAGGCCGACTCTTTGAGCACGCCTGCGCGCTCGAGCGCCTTGGGATCGAGAAGTGCGATCATGTAACGCGCCATGTCCGCGGCAGTGCTCGAACCGGCCCCGGCCGACGCCGCCTGCAGAATGTGATGATGCGGAAATGCTTTCCAGGCGCCGTTTTCCCACTCGATGCCCGCAGCCCGATCGAGGACGAGATTTGCAGGCATCGGCGCCGGTAGACCGGGCGGTGCAGTCGGGCCGTAGGGCTCGCGAAACGTCGTGTGTTCGAGCTCGAGTGGGCGCAGCACGTGCTGCTCGATGTACGTCTCGTAGTCCACGCCCGACTCGTGCGCGATGATTGCGCCCGCGAGCTGCGCGCCGTAGTTGGAATACACGCTGGTCTGACCCGGTTCGCGTACTCGGGCCGGCCGATAGCGCGCGAGGTCTTGCCGGAGGGATGAGAGCCGCGCTTCGTCGGATGTATCCACGCCTTGGACCGATTCCTCGAAGCCCGCGGTGTGGTTCATCAAGTCGAGGATGCGAATCGATTTATTCCAGCCCTCGCTCGGGATCTCGAGATCCGGTGGCAAGTGCTCATTGACTGGGTCTTCGAGTCGTAGCCGTTCGCGCGCTTCGAGTTGCATCAGCGCGAGCCAAGTGAACGTCTTCGTGATCGAGCCGATGCGAAACAAGGAGCGTTCCGGATCCACCGGTCGCTCGGGTTCGAGCGCTGCGACGCCGTAGCCCTTCTTCAAGGCAACTCGTCCATCTTTCACGATCGCGACTTGAACGCCTGCGATGCGTTGCTGCGTAAAGCTCGCGACGATGCCGTCGACGAATGCTTCGAGACCGGGCAGTAGATCGGTTGCGGCGGGTTCCGCGGTCGCGAGATCCGCAACCTCGTCGATCGCGATCTCGCGGGTGGGTTGCGCCGCGGACGGCTGCGCCTTCGAGCACACTGCGAAGAGCCAGAGCGCGCAGCCGGAGACCACGACGGCGCGCGATGCAGCGAGCAACGCGACGCACTTTCGCATCACAGACCGCGTGCGTAGTCGGGCCGCAGCGGGATTCGTCCCGCGAGTGCGCCGTCGATCGCTTGCACGATCAACTCCCGATCCTTCGGCAAACGACCGGCGAGCGGCAGGTGGTTACTCGCGTGATTCGTGCGAAACAGCGCATCCGTGGGCCGCGCTTGATCGACGATCGTACGCAGCTCCTCGAGCATGCGCTGCACGCTCGGCAGCTGCCAAAACCCCTTGTCGCGCAACTTCACGAGCGGCGTGTTCGGCACGACTGAAGTCGTCAATGCGGCGAAATACTCCGGGTTCATCGCCGTCACGAGCTCCGCGGTCTTCTCCGCATGAACTTGCGAACGTTCCACGCCACCGATTCCGAGCAACGCGATCACGCTCACGCGAAACCCGGCGGCATGTGCCCGCGCAGCTGCTTCGACGTGTTGCGCGTAGGTCGCGCCTTTTGCAATCCGCTTCAACGTCGCGTCGTCTCCCGACTCGGGCCCGATATAGAACAAATTCAACCCGAGCTTGCGAAGCTCCGCGAGCTCCGCATCGGTCTTCGCGAGAATGTTCTTCGCCGTCGCGTAGCAGGACACTTGCGTCAGGCGTGGCAACTCGGCCTGTGCGCACTCGAGGATCGCGCGCCAGTGATCGAGCTCGAGCACGAGCGCATCGCCATCTGCCACGAACACTTTGTCGATGCGATGCTCGGTCAGCCGCGCAGCTTCACGCAGGTCTTCGAGCGTCTCTGCGAGCTCGCGCACGCGAAACTCTTTCTCGCGGTACATGTCGCAATACACGCACTTGTTCCACGAGCAGCCGATCGTCGCTTGCAAGATGTAGCTGCGAGCCTCGGAAGGCGGACGGTAGATAGTTCCTTCGTAGCGCATCGGAATCCCGTTCATAGCGGAGCGCGGCTAGCCTGTCACGCAAGCTTCTTTGCGCTGCGTCCGCCTCTCAGCCTGTGCGCGCCACGCCCCGCTCAAACGCGTCTGCAGCCTGGCGCGGCACAGAACCGCACGCAGGTGTGACCTGGCCAACTGTCGCCCTCGGCCGAACGTGCCTTTTTGAGCGAGTCAGGCCCAGTCGCGCTGTTCGCATGAAAGGAATCCTGACGTTCCGGCCAATTCAATCTCCGATGAACATCGCGCGCCCCGCTCAGACCGGCGACCTCGTCGCGAGCACGTACCGCCTGGAGCACGTGCTCGGTCAGGGCAGGTCCGGCATCGTGTTTGCCGCACGCGACCGGCGTTCGGCAGACCGTGTTGCGATCAAGTTTCTGCGCCGCGACCTCGCGTACGACCGGGCCGCGGTGGAGGCGTTCCGCAACCACGCCCGCGTCGCTGCCGCGATTCGCTCGAACGAAGTCTGCCGGGCGTTCGAGCTCACCGAGTCCGAGAGCGGCGTGCCGTGCGTGGTCATGGAGCACCTCGAAGGCTGTGACCTCTCGCGTGATTGCGCCGAGCGCGTCCGCTACGACGTTACGGAAGCTGCGAGCCTGATCGTCCAAGCGTGCGCCGGTCTGGCTGCGGCTCTTCAAGCCGGCGTGGTCCACGCCGATCTGAAACCTTCCAAGTTATTCGTGCTCGCCGCTACCCGCGGCACCACCCGTCTGAAGCTGCTCGACCTCGGCGGCTCGATCTGTGCCTCGCAGCCGAGGGCGGCGACACGTCAACTCAGCGGAAGTCAGGCCGCGCTTTGGCAGCGTTCGGCCGAATACGCCGCGCCCGAGCAGCTCGATGTCGAAGGACTCGTCGATGCGCGCACGAACGTCTGGGCGCTCGGCGCGATCCTCTATCTGCTCCTGTGCGGCCGGCCGCCCTTCGACGAATCG
This sequence comes from Polyangiales bacterium, assembly GCA_035687405.1. GTDB lineage: Bacteria > Myxococcota_A > Polyangia > Polyangiales > JAFGIB01 > JADGRF01. The sequence goes on from DASRXR010000143.1 coordinate 7,169, forward strand.
ACGCCGCAGCAGCTCGTTGCAGCCATCCGCTCGAGCGACCCGCCGGCTCCGCGCACGCTGGGTGTCGACATCCCGGAAGGGCTCGCGCAGATCTTGTCGTGCGCGCTCTCGAAGTCGAGAGCGGAACGCTTCGCGTCGGTCACGCAACTCGGAGAAGCGCTCGCGCCGTACGCAGTCCCGCGAGGGCCAGGGGCGGGTTACTAACGTCAACGCAACGACCGGGCCGTTCGCGCCTCCGACCACTAGGGCATCGGAAGCGGAGTAGGTGGCGTCGGGTTCGGGGTGGGACTGCCGCCACCCGCAACTCCACCACCCGGGCTACTGCTGCCGGAACCTGCACTCGAACCGGGCTCCGAACTAGCTCCACTTCCCGCCGGAGCGGGCGTACCCGCCGCACCGCGATTTTCGTTGTCGTCGGTGCGATTTGCGGCTTCCGACCCAGCCACGTTGTCCGGCGCACTGGTGGTCGTCGATTTGGGCGCGTCATCGTCGCCACAAGCGACAATACTCAGCACACCCAACCATAGAACTGTCGTGCGGATGTTCATCTTACATGCTCTCGAGAGGCAGCATGCCTAGCTGAAGCAACCGACGTGCCACGGGATGAGGGGTGACACAACCTCGAGAGATCAGCGCGCGCGCGTTCGTGTTCGCGCTGGCAGCGATGCGACGAACTCGAACACCTCGTTCACGATGCGCTGTCCATCGCCGACCATCGGCGCGTGATCGATGCCTTCGTGCTCGCGATACTTCGCACCTGGGATCAGTTTTGCGAGCGATCGCCCCGCTTCGCGCGGAATCGTCCGATCGCCTGTTCGATGAATCACCAGCGTCGGCACGCGGATCTTGCGCGCATCTTCGGTGGTGTCGATCTCTTGCATCGCGTCGATCAACGACAACAGCGATCCGGGGCTCACGCTCAGCCGCTCCCAGCGCGCACCCCAACGCTGTAAGACTGGATCGTGCGCCAAGCTCGGCGCAAAGATTGGCAGCGAGACACCGCTACCCCATCCACCCACCAGGAGGTCCCGAGCTTGCGCTCCCGCGCGCCAGCTCTTTTCCGTCGTGCCGTACAAGACCAGCGCTCGCGTCCGCTCGGGATACCGCGCAGCAAAGCGGATGCACGTCGCGCCCGCATCGCCGAAGATCACGGTGTCGCGCGAACCGACCGCATCGAGTACGGCGCGCAAATCTTCCACGCGCCCGTCGAGCGTCTGAAGCGGCACGCGATCGGACAAGCCGCTCCCGCGTTTGTCGAACATGATCAGCCGCGCGCGGGCCGCGAGCGCGCTGAAGAAGTCGCGACCGGGCGCCGCCTCCCACCACACATCCAAGTTCGAGACAAACCCCGCGACGAAGCACACGTCGACCGGCCCGGTGCCGATCACCTGATACGCGACGTGCACGCCGTCGGCGTTCGCGTAGCGCGTCGTCCGCCGCCCGCCCGGCGGTTTCGTCGACTCGCGCGAGCGGGAAGGGCGTTTGCTTTCGCGCTCGCGCTTGCCGCCTTCAGCTTCAGCGAGTGCCGCGACCAGCTCGGTGCCGGAGTTGAAACGCGCACGCGGTTCCTTCGCGAGACAGCGCATCGCCACTTGCAATAGGCGCCCGCGCAGGGTCGTGTCCGACGCGCGTTTCGCCCCGTGCGGCTCCGAGCTCAAGATGCGCGCATACGTCTCCGCAGCAGAGCCCGCACCGAACGGGCGCCGGCCGATCAGCATCTCGAACAAGAGCGCGCCGAACGCGAACACATCGGAGCGCGCCGTCGCGCGGTTTCCGCGAACTTGCTCCGGCGACATGTAGTGCGGCGTTCCGAGAACCGCGCCCGTCATCGTCGCCTGATGTTCGGTCTGGTCGGTTCCGAGCGCGGTCAGTTGTGCCAACCCGAAATCGAGCACCTTCACGTGCCCGTTCTCCATGACCGCGACGTTTTCGGGCTTGAGATCCCGGTGGACCACGCCGCGCGCGTGTGCAGCGCTCAGCGCCTCGGCGATTTGCCGGACGAGCTTGGCTGTGCGTTCGATCGCCAGCTTCCGCTCGCGCAACAAGAGCTGCCGCAGCGTGTCGCCCTGCACGAGCTCCATCACCAGGTATGCCGTGCCGCGGTGAACGGCCGCGTCGTGAATCGCGACTACGTTCGGGTGCGACAAAGTCGCGAGCGCCCGAACTTCGCGCGCAAACCGCACGAGGTTGTGCGAGCCGCGCCGCGCGTGCACCAGCTTCACCGCGACTTCGCGCCCGAGCTCGACGTCGCGCGCCCGATAGACCGCGCCCATGCCTCCGCGACCTACCAGCGGTCCGAGCACGTATCGGCCCAGCTTCCGCGGAGGTTTTAGCTCGTCGTCGGCCGTGGCGTCGGGCGCCCGCGCGAGCTCCCGGAGCAGGGTCTCGAAGCCGTAACGCCGGTTCGTTACGCGCTTAACCATCGCGCGTCGCACTTTTTCGCGTCAACTGCAGAGACGCGAGGTTTGCCGGCAGAGGGCTTTGTGCGATCAGCCCGCGGGCGATCGCGGTCGAGTGCAGACGCGCCACCAGCCGCTCGTAGCGGCGCGCGATCTGGCTGCCGGCTTCATTGCCCGCACGCCCCGCACGCCCCGCACGCCCCCCACCGCCCGCGCGCTGGCCGAGCACCCACGCGATATCTTGCCATTCGAGCTGCCGATCGATCCGCAGCGTGAGCAGCGTCTGCTCCTCCAGCGACAGCTCGCGGCGCATCAGCTCCGCGTCTTCGGCAGCGCCGAGCGGCTCGAGCGTGGCCGCGCGAGTCCTGCTGAGGTCGCGCGAAGCCGGCCGCGATTTCCGTGTCGCCGCAGGTTTTCGCAATCGGCTCGTTTCGCGCCGCTCCTTTGCCGCGACATACGCCAACCGATGCGTCCAGACGATCAGCCGCGGCTCGCCACGGTAGCGCCGGATGCGTTGCCAGACGGCTTCGGAAAATGCGGAGAAGGCGTCTCGCACCAGCCGATCCTCTCCGAGCGCGACGCGTAAGTAGCCGCGAACGCACGGGCCACAGCCCGACAGGACGCGCGCAGCGGCGCCTTCGATGTCTCCTTCACGAAGACATGCACCTACCTCGTCGTCGAGTTTTTGCTGCGATTTCAAGCCCCGCTTCCCCGCCCCGGAGGTCTATTCGCAACGGCGTGTCCCACGCAAGTGATTCGCGTTGGGCCGCTGTGGGCTGCGAGACGGCGCAGATTTCATTCCCAGTTCGAAGATTTCGGCGCGCGTGAGGCGGCTGGCGGCGCATGCGGCTCACGGCGGCTTGCGCGGAGCAGACTTCGAAAGTATCGCGTCCGGAACTGGTCCGGCCGACCACCATGCACGGGCTTGACCGACACGTGCACACGGTGGAGCGTAACGGCGCGCCGACTTCTTAGCCTGGAGAGCAGCATGTCGACACGGGGTGTGAGTTTGGACGAGTACACGGGTTTCGGGTCTGTCGATCGCTTCTGTAGTTCGAACGTATGCGCGATCAATTACGAAGAGCATACGCCGGAGCATTGGTCGCATACGCCGAGCGCTTCGAGCCTCGGCGGAGGAAACCCGCCCGCACCGTCTTCGTCCGCTCCGCCTCCACCGCCGCCTCGCTCCACCGCCGCTCGCGCGCGTCGTGAATCCGGCACCGCCTCGCGTCCGCTCGTGAGCGGGCCCGCGCCTGGCATTCGCGGTGCTGCAGTCGCGCGCGGTATGAGGTCGGCGACGGCGACGCAACGCTTCATCATCGACCCCGCGGCCGCTCGAGCTGCGCTGCAGCCGTCGATGGGCGAGGACCCGGAAGTCGAAGAGATCGCGCAGTTCATTCTGCCGCCCGCGCCTCCGGCTTTCCCGAACGTCCGGCGCGGCGATGCGCTCCTGCCCGAGCACTCGCACGATCCAAGCTACTACCCCGGGCTCGTGAACGACCCGGAGCCGTTTCCGGAGATGCGGCGCAAGTGGCCGGGTTGGGCGAACTACGCGCTCGGCGGTGCGGCGATCTTCATCGCGGGTTTGATCGCGCGCGGTGTGATGTCGGGGCCGGCGACGTGGAGCGCCGTGATCGACGTCACGCCCGCGGACGCGCACGTGACGATCGACGGCGAGACGCTCTCGGGCGCGAGTAGCCCGCGTACGCGCGAGGGTTTGATCGCCGGTGACCACGTGCTCGTTGCCGAGCAATCCGGCTACGTCTCGCAGCGCGAAGTGTTTTCGATGTCCGAGACCGATCGGCGTGTCGTCATCAGCCTCGACCGCGAGAAGAAGCCCGAGCCCGCGCCCGAGGCACAGCCGACTGAGCCGGAGCCGGTCGCGCAACCCGAGTCTGCAGCGCCCGCAGCCGCGAGCTCGTTGCTTTCCCTGCTCGATACTTCGGGGGATGGCAAAGCACTCAGCAAGAAGGAGCTCGCGAGGCTGAAGCGTAAGGAACGCGTCGCGGAACGCTTCCGCGAGCGAAAAGAAGCTGCCGACGAGCGCCGCAGCAAGCGAACCGCCAAGGCCGAAGCGGCGAGCAGCGAGCCGCTGGAGCACGCCGCAATGAAGTCCGAGCACGCCGAGAAGAAGGCGAGCGCGTCGGTCGGGCTGCTCAAGCTGAACAGCATTCCGTGGTCCCAGGTTTATATCGACAAGAAGCTCGTCGGGAACACGCCGCTGCTCGGGCTGCAAGTCGCGGCCGGCAAACACACGGTCGAGCTCAAGAATCCCGATAGCGGTGCTCGCAAGAAGCTGAAGATCAAAATCAGCGCGGGCGAAACTCTGACGAAGATCGAGAAGCTCGGCAGCTGACTAAGTCGACCTAGTCGATCACGCCGACCTCGCTGGGCAGTCGGAACCCACGCAAGTGCTGCTGAGGGCGGCAGCGAGCGCTGCTGAGGGCGGCAGCGAGTGCTGCTGAGGGCGGCAGCGGCGCTGCAATTTGCAAAGCGAGCCAAACGGCGCGGGCTAGCACGCTTCCTGCACCGTCCGAGAACAAGACGGCGAGCGCGTCGACTCGTGTGCGGCGTATTTGACATGAAGACGCAAAATCGCCCGAATTCCCTCGGCGCAGCCTACTGCGCGCGGGTTAAGTCCGTCCTTCGAGCCCCAAACATGCCCAAGCTTCGCCCCAGTGCGCTACTTCTCGTGTGTCTGATCGCCCCAAGTGTGTCACCCATGTTTGCCAGAGCCGAACCACCGAACGCGCCGCCGATTCGGCCGGAGAACGGCTATTGGAGCGTCGGCGAGCCCCGCTTCTTCCTATCGACCCGGACAGAGGCAGGCACGCCCTACGCGAAGCCATACTTCTCGGCCGGCTACGGATTGCCGCACTGGATTTGGACCGGCGTGGACGTCAACTCGATCCTGACCACGGATACCTTCCAAGTTTACGGCGGCCTACGGGCGGCGACTCCGCTCATCGATCTCGCATTTGGCGTTCGCGACACGTGGTCGTGGAACAAACCGTTCCTCGCGCCGCGCGATTCGTTCAACGCTCACGAGCTCACGGACGCTCCCGGCAAGCGCGCGCAGTACTGGGCGTGGGAAGCAGAAGCAGTCGGCGTCATTCCGCTGCCGCACGCGGCGATCGTCGGTGACTTCATCGCGGTCGGCGCCCTCGACGTACCGAAAGGCGCTTATTTTTACGACGAATCCTATCGCGCGATCGCCGCGGACAACTTGTTCTTCGTGATGCGCGTCGCGGCCGTCGCGCGCTTCTTGAACGAGAACTCTTTGAAGGTCGGCATATTGACCGAGCACGTGTTCGGCACCGGCCGAGATGAGCCGGTGACGCGGATGGGCCCGGCGGGGTCGCTTCAGCTCACCGATCACCTCGAAATCAACGCAGTGCTTACGCTGGTAGTTTCGAGCCCCGACCACTTGGGCCTGATCCATGGAACGTACGGCGTCGCCGGGATTCGCTATCGCTGGGCTACCGGCGAGCGCGAGTCTAAATTGCCTTGGGAAGGACTAGTGATCCCCTGACACTGAAGGGAAGTGCAGCATGAGCCCACCGGAAGGTCAGCGCACCGACATCCGCGTGCCGACGAGCACGATTCTCAAGTTACTCGTCACTGCGTTTATCGTCTGGGCCGGACTGCGGCTTTGGCCTGAACTCGTCCTGTTGTTTCTCTCGGTGCTCCTCGCGATCGCGATCGAACCGATCGTCGACTGGCTGGATCGACACGGGCTCTCGCGCGCCCTCAGCGTCGCGATCTGCGCGATCGTCGTCCTCGGCGGACTCGTGTTGTTCGCGATCTTCATCGTTCCACAGACAGTCGGACAGCTGCAGGAAGTGATCCGCAAGCTGCCGCAGCTCCAGCAACAGATTCACCAGGAGATCACGCCGACGGATCCCACGCTCAAGAAGTGGTTTGGCGGCGCGTTGGATCTCCCGAGCGGCGGCGAGACTGCGATCAAGCTCAGCAACGTGGTCAGCGTCGGCAGCGCAACTCTCGCGGGCGTAATGACCACCGGTGTCGTGTTTGTCGTCACGCTCTACTTCGTGATCGACGGCCTGCGCATGTACGCGTGGTTGCTCGCCTACGTCCCGCGCAAGCACCGCGCGAAGATGGCCGAGACCGCGCGGGAAGTTTGCGGCGTGATCCGCGCCTACGTCCGCGGTCAGATCGTGACGTGCGGCTTGTTCTCCGTGTTTGCACTGATCGTGCTGACGGCGTTCCAGGTTCCGGCGGCGGTGCCGCTCGCGCTGTTCGCGGGCCTGTGCGACGTGGTTCCGATGATCGGCATCGTGATCGCGGTCGCGCCGGCTTCGCTCCTCGCGCTTGCAACCTCGAAGCTCGCTGCGCTCGCGATCTTCGCCGCGTACATGTTGTACCACCAGTTCGAAAATTACGTGATCGCGCCGCGCGTGTACGGCTCGCGCCTGCGCTTGTCGACGCTCACCGTGCTGCTCGCGTTGATCGTCGGCGGCGCGTTGTTCGGCTTGATGGGTGCGATTCTGATCTTGCCGGTGGTCGCGGCGTACCCGACGATCGAACGCATTTGGCTCGCCGACTACCTCGGCACGCAAGTGATCGCGGACCATGGCGCGCTCGCCCGCGCGGTAGATTCCGGCGATCCGAGTGCAGTCGAGAAAGTACTTCGCGCAGAAAAACACTCAGACGAGCGGACCAGCACCGCCCCGCATCCGGCCAAGTCATGAACGGCAAACCAAGAGGCCCGTGGCTCGGTCCACGTTGGAAGCGGGTGCTGCTGATCCTCGCGGTCGCGCTCGTCGCGCTCGAGGCCGTGTACGTGATCGCGATCAACGTCGTGCTGCGCGCCGGAACCATTCCGCGTGTCGCGAACGCCGAGATCCCCGACAAGTTGCACTTCGAGATCGGGCCGGCGTGGAGCGTGTGGCCGGGTCGAGTGCACACCGACTTCGTCAAGTTTCGTTTTCAGGACCACAACGTCCAGTTCTCGGTCGAGCTCGAGCACGCGGTCGTCGACGTGAGCTTGTGGCAGCTGCCGTTCAAGATCATGCACCTCACGCGCATCCGCGGTGAGAACACTCGCTACTTGTTCCGGCACAAGGTCGAAAGCCCGAAGGGCCTCGAAGCGCGAATCGAGCAATACCCGGAGATCCCGGGCTTCCCCGATCCCCCGGTGTTCACGGAGAAGCGAACTCCGCCGCTTCCCGACAAGAAGTACAACCTGTGGACGATCGAGCTGAACGACGTCGACGTCAGCGTCGCCGAGCTGTGGTTTCTCGAATATCGCTGGCGCGGGCAAGCTCGAGTGACTGGCGGGTTTCACTTGAAGCCCGAGCGCGATGCATCCACCGAGCGCTGCGTACTCACGCTGGAGGATGGAACGCTGCAGGCTGGGCCTCACGTCGTCGCGAACCAGTTCACCGGTCGGCTGACGGCGCAGCTCGATCGCCACGATCCGCGCAAGGTCTCCGGCGAGGAGATCTTCGGGAAGATCTCGATCGAGACCGATTTGCGCGGCGACGTTCCAAACCTGAACGTGACGAAGCTCTACACGGTCGGCACCGACGTCGACATCTCGCGCGGTGCCGGCACCCTCGTGCTCAAGACGGTGCTCGAGCACGGCGCATGGCGCGAAGGTTCGGAGGTTCGCTACGAGACCGATGGGGTCACGGTCCGAAAAGAGAAGCTCACGCTCACCGGTCCGGCCGAGCTGCGCGCGCTGATCTCGCACGGTGGCAAAGATTCTCGCGTCGTGCTCTCGGCGATGGCTTCGCGCGCGGCTTTGGGGTGGAAAGGCGTGCCGAACGCCGTTCCGGATCCGAGTGCGCGGTCTGTACACGCGTCGATCGGTGCGACTGCCGATCTCACGAAGCCGATTCGTCTGACGTCGGTATCGGCGAAGCTGAGAGCGGCGGTCCCCTCGCTGCGTTGGGTCGGCTATCCGCTCGATAAGCCCGGGATGTTCACCAGCGGCAGTGCGGATGCGAACCTGCGGCTCGAGTGGGTCGAAGGGAAGCTCGCAACCGGAGACGTCGATGCGCGGCTCGAGAAGGCTGCGTTCGTGCTGCTCGACCAACCCACCGAAATCTCGGGCCGAGTCGACCTCACTGGAACGTATGACGACGGCAACGAGCGCGGCCAGCTGCAGAAGCTCGCGATCGAGCTGCCCGAGGTCGGCGTCAAAGGCGAGTCGATCCCGGGAGGGCTGCACGTCCGGAGTGAACGGCTGCAGTGGCAAAAAATGCCGCCCGAGAGGATGAGCGGACGGGTCGAAGTGACGAGCCAATCGATCTCGCCACTCGTTCCGTACATCATCTCGTCGAATCTGCTTCGCGCGCTCGCGAAGACGTTCGTGAGCTTGGGCAAGACGCGGGCGGTGGTGGAGTTCGAACGTACACCCGCCGCCTTCGAGCTGCAGATCGCGGAAGCGAAGAGCGGCAACGTCGAGGCCTTCGGGCAGTACCGCTCGGAGAAGGGCGCCGAGTTTCCGTGCAGCCGCTGGTTCGTGCAGGACGGGTCGATCAGTATCGGCGTCTTGCAGGAGGGCGGCGAGACTTCGGTGAAGCCGCTCGTGCCCGCGACGTGGTGGCGTGAGCGCCCGGTCACGCCGCGCTGCACCGTGCCCTCGGCAGCTGCGAAGGCTGAGAAGGATGCGCGGCCCGTGCGCCACAGTGCGCTCTTCAACGAGCACTGGGGCGCCGGCAAATAAGGGCCGTTGTTGCCCTTTGCGGACCGGCAGCGCAAGGTAGCGTTAGGCTCTGGGCTGCGCTACACAGCGCCGCTCCGGCATCCGATCATGACCAGCTCATCGCAGATTCGAGACACGTTTCGCAGCTACTTCGGCAAGCGCGGGCACGAGGTGGTTCACTCCGCTTCCGTCATCCCGCAGAACGACCCGACGTTGATTTTTGCGAACGCCGGCATGGTTCAGTTCAAAGACGTGTTCACCGGCCAAGACAGCCGGCCGTACAAGCGTGCGACGTCGTCGCAGAAGTGCATTCGCATCAGCGGCAAGCACAACGACCTCGAGAACGTGGGCGTGACTGCGCGTCACCACACCTTCTTCGAGATGCTCGGCAACTTCTCGTTCGGCGACTACTTCAAAGAGCAGGCGATCGCGTACGCGTGGGAGCTGCTCACGAAGGAGTTCGGCATCGCGAAGGACCGGCTCGTCGTGACTGTATTCAAAGGCGAGCAGGGTTTACCGGCGGATGACGAGGCGGCGTCGCTGTGGGCGAAGATCGCGGGCCTGCCGAGCGAACGCATCTTGCGGCTGGGAGCGGCGGATAACTTCTGGCAGATGGGCGACACCGGCCCGTGTGGTCCGTGCTCCGAGATTCACTACTACTTCGGCGACGGTAAACCCGACCTCGCGTTGTTCGGAGCGGAGCCGGGTCCGGATGGGCGTGGTTGGGTCGAGCTGTGGAACAACGTGTTCATGCAGTTCGAGCGCCAGAAAGACGGAACGCTGAACAAGCTTCCGGCGCCGTCGATCGACACAGGCATGGGCCTCGAGCGCATCAGCTGCGTCCTTCAGAACGTCGTCAGCAATTACGACACGGATCTGTTGCGGCCGATCGTGGATCGCGCGGCGCAGATTTCAGGCAAGCGTTACGCTGGAACGCTCGAGCCCGACGACGTGTCGATGCGCGTCATCGCGGACCACGCGCGCACCACCGCGGTTCTGATCGCGGAAGGTGTGTTCCCGGATCGCAGCGAGCGCGAGTACGTGCTTCGCCGTGTGATGCGGCGCGCGATTCGGCACGGCCACCGGCTCGGGATCGAGAAGCTGTTCTTGCACGAGTGCGCGCTCGTCGCGGCGGATCTGCTCGCGGGTGAGTATCCAGAGTTGCGCGAGCGGCGCGCGCTGATCGAAGAGATCAGCCAGCAAGAAGAGACGCGCTTCCGGCAGACCTTGAAGCGCGGCTTGGAGCGGTTGCACGGCTACGCGTGGCCGAAGAGCGAAGGCGAGCGCGTGCTGCCGGGTCCGATCGCGTTCGAGCTCTATGACACGTACGGCTTTCCGTACGACTTGCAGGAAGTGCTCGGTTCGGAGTCGGGCTTTCGCGTCGACCGGGAAGGGTTCGATCGCGAGCTCGAGAAGGCGCGCGAGCGCAGCGCCGGCTCGAAGCTCGGAGAAGCGGCGGTCGAAGGTGTGTACCGCGCGATCAGTGCTGAGGTGCCGCCGGTGGAGTTCCTCGGCTACGACACCGAGCAAGCCGATTCCGAGATCCTCGCGCTCGTTCGAAATGGTGCGCGCGTGCAAAGTCTCGCGACGGGCGAGGAAGGCGAAATCATCACGCGTCAGACCCCGTTCTACGGAGAGTCGGGCGGCCAAGTCGGCGATAGCGGCGTCGTGCGCGCGGACGGTGCCGACTTCGAAGTGCGCGACGTGAAGAAGCCGGTCACCGGTCTGGTCGTGCATCAGGGCAAAGTGCGATCGGGCGCGCTCAAGTTAGGGCAGAAGGTTCAGCTCGAAGTCGGTCACGAGCAGCGTGCGGCGACGCGGCGCAATCACAGCGCGACGCACCTGTTGCATCTCGCGCTGCGCAAGGTCGTGGGCGCGCATGCGATGCAGAAAGGCTCGCTCGTCGGTCCGGATCGCTTGCGATTCGACTACAGCGGCTCGGTCGCATTGACCAATGAACAGATCGAGCAGATCGAAAAGCTCGTGAATGAGCGTGTGTTGTGGAACGCGGAAGTCACGACGGACGTTCTGCCGATGGCTGAAGCGAAGCAGCGCGGCGCGATCGGCATCTTCGAAGAGAAGTACGGTGAAGTCGTGCGCATGCTGCACATCGCGGACTCGCTCGAGCTCTGCGGCGGTACGCATGTGAAGCGCACCGGTGACATCGGTAGCTTTAGGGTGCTCTCGGAGACGGGCATTGCGGCGGGTGTGCGCCGGATCGAAGCGGCGACTGGGATGAACGCGGTGCAGCATTCGATCGAGGCCGATCGCGAGCTCGCGCGCGTGGCTGACTTGCTCAAGGCGTCGCCGCGCGACACCTACGAAAAAGTCGACCGGCTGATCGCGCAGCGCAAGGAGCTGCAGCGCGAGATCGAGTTGCTGAAGCGTAAGCTCGTGTCGGGTGGGGCGGGCGACCTGACGGCGTCTGCGCGCAAGCTCGGGGATCTGACGGTGCTCGGAACGGTTGTCGACGTCGCGGATCCGGGTGCGCTGCGCGAGCTCGCGGACAAGCTGCGAGACAAACTCGCACCGGCGGTCGTCGTGCTCGGTGCGAAGGCGAGCGACGACAAGGTCGTGCTCGTGTGCACGGTGTCGAAGGAGCTGACGTCGCGGTTCAAGGCCGGTGCGTTGATCAAAGAAGTGGCGGCGATCGCGGGCGGTAGCGGTGGTGGTCGGCCCGATTTCGCGCAGGCGGGTGGCACGCTGCCGGACAAGCTCGAAGCGGCGGTGGCGAAGGTCTACGAGTTAGTGGGCGCCTGAGCCGGAGCGCCGCCTCTCGCTACCGACTCTTTGGACGCGAGGAACCATGGATAACGCGTGAACTCGCGGTAGCCGAGCTTTCGATAGATCGTTACGCCGACCGGGGTCGATTTCAGGATCACGCAGCGCGCGCCGAAGTCGAACGCGCGGTTGCTCACGCTGCGCATCAAGCGGGTCGCGTGACCTCGGCCGCGCACATCGGGCAGCGTGCCGACCCAGTACACGCCGGCGATGCCGTGACTGAACAGCAGCATTGCGGCGCCGACGGCGCGCTCGGCTTCGTAGGCGACCTGGACTTGAATGTACGGCCGCATCCAGCGCGCAGGTTGCGACAAGAGCTTGCGTGCGACGGCGTTGGGGAGACCGATCGACTCGTACGACCCGGCCACTACGTCGATGAAGTCGTTCGCTTCGCGTTCGCTCGCGACGGTGCGAATTTCGACCCCGGCTGGGAGTTCGGGGGCTGCCACGCGCTCGGTGAGCACCATGCCTGGTGCATCGGAGAGCCGTGCCCACTGCTTCGACTCGCAGAGGCGCGCGATTTCGGGGCCCAGGTGGGTCGGGGCGTAGACGCTGAACCCGCGACCCAAGGCGGTGAACCAGGCATGTGCCTCGTCGAGCAGCTCCGATGCGGTCACGCGGCCCTGCTCGAGCGGGAACACGCAGTTCGGTGCTCCGGCGGGGAACCGCGTGCCCGATGCGACCAATAAGACGTGGGGCCGCTCTTCGACTGTGAATGGCGGAAGCCAGCGAGCTTGTTCGCGACAGAACTCGCTGAGGTTGCAATCCGCGAGATAGAGCAACTCAGCTTGGTTCATGCGCAGACACTAACACGATGACGCACCGCGACATGCGCATTGGCCAGCGGGTGGCACGCTGCCGCCAAGCTCGATGCGGCGGTAGCGAAGGCCTACGAATCTGGTGGGCGGTATGCGGC
>DASRXR010000144.1:0-36577 GCA_035687405.1 Polyangiales bacterium
CCGAAACTTCGGTGTGCATACCGCGCAGAAAGCGGACTAACGAACGCCGGAGTGCGTCGTCGTCATCCACCACGAGCGCGTGAGCAAAACGCCCAGTATGCCGCGCTAGTCGAGATGAGCTTTCCAAGTCCGGAGCTGAATCGAGCGCAGTCCCGCGAGCACCTGAAAGGAGCAAGTCATCACCGGCCTGAGCGTGCGGTTTGAGCTGGCTCATGGATACTTGGTTGCCCCAAGTCCTCTTACTTAGCCCTCGGTGACACGCTTGTCACCATCCATCAGCGTTGGTGTTGTAATCGTGACCCGATTCAATCAGCCGAGCTTGTCTTGAGACACTGCAAAACAAGTTTACAGCTCGGGCCAACAATCGAAAACCGTTCCAGAAATCCGCCCTTCAGCAGCTAGCCGATAACGCTGGCCCAATGCGCCGTAGGATCCGACGAGTCAGCTCGGAGATGCCAATGGAACGCGGATTACAAACATGGCTCCCGTGCCTGGAGAGCTCTGCACCGCAATCGTCCCGCCGCCCTGCGAGAGCAACTCGCGGCAGATCGCGAGCCCAAGCCCAGTCCCCGTTTCTTTGGTCGTGAAGAAGGGGTCGAAAATTCGCTCTAGGTTCTCGCCAGGGATACCTGGGCCATTGTCGGAAACAGTGATCTCGCCCGTGCCCTGCGAGGATCCAACGCGCACGGAGATCAGATTTTCACCGCGAGTCTCGGGGCGCACGGCCTGCGCTGCGTTCAACAGCAGATTCAACACGACTTGGCCGAGTACCGACGCATCGATCGCAACGTTCGGCGACGACTCGAGCACGACACCGAGCCGCGCTGCTTTTTCGATCTCGGTGCGGACGATCCGCACGGTTGCATCGACGACGCGACCTGCATCGCACTGACTCGCACGCTTCGGCAACGAAGGCCGCGTGCCCTGGCGGACGCGCGCAACGAGCCCTTTCAACTGCGCGATCGCAGCGAGGGAATCTGCATGCGCCTCGAGCGCAGTCGAAAGCGAATCGCGCATCGCCGCGGGCATGTCCGGGCCTTGGATCGCCGACGAAAGTAAATCCGACACGAGTGACGCGTTGATCTCGAGTGCGCCGAGTGGGTTCGACAACTCATGCACGAGCTCTTCGTAGATCGTCGTCGCCGCGGCAGCTTGACCGCCGCGCAACAACCGCATCTCCATGCTCTGCACCGTGCGCTGCAAGTGCACGAGATCGATCGCAGTGCGCAGCACCTCGATCAGTTCCTCGTTACGCCATGGCTTTACGAGGTAACGACTGACATGACCTTGATTGATGGCGTCGATCGCTGCATGCAAATCAGCATACGCGGTCATGATCATCCGGATGGTCCCGGGCGCGATCTCTCGTGAGCGACGGCAGACCTCGACTCCCGTCAAGCCCGGCATTCGCTGGTCGGCCAGGAGAACCGCGATCTCCTTGTCCGCCAGCGTTCGCAGCGCTTCTTCACCCGTGTTAGCCGTGATCACGGTGAAGTAGCCTTCCATGGCGTACCGGAACGCCACGAGGTTCTGCTGCTCATCGTCAACGTAGAGGATTGGGTAGGCCCGGTAGTCGAGAGCCATAACCTGCCTGTCCAAAAACTCGCCCCAGTATAGGGCATCTCGCAAGTGCCAGCAGAAGTTTCGGTCATTGCACCAGAAACCGCGACGAGCACATTCGACACTACCCGCAAAGTAGACGGATTGCGCGCTCTGTCTTTTCGCCACGCGCACGGAGAGCGGTGACAAACCCGGCTAGTTCGGACGGTGCGCGAAGTCGCACATGCAGTTGCTCGAATTGCACGCAGCGCAACTCCGCGTGGAGGCCGCTAGGGACCGCGAAGCAAACATGACGGGTGCGATCACATCTTCGGCATGTGCTTCGCGCACGAGCGGATGCGGTGTCGTTTGCTCGGAGCAGCCGCGTGATCGTTCCGGACGGGTAAGCCTCTCGCTGCCGTTCGAGCACCCGCGCTTACAAAACGAAAAAGCCGTTTTTTCGGCGAATCGAATCGAACCGCATTTCCGCCACCGCCAGTTCACGCGTGTCATTTTCGTAGTGCGTCGATGCGCCGTGGCGTCGCGCACGCGCCCTAAGTCACCATCCCCCCATCTTACATTCACACCTAACAAGAACGTTGCCGCATGTTGTTGCGTGTTGGGTGGCAAAGCCGATCTCCAGCCGCGAGGACAACGTACTGGCGGCGCACTAATTCGCGCGGATATAGCTGTCGAAGCTGCTCAGCCGCTTGAGCGCGCCGGCCAATTCGTGTAGCAAAATAGTGAATGTCAGCTTATCCATTCGACAAAGGCATTTGTTGCTAGTCCAGCAATAGCGGATGGATTGCTGCTGGGCTCTTGGAGGTTCGGGTGGCAAACCAAGCTTCTACCGTGAACAAAGTGCGACAGGCTGTCGCAGTGCTCGCGCCCGCAATAGTTGAGCTCGGCGCGGACCCGGTACAGCTGCACTCGTATTTCGATCGACTCGAAACGGTCGGAAATAGCCGTTTTTTGATGCTGTCTCCGATCGCGGCGGATGCGCTGCCGCGGCGTGAGATTGGGCCGGTGACAATTCATTGCCAGCACGCGACTGGCGCGAGTGTGCCGTGGACTTTGCTGGGGCGAAGCATCGTACCAATCGGCAATGACAGTGCACGTGTCGACCTTACGAACGCGCGTGTCATACCTAAACATGGTTCCCCGCCACCTATAACTAGTCGTCACAAACACCTGTCGTTGGTGACACCGGTGGGGACACGCGGCAGCGGCGGCAGCGACGCGAATGTCTTTCCAGTCGTGGAGTTGGACAGCGATTCTTGCGTCGTCGACGTGAGCACGCCGTTCGAGCTCGGCCAGTTCCTTCCCGTCGTCGAAATAGTCGGTGATAGTCACGTCCTGCGTCGCTGCGCTGCGAGCGTGTTCGACGTCGTCCCGTGGTGCACCCCTTCGGGTAGCCGGCGCTTTCGCTGCATGTTGCGTTTGAGCGAGAATTCCGCTGCCCAGGGTTCGGATCTGCTCGAGGTGGTCGACGATCCCACGCGCGTGCGCCGCGTCCTCGAGTTCGCGGCCATGTCGGGGACACTCGGCTGGTTCGAGACTCCGACGGCCGAGCGCGGAGAAGCGCGCTTCGTCGCGACCGAACGCGACGCGCTCGAACTCGTGCTCTACCCCCCGCGCGCACCTGCGAGCTCTCGTTTCATCAAGATCGGCTTCTCGCTGTTCGCCTGCGAGTACGAAGCGATCGTCCGCGTCTTGCAGGAGTCTCAGAGTCACGTCCGCACGGCGTTCCCGCTGAACGTGCGACGCGGCCGCTCGTTCCGGCAGGAGCATCGCAGCGCCCGCTCACCGGATGATTTGCGCATCTCCTTCCGAAATCCGGTCACCGGCCGCCCGAGCGAACATCCCGTGACGGAGCTCTCGTTGCACAAGCTCGAATGCGATGTCGTGTCGGATTCCGAGCTGCTCTGGGAGGGTTTGCCGCTCGACGACGCACATCTCCACGACGGTGAGCGCGACATTCGGTTGGGCGAAGTACGCATCACCTCGCTCGTTCCGCACGGGCATTCACGCCGGGTCGAGATCGCGATCCCGCAGACACACAAGGAACTAACGAGTCTCATCCACTCTGTCGCCCACCCTGAAGTGAGTCAGCATGACGGACACAACTTCCGCAACATGCTCGGGATCTACAAGCAAGCCGGGTTGTTCGCGCCGCACATGCGCGAGAATCTGGATCCAATCGTTCCGCAGGCGAAGCGGGTCTGGCACGCGATTCACCACGCCGGCTCGGACCTCGTCCAGACGTTCGTTCACGGCCCAGCTGACGCTCCGGACGGCGCAGGGTCGATCCTACGCGCCTGGGAACATGGCTGGGTCGTGCAGCACCTCGTCAATGTGAGCCAGCAGTTCAACGGTGCCGCCGGCCACGTGATCATCGCGATGTTCGACTTCGTGCAGCGCCGGCCGGACGGACAACATCTCGTGTTTTTCGTGAAGAGCGACAATCGCCAGATGAACTCGTTTCACGACCGGTTCATGGCGACGAGTGGAACTTCGGAAGCGGCCGAACGTCGCACCGTTCAGTTTTGGAAGCGTCCCGAGGGCGCGGGGCTCCTAGCTCTCGACCCGGATTTCCGGATCGGCTCCATGCGGCGAGCCCACGAGCCGCTCGTCGCGCACGCGGCCGAACGCGTTTTCGGTGAACACGGCAGCGCCGCGCTCTCTTTTACGCCCGGTGAGTTCCAGATCCCGGATACGACTCAGCGATTCGCGCGGGCCGGTGTCACGCGCAAGCGCGTGGCTTCGATCGTCAGCGCACCGCGCGTCCCGCCGCTGTGGGCCGTGATCGAGGAGGTCACGTCACAAGGCGTGAACTTCACCTGGATGCTGAACGCGAGCTGGCTCTTTCCGATCCACGGGGCGCTCGACCGCGATCACCGCGGCTTGCGAGCCGCGCTCGCGCACATCGTGAACAAGCCGGGGCAGTCGCCGACGGGTGACGTGTTCGTCAACACGGCTGGGGACGTCGATCCGCTGGTGCTCGAAAGCGCGGGCTTCGAGAAGCTCGCCGACATCTACATGTACGCAATGAACCGGACCGGCATCAACCGGTTCTACTACTACATCTCGGATCGCTACGGCGAGATGGACGCGCGAACCCAACAACGCCAAGCGCGCCGTTCCGGCATTCGCTTGAGCAGCGGCGAGTCGCTGACATCGATCGCCCCCAAAGTGCGGACCGGTTGATTGTCAGCGTTAAGGTGACACAAAGACACAACCCGGGTCAGTTGCTGGCGTGCATGCCTAGCATCCGACCCGGGCGGTAGTAGGATTTCTACCGTGGCAACGGTCGTTCAGCGCGCGCGGCGGCGGCGAACCAAGACCAAGCCTGCGACCGCGAGAAGCCAACCGTACGCCGCGACTGGCTGCGCCGCGTTTTTTGCACCGACGACGCTCGCTTGCCCGCAGCCCGCGGCGTCAGCCGGCGCACTACCCGCATACGCTTCAATCACGCCCTGCTCGTCGTCGTCCGCGAGCGTCCGCTGGTGCACTTCGCCCGCGCGGATGTACGGCCACATCGTCGCACTCTCGTCGTCCGGGCTCTCGTCGAGGCCGAGCACGTGACCCATCTCGTGCGTCAACACCGCACCGAGGTCGTGCTGGTGCATGCCGGACTGGTCGGGACCTTCTGCGAGCAGCGCATAGTCAGTCTCACCATTCACCAGGATATCGGCACCGATCATACGGCCGTTGCTGGCGTAGGTGCTCACCGTCACCGCGAGCTGCTCTTTCGGGAACGGCCACGGGTTCATCAAGTAGATACCGTTGGTGCGTTCGGCAAGGCGGTAACCCGGAGCGGCTTCGTCCGAGAGCGTGATGCGAGGAACGCCGGGGAGACCGCGCCATGCGTCAGTCGCCATCGAGAGCGCCGCACGAACCTCGTCTTTGCCCATCGCTTGCTCGAGCTTGGGATCGATGCGCATCGTTACCGTGCCATCGGACCAGCGAACGCGAGCGCCGGTCTTCGTCGTCTTCAAGAGATAAGCGTGCGCAACGGCCGTGGGTGAAGCGAGGTAGGCGCACACGAGTGCACCAAGTACGACCACGAACCGTTTCCGTGACACTGCAAAGTTACTGTGTTCCTGCACGGAACCAATGCATTGCACGCAGCATGCCGGCCTGTGTTGGCCGTGTTTTCGGGCCGGATACGCAAATCACCCCGTGTAATGGCTAGGCGAGCGTGGTGTTTCCCACCACTCGAGGTGAAAGCCACCACGAACCGGACGCCGCTCCGAGCTGCAATTCCAACCAGGCTGGAGCGCGAGTACAGCCCAGCTGCAGCTAGCGGCGGCAGACGTCCAGTCGGACTGAACCGCCTTCCCTCCGCGTTCCAGTCCAGCTGCAGCTAGCGGCGGCGAACGACCGCGAGGGAGGCTTCACTACGCTCGTCGGCGAAATCACCACGTGCGAGCTACAGACTCGCCCTCCATCCGCCGATGACACTTCTGGGGTTGCGGCATGCTTTCTGCTCCAGGCAGAACGCAGTAGCTCCACTGGTTTCTCAAACGCAATCGGGTACGCCTAACATGTACGCAGCCGCCGTAGGATCGTGGTCACAAGCGGACGAGAAGTGTTTGCTGACGGCGGCCTCCCACGCCAGTACACAACTCGACTTTGCATCGCTCGACGATGCGGCTAGGCGAATGGATGAACACGCTGCGGAACCGCGCTGTGTGTTCGTCGCGCACGACGCGAACCTCAGCGCCGTCGTCGGCAAGCTTCGCGAGCGCGCGAGTCTACTGACGGTGCCCGTGATCGCGGTCGTGCCTCACGCGACCGAGTCTGTCTTTCGAGGCGTGTTCGCGGCCGGCGCCGACGACGCCCTCGTGTCGGGCGACCGTGGTGGCATCACACGCCGGCTCGCGAACCTTTCTGGGGCGAAGCCGCCGCCACCGAACACGCGCATGGCGGGTCTGGCGATCGTCGCTTGCGGTGACATCGCGGTGCGGCGCATGTTGGGCAAGACGCTCCGTCGCGCAGGCTTCGACGTCAATTATGCGACGGAAGCGCGCGACCTCGTCGAGCTCGCCACGAACTCCGCGGGATTGTCGCTCGTGGTCGCAACCGATGACTTCCCGCCGCTTGGCGCCGAGGCGGCAATCCGTTCGGCTCGGACTGCAGCGCGCAAACCCAACTTGCCCGCACTGATCGTCCCCGCAGACGCACACATCGGCTGGACACCGAGCGGCGACTTGCCGGTCGACGGCAAGCTGCTCGCGTTCGCAGACGAGGTCGCACGCGGCAGCGCAACCGACCAACGTATCTCGCGCCGTTTGCCGTACGGAACCATCTGCGCGTTCCGCACGTCGGGCGCACTCCATCCTACTTTTGGCCTCACGCACAACATCAGTCGCGAGGGCTTGTTCGTGCGTACGTTGGATGCACCGAAGCCTGGAACCGACATCTGGATCGAGATGCGGGCACCCGAGTCACAACCGATCATCCACATGCGCGGATACGTGATCTGGCGTCGCGAGCCGGGTGCGGTCGGTGCGACGCCGTTCGGGTTCGGTCTGCGCGTGAGGCCCGAAACTTGCCCACCGCAAGACGCGGTGACGTTCGTCGAAGGATACAACGCATTGCTTGCGAGTCTCGCACCAGCGAGCTGAACACCATGTCCGAGCTGGCCAAAACCTTGGAGAACTACGTCTCGCGCCACGCGCTGCAGCCGAAAGCTGCAGGCGGCGACCGTCTCTCCTCGGCCGATGCCGTGCATGCCGACTTCGCGAATCCAATCGCGTTGCGCAATGCACTCGCTCGGATGGAGTTGCTGCGAGGGCTCGGGGTCGAGATCTTGGACGCAGTCGTCGCGCGTTGCCCGATCCGAGTCCTTGCCCCCGGTGAGCCGCTGCTCGTCGCGGGCCAGACGAACAGCGAGATCTTCTTGGTGCTCGCCGGCGAGTTCGCGGTTCACCTCGACGATCGGCTCGAGGCTCGCGTCGCAACCCTGCGTCCTGGCGATACCGTCGGCGAGCTCTCTGCGATCGACAAAAAACCGACTTCGGCGACCGTGATCGCGCACAGCGAGGCTGCCCTCCTCGTGATCGACGAGACGATGTTCTGGCACGTCATCCAAGCCTCCCACGGCTTTGCGGTGCGCCTGATGTTGAAGCTCGTCGAGCGGCTGCGCGCGAACAACACGACCGTTCAAGCGAACATGGAGTTGTCAGCACACTTCGAAGCCGCCGCTCTCTCGGACGCGCTCACCGGCGTGCACTCGCGCCGCTGGCTGGACGAGACGCTGCCACGGCTGTGCGATCGCCACCGCTTCGACGGCATGCCACTCACGCTCGGCGTCGTCGATGTCGATCACTTCAAGAAGGTCAACGACCAGCACGGCCACCAGACCGGCGACCGCGTACTCGTCGAAGTCGCGCGCACGTTGCGAGGCAAGCTGCGCCCGACCGACTTCGTCGCTCGCTTCGGGGGTGAAGAGTTCGTCGTGATTTTTCCGAGCACACCGCTACCCGGCGCTCGGATCGCGGCAGAGCGCTTGCGTGAAGCCGTGGGAAAGGCCGAGTTCAAAGCACGCGATGGCTCGGCCCTTCCGCGTGTCACGATCTCACTCGGGCTCGCCGCGCTCGGCCCCGATCAGGACACAACCGCACTACTGGAGCGGGCGGACCAATGCCTTTACCAGGCGAAGAACAACGGTCGCGACCGCATCGAGAGTTAGGCCTTTGTCGTCAGGCAACAGCAGCAACGCAACTATGAGTCAAAGTGTCGCCGAGATAGCGCCCGAGTCGGGCCCCGAACAGCAGTCGGTTACTCAACCTGCGCCTGCGCCGGTACGTACAACCGTCTTGGTCGTCGATGACGCGCGCAGCAATCGTCAATACGTCGCCGACATGCTCACCGAGCGCAAGATGTGCGACGAGGTGCTGTTCGCGGAAGACGGCCTGGTCGCGTTCAAAGCCTTGCGCTCGAACCCCGGAGTCGATCTCGTGGTGTGCGACCTCGACATGCCGCGCTGCGACGGCTTGAAGTTCTTGCGACTGAAGGCGACCGACAGCACATTCGAAAGCATTCCGGTCATCGTGCTGACCGGCGCGGAAGACGTCACGCGCAAAGTGCAAGCGCTCACCTCCGGCGCGTCCGACTACGTCGTCAAGCCGTACGAGCCGAGCGAGCTCGCGGCGCGCATCAGCGTTCACCTCAAGCTTCGCAAGCTGCAGGGCGAGCTCGTTCGCGCAAACACCGAGCTCCATCGGTTGACTCAAATCGATCCGCTGACGGACGTTTCGAATCGGCGTCACCTCGCGCAAAAACTCGAAGAGGAGTACCTGCGCGCGCGGCGCTACGATCGCCCGCTCAGCTTGGGTCTACTCGATCTCGATCACTTCAAGCGGCTCAACGATACGTTTGGTCATCCCGCCGGTGACCTCGCGCTCGTCGAGACCGCGAAGATCATCAAAGCCACGTTGCGCTGCCACGACATCGTCGCGCGCTACGGTGGCGAAGAGTTTGCGATGCTGCTGCCGGAGACTCCGGCCGACCGCGCGATTCTCGCGTTCGAACGCGTGCGCGCGGCGATCGAACACGCCGACATCAAGTACGACAACGTGCGGATGCCGGTCACTGCGAGCTTGGGTGTCGCGTCGTTTCCGCACCAACTTCTCGTGAAGCCAAGCGACTTCATCACGCTCGCGGACGCCGCTCTGTACGACGCAAAACGGTCTGGCCGCAATCGAGTCGTCGCAGCTTTGTAGAGGCTCGCGGTCGCCGCGATCAGCGACGCTGTTGATTCGCCGGTGCGGCTGCGAGCAGCGCTGATGCCCGCGAGATGAGCTGACGACCCGTGAACGGCTTCGCCACGAACGCGGTCTTCTCGTCGAGCCGCAGGTTCTGCATGGGGTCCTCGCCGGCGTAACCCGACACGTACACGACCCGCAGCTCCGGACTCGTGGTGCGCAGCTGCTCGACCAAGTGCATTCCACTCATGCCGGGCAACATCATGTCCGTGACTATCAGCTCGGGTACGTGCGCTTGGCCCCGCAGGACGGCCATCGCGTCCTCGCCGCTGCTGGCTTCGAGCACGGTCATCCCGCTCGCTTTGAGCGCCCGCGCCATCGTCTTCAAAATGGCGGGCTGATCCTCGACCACGAGGGCCGTACCTTGGAGGCCCGGCTGGACCTGCGCCGAGGCGCGCACTGGATCGCTGCGCCGTGCGTCGGCGACGCGCGGCAAGAGTATACGGAACGTCGTCCCGCGGCCTGCTTCGCTCTCGACCGCGATCGTACCGGAGGCCTGCTCGACGATGCTCGCGGATGTCGCGAGACTGAGCCCGCTCGCAGGATTTGTCGTGCCGGCAGGAAACGGGTCGAACGCCGTCTGAAGTGCGTCCGGAGTCATCCCGCGGCCGTTGTCGCTCACGACGAGCTCGACTTGGGGGCCCTGTTCGCTCGACACCAACGCGAGCTTGAAGGTGATCGAGCCTCCACGCGGCAGCATCTCGTCGCGCGCGTGAATCGCGAGGTTGAAGATCAACTGATCGAACTGCCCCGGGTCGCACGTCACGTAGGCCGACTCCTCGAGCGGCAAGATCACGAGCTCGACGCTGTCGCCGAGTGTCCGGCGCAAGACGCGCCCGATGCTGACCAGCGATGCATTCAGGTCGATCGTCGCCGGCTGAACCGGACGCCGGCGTGAGAACGTCAGCAGCTGATTCGTCAGACGCGCAGCACTATCGGCAGCGCGCAGGACTTCGACTAAATCCTGCCGGCGCGGGTCTTCCGGTGCCATCTCGTCGACGACAAATCGGGTGAAGCAGATGATCGACGTCAACATGTTGTTGAAGTCGTGCGCGACCCCCCCAACTAAACGGCCGATCGACTCGAGCTTCTGTGTGTGGAGCATCTGCGCCCGAGACTGCTCGAGCTGCTTCGCCGTATCGGCGAGCTCCCCCCGAGTGACACGTTGTTGTGTCACGTCCTCGTGGGAGATCAGGATGAAGGTCGCGAGCGAATCGCGAAATCGCGTCACGCGGGCACGAAAGAAGCGTGGCTGCGGCCGTTCGCACGGGTACTCGATCACGAGGCCTTCGCTGACGCCGGCAGCGAGCGTTCGCACGCTCTCGTGGAGCTGGTGTGCCGCCGCAGGCTCCGAGACGAACTGTTCGGGCCGATACGGCCGGCCGACGCCGGATTCCGCAAGCCCGTAGCCGAGCTCGCGCATGAAGTCCTGCCAGGCCTGGTTCACCGCCACGAGCATTCCGTGCGCGTCGACCACGACGACGAGCGACTGCGACGCATCCAGTAGGTTCCGACTGAACTGATCGAAATACGCGGCTCGCTGACTCTCGTCGTGGAGCAACTGACCCAGCGACGCGTTGCGGCGCGCGAGCTCGCGGTGCGACGTCCGCTGCCGCGTCAAGTTTCGCAGGCGCAGTGCGAGCTCGGTCGCGTCGATGTCGCGCGGCAACAACTCTTCTGCACCGGCGCGCAGCGCTTGTTTGCGCGCGGCATCGTCGGTCCAGTCGCCCAGCATCACGACGAGCGTGTCGCGCAAGTTCTCGTCGGCTTTCACGCGCTCCGATGTCTGTTCGCTACCGCGCTGGGGAAGCTCGTGATCGAGCACCACGGCATCGACCGACTGCGCATGGAGCAACCCGAACGCTTGGGCGCCGCTCTCGGCGACCAGCACCGCGAGACCTTCCACACTCAGAAGCTTGGCGAGCGTGCGCCGGCGACCGGCGTCGCCGTCGACCACGAGCACACAGACCGTGTCTGGACGTGCGGCACTCGCGCCGTGCCCTGCGAGCGACCGGTGCGCCTGGCCCAGCCGCTCGTTCCCACTCGCCATGAATCAACTTCAGCGCGGGCGGCAAGACGGTGTCAAGGGCTGGCCCGAGTCAGTCGGCCGCCGATGGCTTCAGCGACCAGAGGTGAAAAACGCCCTGAGCGTGGTGAAACTCACCATTACCAGCTCAAGCCGCGGCCGAGACCGGGCGAGTAATTAACGATCGAGCTCGCGTCAGGCGCCGCCAACGGCTGCAGGTACGAGCTGTGATCGGGGGATTCAGTACCACTCCACCTCACCGGTAGGTTCGATGGCCGCCCGCATTCTCATCGTCGACGATGAACCGGAACTCCTGACTGTTTTTTCACGAATGCTCACCAACGAGACGCATGAAGTGGAGACTGCCGGGTCCGCCGAGGCGGCGCTCGAGATCTTGGATCGCGGTTCCTTCGATCTCGTACTCACCGATCTGTCGATGCCACGGATGGATGGCTTCGAGCTCCTGACGCGGATGCGCCAGCGCGGCGACGTCACTCCGACTCTGGTGGTCTCCGGTGCGGGCACGGTCGAGCACGCAGTGCGCGCGATCAAGCTCGGGGCATTGGATTTCATCGAGAAGCCGATCCATCGCGAGCGACTCGTGCTCACGGTTCAGAACGCGTTGCGATACGCCCAGCTGCAAGAGGTGCATGGCCGCTTGCAGGCCGACATGGGCGAGAAGGCCTTGGTCGGTCGCGGTCCCGCGATGCAGCGCCTTCAGACGCTGGTGATGCGCGTGGCACCGTCGGATGGGCGTGTCCTGATCATGGGCGAGAACGGTACGGGCAAAGAACTCGTAGCCGCGCAGATCCATGCGATGTCTGCTCGTCACTCAGGTCCATTCGTCAAACTCAACTGCGGCGCAGTGCCACGCGATCTGGTCGAGAGTGAGCTATTTGGCCACGAGAAGGGCGCCTTCACCGGCGCGGTCGTGGCGCGCAAAGGCCGATTCGAACTAGCCGACGGGGGTACCTTACTCCTCGACGAGATCGGCGACATGCCGATGCCGATGCAAGTGAAGCTGCTACGCGTACTGCAAGAAGCACAATTCGAACGCGTCGGTGGTGGAAGAACACTCAAGGTCGACGTTCGTGTCTTGGCTGCGACCAATCGCGATCTCGGGGCGATGGTGCGCGAGGGCAGTTTCCGCGAAGACTTGTACTATCGGCTGAATGTGGTCACCCTACAGGTTCCCCCGTTGCGCGAGCGCACGGAGGACATTGCCTTGCTCATCGCTCACTTCACGAGCCAAGGCAAAAAGGGTCATGGGCTTCAGGTGACTGCAGATGCGGTCGATGCATTGAGGGCCTACGACTTCCCAGGCAACGTGCGTGAACTCGAGAACTTGATCGAGCGACTTGCAATCTTGTTCCCCAATGAAGCGATCTCGGCCCAAACGGTGCGCGAAGTCCTTGCCGCGACGCCGATGTCACAAAAAGCCAAGCGGGGACCGATCTATCAGCATGGGCGAGCACTGCGCGAGCTACTCCACGACCTGGAACGACAAATCATGGTCGAGGCGATTGCAGCACACGGCAACAGTAAGACGGCGGCAGCACAAGCACTTGGTACCGAGCGCTCACATTTCTATAAGAAGTGTCGTCAGTACGGAATCGGCGAGCTCGAGAACTAGCGAAACGGCATGAGGGCAACGGTGACAGAACCTCGGATCACGGAGAGTGTGGCACCAGCGAGAGTCCTCGTCGCAGACGATGACGAGTCGGTGCGTTTGCTCATGGGACGGATCTTGAGCACGAACGGTCACGAGGTCGTGCTGGCGCACGATGGTGAGGAAGCGCTCCAGCTGTACGGGCAGTCGAACATCGACCTCATTGTCAGTGACATTTCGATGCCGCGGATGGACGGCCTGACACTGTTGCGCCGCGTGCGCGAGCACAACGAGGACATCCCGTTCATCTTGCTCGCCGGTGCGCCATCGGCGGATACCGCGATCGACGCGCTGCGGTTTCACGCAACGGAGTATCTGCCCAAGCCGATCAGGCCCGACCAGCTGCTCCAATCAGTGACGCATGCTCTGGGCTTGAACCGGCTCGCGAAGATGCGGCGCGAAGCCCTGAGCGTGTACCAAAAACACAGCTCGGCCCACGGAGAGGTGACGCGGCGCAGCGCCGTGTTCGCGCGTGCGCTCGATGCGCTCTACATGGTCTATCAGCCGATCACGAGCTGGTCGAAGAAGAAGGTGTTCGGATACGAAGCGCTGGTGCGCTCGTCCGAGACTGAGATGTCGAATCCCGGCGCGTTATTCGACGCTGCGGAAGACTTGGATCGACTGTTCGATCTCGGGCGTCAGATCCGGGCGAAGTGTGTCGAGCCGCTCGCGCGTGCCGATCCCGAGACTTCGTTGTTCGTCAACTTGCACACCGAAGACTTGATGGACGAAACGCTGTTCGATACCGAGCGCATGCTCGCGCGCAACGCGTCGCGCGTGATCCTCGAGATCACCGAGCGCGCGAAGCTCGAGAAGATCGGCAACGTGCAGCATCGCATTGCGCGGCTGCGCGAGCTCGGGTTCCGGATCGCGATCGACGACATCGGCGCGGGTTATTCGGGGTTGAACAGCTTTGCCATGATTCAACCCGACATCGTGAAGCTGGACATCACGCTCGTGCGTAACGTCGAATCGGATTCGGTGAAGCGTAAGCTCGTGCGCGTGCTCACGGACTTGTGTCACGACTTGAATATCATCGTGGTGGCCGAGGGTGTCGAGACTGTCCCGGAGCGGGACACATTGGTCGAGCTCGGTTGCGATCTGTTCCAGGGCTATCTGTTTGCGCGTCCCGGCGCTCCGTTCCCAGAACCCAAGTTCTAGCCGTCAGCGCACGCGCTTCGCGAGCACGCTCGCCGGCGAAACGCGCGCCACGCCCGATCCGTCGGGCACACCACGCAGCTTCACTTCGAGCGCCGAAAACGGTGCGTTCGGCACGAGCGTACTCAGGTCTACGTACGGCACGATCTGATCCGGCTCGATGTCCGCGAGGTCACTGACAGGCCCATTTAGCGTGACGTTGACGACGTTCGGTCGAAGCGTCGCTTGCGCTGCTCCGAGCACAGCGAGCTCGAGGTGCCGCATCACGCGCTCACCGTGCTCCGCCACGATCTCGATCTTCACGTCGACGTTCGGATCGTCTTTGTACTTCACGTGACCGCTCGTGAGCGGCTGCAGCTGAACGCGGCGCTCGTGAACGCCCTTCCCCAGCCCTTCGACCGAGATCTCGTCCGCGAACACTTCGACGACCGCGTCGCCTTCATTCTTCGGGCCTTGGATCGTGACGTGGGCAGGCGTCAGCTCGACCGGTTGTTTGATCATCGTGCCGTTCTCCGGCGTGCCGCGGATGCGTGCCCGCACCGGTACGCGCCGCTGCACGCGAGTCGCCCACATCAAGTCGAGCGACGGCGGCTCGATGCCGATCACGTGCACCGGTCCCGAGATGTCGATCGCACTCTGATCGAAGTAGAAGTGCCGCTTCCCCGGATCGCGCAAGTCCATTTGGATCGGCGCGAAGTCGTCGCGCTGGAGCGCAGCGATGCGCGAACGCGAACCCCGCAACGTCACGCGCACCTGCGACGGCAAGTCACTCACGAGCATTTTTTCAGCGGTCGGAGGCGGAAGCAGCGCGACTACATCGAGGTAGATCGAGCGCTGCGCGTCTTGGTCACTGTGCACGAGCGAAAACAACGCGACCGACAGCAGGATCGCGACCAGCTTCAACGGGTAGTTGTCGAACATGAGCCGCGCGAGCAGCGAACGCTCGAGCTGTTGCGAACCGTCGCGCATCAAATCTCCGTATTCGGCTTCGTCTTGCCGGGAGCCGGACCCCCGGGTTCACCCGCACCACCGACGCTCACGCGCGAGATGCGGTCGCGCGTGTCACGCCGTTCGCGCTCGGTATCCTTCGCACCGAGCTTGCGGCGCTGGCGCTTTTGGAACAGCCCGAGCAGCACCTTGCGGAGGAGCGCCGCGTCCAGGTTGCGAACGATGTTGCCGTTGAAGCACAGGCTCACCTCGCCGCGCTCTTCCGAAACCACGATGACGACCGCGTCGGTCTCTTCCGAAATCCCGATCGCAGCGCGGTGCCGAGTGCCGAGGTTGCGGTCGAGCTTGGTGCTCGCCGTCAACGGCAAGAACGCACCCGCCTGCCACATCCGGCCTTCGCGGATGATCACCGCGCCATCGTGCATCGGGTTTTCATGACTTGGAATGAAGATGCTGTACAGCAACTCTTTCGAGACCGCCGCGTCGAGCATCGTGCCGGACTCGATGAACTCGTCGAGCGCGCTCTCGCGTTCGAACACGACCAGCGCGCCGATCTTCTTGTGCGCGAGCGAGGTCGCAGCTTTCACCGCGTCGTCGATCACTTGATGGTCGAGCGCGACGCCACCAGACGAGAAGAACGGCCCGCGGCCGAAGCGCATGAGGGCACGACGGATGTCCTGCTGGAATATCACCACGATAATCAGCACGATCGACGTCAGCAGCGTGTCGAGCATCGTGTACAGAGTCACGAGCCCGAGTCGCTTCGCCGATTGATACACGACGAAGACGAGCACGATGCCGACGCCCATCTGCATCGCGCGCGTGCCCTTTAACAGCAGCAACACGAAATAGAGGATCGTCGCGACGAGCGCGATGTCCGCGACGTCCCAAACGATCGCGTGTAGATCACGAGCGAAAAAATGTGCGAGCCGGGCTAGCGCCTCGCTCAACATCCGAATCCTCCGCGACCGCCCCCCGCATTCCCGAGTACGAGGCGCGAACCCCCGATCTTACACAGGGCTTCAGTCAGCAGCACGGCCTGACGCGTCTCTTGTACATCATGAACGCGCACACCTCGCGCCCCGGCGAGCACTGCGACAGTCACGGCCGCCGCGGTCCCCCCAATCCGCTGGCCCGGGCCGGATTCAGGAACCCCCGCGGCCCGCTCCACTGCCGCGATAAAGGACTTCCGGGACGGGCCGGCGAGGATCGGGTACCCCAACTTCACGAAGCGGGGCAGCGCCCCCAGCACTGCCAGCGAGTCCTCGGAGGTCTTCGCGAAGCCGATCCCGGGGTCGAGCCAAATCTTCTTGAACGGGATGCCGGCACAGCTCGCGCGCACGGCGGATGCTGACAGCTCGGCGAGCACGTCGTCGATCACGCTGTCGTACTCGATGTTTGCGCCCGCGATACTCCCGTCGCCGCGGTTGTGCATCAGCACGAGCTCGGCCGAGGCTGCCGCTACCGCCTCGAGTAACGCTTCGGACGCGCCGTTCGACACGTCGTTGATGATCGAAGCTCCGGCTTCCAGCGAAGCGCGCGCGACCTCGGCGCGTGTCGTGTCCACGGATACGCGCGCACCGAGCTCGCGCGTGAGTGCACGCACGACCGGAACCACGCGCTGCATTTCCTCTTCGACCGAGACTAGAGCTGCGCCGGAGCCGTACGTCTTACCGGGAGGACGCGACGATGCACCGCCGACGTCGATGATGTCCGCCCCTTCCGAGAGCAAGCGCTTGGCCTTGCCGAGCGCTGCTTCGAGTGTGATCGCCTCGCCCCCGTCGCTGAAGGAATCGGGCGTAACGTTCAACACCGCCCAGATCTGACATCGTTGCGACAGCCCCGATTCGGGCATCCCCAGTCCCTTCGCCGCCTCCACCACCTGTCGACGGCTTGGTTCTGGTTCGGTATCCCCAAAGGGGCCACGAGCGGCGGCGGCTCGTGGCCTCTGAGGCGTTCCTAGCTGCCCGACGGAACCTCGCGGGGCCGCGGCGTGAAGATCGAGGCCTTGCGCTTTTCCTTGGCCTTGCGGCTCTTCTCCGCGTAGCGCGGGATCTCGATGCGCTTACGGTCGGGCAACGGAATCCCGTCCATCACGGCGCGAATCTCTTCGGAGTCGAGTGTCTCGCGCTCGAGCAGCGCTTTTGCCATCGACTCGAGCTTGTCCATGTTGGCTTTGACCAAGCCTTTCACGCGCTCGTACTGGTCGGTCACGATGCGGTGAACTTCCTCGTCGATCGCACGCGCCGTGCTCTCTGAGTACTCGCCGCGACGAGGACCGGGCATGAACGGCAAGAACGATTCCTCGCGCTCGAGGTAGGCGAGCGGACCGAGCTTCTCGCTCATGCCCCACTCCGTGACCATCGAACGTGCGAGATGCGTGGCTTGGCGGAAGTCGTCGGCAGCGCCGGTCGTGACCTCGCCCAACGCACACTCTTCTGCGACGCGGCCGGCGAGTGCCATGCCGATGCGATCGAGCGCCCACTCCTTCGAGTAGCCGAGCCGATCTTCCTTCGGCAGCGACATCGTCACGCCGAGCGCAGGGCCGCGCGGAATGATCGACACCTTGTGAACCGGGTCGTGGTTCGGCAGCAAGTGGCCGACGACCGTGTGACCGGCCTCGTGCCATGCCGTGCGGTTCTTCTCTTGCTCGTTGATCACCATCGAGCGGCGCTCGGTGCCCATCAGCACCTTGTCCTTCGCCATCTCGAAGTCGGTCATCGAGACCTCGTCTTTGTCGAGACGCGCCGCGAGCAGCGCCGCCTCGTTCACGAGGTTTTCCAAATCGGCGCCGGAGAAACCCGGCGAGCCGCGCGAGATGATCTCGAGGTCGACGTCGCCTGCGAGCGGCACCTTCTTCGTGTGCACCGCGAGGATGCCGAGCCGGCCGTTCATGTCGGGCCGCGGCACGTTGATGCGGCGGTCGAAGCGACCCGGGCGAAGGATCGCCGGGTCGAGAACGTCGGGGCGGTTGGTCGCCGCGATGATGATGACGCCTTCGTTCGACTCGAA
The DNA here is from genome assembly GCA_035687405.1 of Polyangiales bacterium. Taxonomy (GTDB): domain Bacteria; phylum Myxococcota_A; class Polyangia; order Polyangiales; family JAFGIB01; genus JADGRF01. The sequence goes on from DASRXR010000144.1 coordinate 18,125, forward strand.
GCCGTCCATCTCGACGAGCAACTGGTTCAACGTCTGCTCGCGCTCGTCGTGACCGCCGCCGAGGCCTGCGCCACGGTGACGACCGACCGCGTCGATCTCGTCGATGAAGATGATGCAGGGCGCGTTCTTCTTGCCTTGCTCGAACAAGTCGCGAACGCGCGAGGCACCGACGCCGACGAACATCTCGACGAAGTCGGAACCGGAGATGCTGAAGAACGGAACGCCGGCCTCACCCGCGATGGCGCGAGCGAGCAGCGTCTTACCCGTACCGGGCGAACCCATCAGCAACACGCCCTTCGGGATGCGACCGCCGAGGCGCTGGAACTTCTTCGGGTCCTTCAGGAACGCGATGATCTCTTCGCAGTCGTCTTTCGCTTCGTCGATGCCGGCGACGTCATCGAACGTCACCTTGTTCGACGAGTCGCTCAACAACCTCGCGCGCGCTTTGCCGAAGCTCATGGCTTTACCGCCCGAAGCTTGCAGCTGCCGCATGAAGAAGAAGAACACGACGAGCAGGAAGATCATCGGGATCCACGTGACGAGGATGCTGCCCCAAAGACCGTTCTGGTCGTCGGCGACGTACTCCACGCGCACGTTGTGATCGATGAGCTCTTTGTTTACCTCTTCACCGAGGATGCCCATCGAGACGCGCTCTTCACGCGGCCCCTTCGCATGCATGTAGCGATACTCAGCCGTGTGCTCGCGCGTCTTGATGCGAACCCGCTCGACTTGGTTCGCGCGGACGTCGGTCATGAACTCACTGAACGCGACCGTCCGAGGTTGTTCTGACTCCGTCACCAAGTTGTAGATGGCGACGAACATCAGGATGAGCATGACCCAGAGCACGAGGGTCTTATGGCTTTGCTTCACGATATCCTCGGTGTGTCCTGGCGGGTGTGTCGGCTCGACCGTCTGGCACAAGCATAGCGGTCAAACCGCCGCAAGGAAAACTGCCTCTGCCTGGAATACCTTCGCACTCAGAGACAATACGTCAAGGCTCGTCCGCTTGCGGTTTCTCACCTGGGCCCGGTCGAGATGGGCGCAGGTGGACGAGTCCGTCGCCCTCGACCCGAGCGCAGAACCCATTCGCGAGCCAGATGTGGCCGCGGTGGACCCGCACTGCATGATCCACCTCTTCTACATGCACACGCGACACGGGTGTCGCACCAAGTTTGTGTAACCAAGCCCGGAGCGCCGCTCGCCGCAGCACCGCCGGCCGTCCGGCCAGCGCCTCGATCCGCAGTGAACCGGGCGATAGACCGGCTTGTGCTTCGTCGAGAAGCGCGTTCGCGGCCGCTTCGAGCGGCACCCTGTACTCGCGAGCCTCGTCCGCGAGCGCGCTCAGGTGGCGCGCGAGCTGCGGGTTTTCGCGCAGTAGAAGAGGCATGACATGTGCGCGGATGCGCACGCGCTCGAAGCGCAAATCGGAATTGCTGGCATCGTCTGCGATCTCGCGAAACTGTTCGCGCGCCAGACGGTGAACGTCCGCGCGATCGCAATCGATCAGCGGGCGGATCACCCCATCCGTTCGGTCAGGGTCGATCGCGCCGAGCCCGTGCAGGCCGGAGCCTCGAATCAGTCGCAGAACCACCGTCTCGGCCTGGTCGTCTCGCGTATGTCCAACGGCGACCCTCGATGCATCCCGCTCGGCCGCGAGCCGTAAGAGCGCCTCGTAGCGCGCTTCGCGGGCTCGAGCCTGCAGCGAAGGGCGGCGCTCGACCGAAACGCGCAGCGCATGAAAACGTACCTGGACCGCCGCCGCCTGCTGCGCCGCGATGGCGACGTCGAGTGCAGCTTCCGGCCGCAGTCCGTGATCGACCGACGCGGCCTCGAGCTCGAACGACATTTCCGCTGCGAGTCGCGAGAGCGCGAACAATAGTGCGGCGGAATCCGGACCTCCGGAACACGCACACAGCACACGTGCGCCACTCGGGATGAGCCCGCGTTCTTCGATCGTCCGGCGCACCTGCGCGATCACCACGCGCAGCCACCTTGCCGTCGTTCGCTAGAAGCGACCGGACAGTAGCGAGACGTGAACTCCCGAGACATTCAGCTTTCCTACACGTGCATCCGGCAAAACCGATACGCCTGGAGGCCGGAGCCGGAGTGCTCCCTGGTCGAAGCGTACGGCACCGGAACCGAGCGAAGCTTCGTCGCTCAAATTCTCTTCGGGATCGTACGCCGTCGCTGCGGCCGCTAGAACGAGCGTGGGGATCACGAGCGTCATCCCGGCCGTCAGAAAAACGACCGAGAGCTCCGCATGATTCCCGTTGTCGATCCAGAGGTGGCCGAGCACTGCACCGCCCGCTGCGCCGACGACCGGAAACACGACGTAGGCCCACCACTGATTCATGCCGATGATCGCGGGGATGGCGACGCCCAGTTCTGCGCCGAGGAAGCCAAATCCGATTTTGCCTTTCGGGCTCGCCTCGACGGGCGTCGGCTCATCCGACTGCGCGTGGACCGAGGATGAAAGCGCGGAGCACGCGAAGACGCTCATTACGACCGCGAGCGTTACGCCAAGCCGACGAAGCTGCATGAACCAGTCCCTTTCGAGAGCAAGCCCCCGGAAGCTAACCTGGCGTCCGGCGTGGGGGCAAGCCTTCCAACTCCGCGTAAATTACGCAGTTTGCGGAGGTGCGACCAGGCGGAGCTCGACTTCTTCGCGGCCGTTCCAGTTGTCGATGCGCAAGTGGCCGAGGACGTGTACGAGGCTGCCGGGCTCGAATGGACATTCGCGGCCCTCGCGCCGCTCGCCCATGTCGTACCCGAACGCGCTGATCGACCGCGAGCCGATGCGGAGCATCAGCTTCAAATGCGCGTCTTTGACGACCCCGCACTCCACGACGCGCGCCTCGGGCAACAAAAACACGGGTTCCGCGTTGGCCTGCCCCATCGGCTCCAAGCGCACGAGGTCGCCCGGTGCGGGCAGCTCGAACACGGAGGGGTCGAGCGCGACGTCGGCGATCGGGGTCGGACTTTCGAAGCTCTCGCGCGCTAGATCGCGCGTCGCTTGGGCGAAGAGCTCGCGGAACTGCTCGATGCGATCCGAGCGCAGCGTGACGCCGGCGGCCGCGTGATGCCCGCCGAAGCGCTCGAGCACGGACGCGCAACGCTGGATCGCGTCGAACAGCGGAAAGCCGTCCGGGGCGCGAGCGCTGCCGTGCGCGTGTTCGCCATCGACCGCGATCACGATCGCGGGCACACCGAAGCGATCGACCACGCGCGCAGCGCTGATGCCGACCACGCCGCGATGAAAATCCGGACCGGCGAGCACGACGCCGCAGCTTGGAGCGGCGGAGTAGCAGTCGAGCACTTGCGCGTAGGCTCGGTCGGTGGTGTGGCGCTCGATCGCTTTGCGCTCGTCGTTCAGCTGTTCGATGCGCGCCGCGAGTTGCCGCGCTTGCGTGACCTCGCGCGAGCGCAGGAGTGCGAGCGTGATCGCCGGATCGCCCATACGGCCGGCCGCGTTCAAGCGCGGTGTCATGCGAAATGCCACGTCGACCGCGGAGATCGCTCGCGACGTTTGATTGGAGCCGCGCGTTCGCACGCGCGCGAGCTCACGCAGTGCAACGATGCCGGGCCGTGCGCTATCCGAAGCCAGCCGCGAGAGCCCTGCCCGCACGAGCCTTCGATTGTCTCCGTCGAGCGGCGCGACGTCCGCGATCGTCCCGAGCGCGACCAGATCGAGCCAGTCGCGCAGGTCGAGCTTCACACCGAGCACGGCGCGCACTGCTGCGCCCAACACGAGCACGAGACCCGCGCTCGCCAAACCCTTGTATTCGTAGCCACACTCCGGCCGGTGCGGGTTCAAGAACGCGAACGCCGGCAGCTCTTGCTCGGGTACGAGGTGGTGATCGACGACGATCACGTCGATCCCGAGCTTCATGGCGCGCGCGATCCGTTCGTGATCGCTCGAGCCGCAGTCGCACGTCACCAGCACCGAAGGCGAAGACTCGAGCACCCGATCGAGCGCGATGTCGGAAAGGCCGTAGCCGCCTTCCCAGCGATTGCCGACGCTCGCGTGAACGACACCGCCGAGCTGCTCCAGGATCCCAGCCAAGATCGCGCAGCTGGTCGTGCCGTCGACATCGTAGTCGCCGAAGATCGCGATCCGCTCGCGGCGGCGGATCGCTCGGGCTAGGCGATCTGCCGCGCGCGAGCGATCGAGCATCGCGTCGGGCGCGCTCAGCCCCGCCAACTGCGGCGACAAGAACTCGCGCGCCTGCGCGGTGTCCGAGAAGCCGCGATGTAAGAGCACCTGCGCCAAGGCGGGCGCGAGCTCGAGCGCTTTGCCCAGCTCACGTGCCGCCAGCGGATCGCATGGCTTTACCGCGTAGTGCACGTCCGTTACCTGCTCCGCAACATGCGTGCAGGAGGTAGCACGCAATCAGACCTTGCGGAAGAATCTACGGTCCATCCACTCGGTGAACGGTGCGGCGATGTAGATCGACGAGTAGCTGCCGATCAAGAACCCGACCGTCAGCGCGAACGTGATGTCGCGGATCAACGGCGTGCCCCAGATGAAAAACCCCGAGATCGAGACGAGTGCGACACCGGAAGTGATCACCGTCCGACCCAAAGTCTGTGACGTGCTGATGTTGATCAGCTGCGCGAGAGAAGCGTCGCGCATGCGCTGCATGTTCTCGCGAATGCGATCGTAAACGACGATCGTATCGTTGATCGAGAAGCCGACGACGGTCAGAACGGCTGCGATCGTTCCGAGCGTGACTTCTTTCTGCAGCACCACGTAGACGCCGAGCGTCACGAGCGCGTCGTGGACGAGAGCGATGACGCCGCCCGGCGCAAACCGCAGATCGAAGCGGAACGCGACGTAGACCATGATGAACGCGATGACGTAGAGGATCGAGTTCATCGCCGCGTCGCGCAGCTGCTGGCCGGCTTTCGGGCCGACCCATTCGACGCGCAACGGCGTCTCGGGGGCGCGAGCGCCGAGCTTTTCTTGAAGGCCCGAGACGAGCTTGTCGCCGATGCCGACGAGGTGTGCCTCGTAACGTGCGTCTTCCGCGCTGCCGAAACCCGCGACGTCGCGCACCTTCAGACCCGCCTCGACCAGCGCTTGCTTGATCTCTTCAGGCGCGACCTGTTTTGCCGCCTGAATCGTCAGCTTGTCGCCGCCGGGCGACACCGACATGTCGAGGAGGTTGCCCTCGCCGAGCTTGGCCTCCAGCGACTTGCGCGCGCCTTCCACTTGTTTGGCCGGCAGCGACGAGATCTGCTCGAGGCGAAGGATATAGCGATTGGCTTTGCCTTCGACCGCGATCACGTCCGGATGGCCGAAGCCCAGATCGAGTACCGCCGAACGGAGCTCGGCCGCCGGGACATTGCCCTTGAACACGAGCTCGACCTCGGTGCCGCCTTTGAAGTCGATCCCGAACCGGGGACCCGGCCACACCAACGAGATCGCGCTGAGGAGTGTCAGCGCCATCGACGTGAAGATGAAATACCAGCGGTAGCGGAAGAAGTCGTACGTGACACCAGGCTTGAAGAACTCCATCGCTCACCCAACCCGCAGGCGCTGTACGCGCAAGCCACGCACCAGCCAGTCGAAGGCGATGCGCGAGCAAAACACGCCCGTGAACAGCGAAGTGCAGATGCCGAAGATCGTGGTCACCGCAAAACCCTTGATCGGGCCGGTGCCGTATTGAAAGAGGACGACCGCTGCGATCAGCGTCGTGATTTGTGAATCGAAGATCGACGAGAACGCGCGGGAGAAGCCTTGCTCCACTGCGACGCGTGGACTCTTGCCGTTGCGTAGCTCCTCGCGAATGCGCTCGTTGATCAACACGTTCGCGTCCACCGCGATACCCATGTTGAGCGCCATCGCGACGAGACCGGGCAGCGTGATCGACGCTTCGAAGAACGCCTGCGCTGCGAGCAGGAACAACAAGTGCAGGATCACCATGAAGTCGGCGATGACGCCGCCGACCTCGTAATAGACGCCGATGAACAGGAGCACGATCACGAAGCTGATCAGCGCACCCTTCACGCCTTGCTCGACACCGTCGCGCCCGAGCGATGGGCCGATCATTTGCTCGTTCGAGGCGTTGATCGGCACTGGCAGGGCGCCGGCCTTGAGCACGAGCACGAGGTCTTTCGCCTCGTTGATGATCTCGTTGTACGGGCGGAAGCCGCCGAGCGTGATCGAGCAGTGGCCGCCGCCGATCTCGGTCTGAATCACCGGCGCGGACGCGACGACGTCGTCGAGCACGATCGCCATGCGGCGCTTCACGTTACGGCCGGTGAGCTCGCGGAATTGGTCCGCACCGAGGCTGTTGAACGTGATCGCGACGTACGGTTTACCCGCTTGCTGCGGGTCGTTTGCGACGTACGCGTCTTCGATCGCTTGGCCGGTGACTTCAGCGCGGCCGAACAAGAAGTACGTGCGGTAGTTCTTGATGCCGACTTGCTTCTGCTGGCCTTCGACGTAGTCGGCTTCACCGAGCAGGAACTCGTGGTCCTCGGGAACCTTGCCCGCGGCCTTCGACGCATCGATGAAGTCGGTCAGCGTCTTGCGCGCGTCTTTGCCTTCCGCGACCAGGTAGGTCGACGGAACCTGCGGCTTGCTCGTACCGGCCGAGACGTATTCGGTTTGCTTCTTGATGCCGGGCGGCAAGGTACCGAGTGAATCGATGAAGCTCGCCTCGTCGTCGACGATCTGGAACTCGAGGCGCGCCGTCTTGCTGATGATGTCGCGGATGCGATCGAACGCCGCCTGGTCGGCACCCGGCACTTCGACGATGATGTCGGTGCTCTGCGCGGTGACCGACGCTTCACGCATGCCGAGACCGTCGACGCGGTTCTGGATCGTCTCACGCGCCTGCTGCACCGCTGTCTCGCGGATCTGCTCGAGGAAGTCCTTCTTCACTTCGAGCACGACTACGTTCTCGGTTCGCGAGACCTCGCGCAAGTCGTCGTATTTCGTGACTAGATCGCGATCGAGCTTCGCAATGTCTTGCGGATTCGCGAACGTGAGGCGCAAGCGACGCTCACCTTCCGGCTTCGCCTTCACGCGGGCGGTCACCTGGCCGAGCTGTTCGCGCGTCGGCGTCGAGCCCTTTTGCACGATGCCGAGCCGCTCACCGAGCTCGCGAACGATATCGTCCGAGCGCAGGTCGCGGCGATCGCGCACTGCCTCGTCCACCGCGACGTCATAGGTGAGACGCAAGCCACCGCGGATGTCCAATCCGGGGCTCAATCGTTGATGCACGAACTTACGAAGCGGCTCCGGTGCAGGAATCCAGTCGTTCAGGCTGGGCCACAACACGGTCCAGCCCGCAAGTACGACAACCACCATCAGCGCGAAACGAACATACCAACTCTTGTCCATGGCCATGCTTCGTCCGACGTCCCCTTGCGGGACGTCGACTAGGGCTTCTCCTTCGCGTCCGCGGTCGTCTGCTTGCTGGAGACGTGCGAGCGCAGAATGTTGATCTTGACCTTCTCGGCGATCAACAGCGTCGCTTCTTGATCCGTGAGATCGACGATCTCACCGCGGATCCCGCCGGACGTCCGAACTAAGTCGCCCTTCTTGAGCGACTTCAAAAGGTTGTCGACTTCTTTCTGCTTCTTCTGCTGCGGCCGAATCAGCAGGAAGTAGAAGACGCCGAACATCAGCGCCAACATCAGGAGCTGCATCTCCATTCCACCCATCCCGCCGGATGATGAATGAGACGAGCCGCCGCCAGATGATGGAGCGGGTTGCGCTGTACCCGAAGACGTTGCTTCGGGCTGCATCAAGAACTCACTGAACAATACCGACACGTGGATCCTCGCGCGCGTAGGTGGCGTCGATCACGGCCGCCAATATCGTAAAAACCAATGGTTTTACGCGACGATGCCGCGCGGCTTTGTACTGCAGCAGCCATTGCCCGTCAACAGTCCGCACCCGAAACGAAACACGTGCCATGCTGTGCAGCGGAGAGGGCGCCAATGGTCGAGAAGGTCGAGAAAATTTGGCTCGATGGCAACTTAGTGCCTTGGGACGAGGCCAAGGTACATGTGCTCACCCACACGCTCCACTACGGGCTCGGCGTGTTCGAAGGTATTCGGTGCTATCGCCGCGCGGACGGGCGAAGCGCCGTGTTCAGGCTGCGCGAGCACATCGACCGGTTGTTCGAGTCGGCCCACATCAGCGACATGGTGATCCGCGAGTCGCGTGACACCGTCTCGGAGGCCTGTCTCGAGCTGATCCGCGTGAACAAGCTCGACGAGTGTTACGTGCGGCCGCTCGTGTTCCTCGGCGAAGGGCCGATGGGGCTGCTGTTCACGCCCGAAAATCCGGTGCGGCTGGCGATCGCGGCTTGGCGCTGGGGCGCATACCTCGGCGAAGAAGGGCTCGAGAACGGCATTCGCGCGAAGGTCAGCAGCTACACGCGGTCCGGTATCAACGCGACGATGACGAAGGCGAAGATCGTCGGGAACTACGTGAACTCGATTCTCGCGAAACGCGAGGTCGTGGCGGCGGGGTATCAGGAAGCGATCATGCTCGATGCGCAGGGCTACGTGGCCGAGGCTTCGGGCGAGAACGTGTTCGTCGTGAAGAATGGGCGGATGGCTACACCTTCGGCCGGGGGCTCGATCTTGAGTGGGATCACCCGCGGCACCGTGCTCACCCTCGCCCAGGAGCTCGGGATCGAGGTCGAACAGCGGCAGATCTCGCGCGACGAGCTGTACGTCGCGGATGAGGTGTTCTTCACGGGTACCGCGGCCGAGGTCACGCCGGTGCGGGAAATCGACGAGCGGAAGGTCGGTGCGGGAAGCCGCGGTCCGATCACGAAGCGAATCCAAGATCGCTTCTTTCAGCTCGTGCGAGGTCCGGAGCTACTCCATCCAGAATGGCTCGCGTTCTTGAAGTGAACGGCGCGGCCCCTCGCTCAGAATGAGGGGTCTAGTTTGGCGATGGCTTCGCGTGAGTAGAGGAAGCGGACGCAACGTGGGCACTGGATGAATTCCTCCGCCCGCTGCACCGCGATGACCTGCTGCGGCGCGAGCACGACGAAGCAGCCGCTGCAGCTGCCCTGGTCGATCGACGCCACACCGATGCCCTGACGCTTGCTGCGAATCATGTCGTAGCGACGCATGACGTCCGGCGGAACCTTGGGCACGAGCTCCGAGCGGCCCACGAGGGCCCGATCTCGCGTCTGAGTCAGATCGCCCAACCGCGCGTCGGCCTTGGTCTGCTCTTCGTTCGCGAACTTCTCGAGCTCGGAGAACTCGCGCTCGTGCTTCTCGACCGAGCTGCGGCGCTTTCCGATCGCTTCCTTCAGCGTCTCGCGCTCTGTCTCGCGCTCCTTCATCAGCCGCCGAATCGTCTCGAGCTCGCGTTCGACCGCGTCGGTCTCGCGCATGTTGCGCGCGCGAGCGCCCTTTTGTTTCGAGCGGGCCAGCGCCTGACTCTGGTTGCTGATCTCTTCGTCTTGAGCGGAGAGTAGCCGGTCGGCGTCTGCGACTTGTTGACGTTCAGCTGCGAGCAGGTCGCCGAGCTTCTTCACGTCGTCGCGTAGAGATTGGATGCGCGCGGGTATGTCGCGCAACTCAGTCTCTGCTTTCAGGGCCTCTGCATCGATGTCAGCGATCTTGGCAAGAGCTGCTAGCTGTTCGATCACCGACCGCCTCCAACCCAACGGCCCTCACCGTCGACGTGCGCTTGCCTAGCTCCGAATCAACCGAAGTGCAATGGCGATTTGCTTCGGCTTTTGCCCTGAGAGCGGCTTTCGTCCTCGACCCTTCGCTGCGCCGTACAGGAAGTACGGCTCGCTCGGGCCTGCGGGCGCGCTCGCTCTCAGGGCAAAATCCTCGCAAATCTTGCAGCGCTAATTGTTTCGGCCGCTCTGGGCGCGCATCGAGATCGCGAATGGAAACCGATCCGAGCGAGAAGACAAAGGCAGCGCGCTTCACGTGATCTCCACGCGCGCCACGAGCGGCTGGGGCGATCGATGCTGCAAGATTTGCGAGGATTTTTCGCTCAGAGCGAGCGCGGCCGGAGGGCCCGACTGAGCCGCACTTCCTGTGCGGCGCAGGGGAGGGACCGAGGACGAAAGCCGCTCTGAGCGGAAAAGCCGAAGCCAATCGCCCGGTGGGCCCACCTGGGATCGAACCAGGAACAACCCCGTTATGAGCGGGGGACTCTAACCGATTGAGCTATGGGCCCGACGGCGCCTCCGATTGCGTTCGCACGCAAATGGAGGCGACGCCACATCAGTTTGCCGCTCTACTCCACGAACGATCTCAGCTGCTTGCTGCGGCTGGGATGGCGGAGCTTGCGCAGAGCTTTCGCTTCGATCTGGCGAATACGTTCACGCGTAACTTCGAAGTCTTGTCCGACTTCTTCCAGCGTGTGGTCGCTCTTTTCGCCGATACCGAAACGCATCCGCAACACCTTCTCTTCGCGAGGGGTGAGCGTCTTCAAAACACGGCGGGTCTGATCTTCGAGGTTGTTGTTGATCACGGTCTCGACGGGCGAGACGATCGACTTGTCCTCGATGAAGTCGCCAAGGTGGCTGTCCTCCTCTTCGCCAATCGGCGTTTCGAGGGAGATCGGCTCCTTCGCGATGCGCAAAACCTTGCGGACCTTGTCGAGCGGCATCTCCATCTTCGCCGCGATCTCTTCCGGGTTCGGCTCGCGGCCGAGCTCCTGGACGAGGTAACGCGAAGTCCGGATCAGCTTGTTGATCGTCTCGATCATGTGGACCGGAATGCGGATCGTGCGCGCCTGGTCGGCGATCGCACGCGTGATCGCCTGGCGGATCCACCACGTCGCGTAGGTCGAGAACTTGTAACCGCGGCGGTACTCGAACTTGTCGACCGCCTTCATCAAACCGATGTTGCCTTCCTGGATCAAATCCAAGAACTGCAGACCACGGTTCGTGTACTTCTTCGCGATCGACACGACCAAGCGCAGGTTGGCTTCGACGAGCTCGGCCTTCGCACGTTCGGCCGCACGCTCACCACTGTGCAAGCGCTTGTAGGTCTGGCGAAGAACATCGACAGGCTGCCCCATGTCGGATTCGACGCGGGCGACCGCCTGTTGCGCTTCCTTCACGACCTCGAACGCCTGACGAATCTGCGCGATCGAGCCGTAGCGCTTATGGAGCTTCTTTTCCTGCGCCGGATTCGCCTCCATCTCGGCGACGATCTTTTCCATGTCCGCGAACTTGAGGCTGCCGATGCCACGTTCGGCTTCGTAAACCTCGCTCTCGGCAGCTTCGACGCGTCGCGCGTAGCTCTTGATGCGCGATACGATCTCGTCGATCAGCTTCTTCGTGAGCTTCGCCTCGAGGAGGGTCAGCACGATCTCTTTGTTGCCGAGCTCGATCGAATGTTCGGCCTGGCGCCGCGCCTTGTCGCTCGTCTTCTTTGGCGCCGCGAGCTCTTCGCGAACGGTCGCGTTCTGCGCTTCGAGGCGCTTCACCTTGTCGAGGACGCGCGTGACGCGCTTGATGATCTCTTCCTCGTTGATCTCGGCGCCCTCTTCGACGGGCTCGACGTCGCGAACGACGTCTTTCGCGCGAATCTTGCCCTTCCGCAGGTTCTCGCCGATGTCGAGGATCTCGGTGATGCCGACACGCGAGTTGATGATGACCTGGAAGACCGTGCCTTCGCCGTCTTCGATCCGCTTCGCGATCTCGACTTCGCCTTCACGCGTGAGAAGCGAGACCGAGCCCATCTTGCGCAAGTACATGCGGACGGGGTCGCTCGACTTCGTCGCGTCGCTGTCTTCGAGCGCAACCGGCGGAACCGATGGGAACTCACTGCTGCGCGACGGTGAGTCGGAGCGCTGCGGCCGTTGTGCAGCCGGTGCCTTGTCGCCGCGAACTTGATTGGCCGCGACGACCACTTCGATGTTCTGCCCTTCGAGCACTTCCATCAGATCGTCGATCTGATCGGACGTGACCATCTCGGGCGGAAGCGCATCGTTCACTTCGTCGTACGTGAGAAACCCCTTCTCACGACCAGTGTCGATCAGCTTCTGGATCTCGCGCCGCTTGCCATTCGCTCCTGGCGGCACCGAATCCTGTCGTGGACGTTCACTCGATCGCGGTGGTGCGTGTGATTCCGAAACACCGTTATCCCGCTGATCCTTGGTCTCTGTAGCCTTGCTCTTCGCCTGCACGCCGTGAGTGCCCTTCGCTTCCTTGCTATCTTTGGACTCGTGCTTGCCGTTGGCTTTCTTGCTCTCGGCTTCGGCTTTCTCGACCCGCTCGACTCGCTCGTGTTTCACGGGCTCTTCGCCTTTGACCCCCGCGACGACCCCCGCCGCGTGAGCCCGCCTCGCTGCCGGGGGCTTCACTGCGGGCTGCGCCGCCGGCGGCTTCATCGACAGGGCCTTCGTTGACACGGGCTTGGCTGCGAGACGCACGCTCGATGTTTCAGCCTTGGGCTCCGGTCGACTCGATGCCCGGTCGGGCCGTTCTGACGGCCTCGCAGGTGGGCGCACCGACGACTTCTTGGCGCTATCAGCCCGGCTGGCTTTATGGGAAGCCGAGCTTTTCGCTGGCGGCATCGAGGATCGTCTCGGACTCGAGTGCTTGCCACCGGAGCTGTGAGCGGCGTGCGAGCGGCTCTTCTTCGGCGGTGGGGCTTTCGACGTCCGAGAGGATCGTGGCGTGCTCTTTGTCGGCATCTTCACCTCTTGAGACCCTTCACAGTTTGAAGCATGGCGTCCCGCTGCTTCGTCAATGCGATGGCTAGGTCCACATCTCCATGCTGACGGGCCTGCTGAATCCGCTCTGCCAACTCCACTGATTCCCGCTCGATGTTGCGCTTTTGGAGCAGCGGGATTCCTGATCGTAAAACTTCTTCTGCACGCGCTTGGTCCGGGTATGTCTCGACACTCAGTTGCTCCAGCAGCCAAGCGGCGGCTTCAATCACTTGCCCCTGCAGTTGCGTCACAAGCCGAGAGGCGTCGATCGTCCCGAACTCCTCGATCTGTGCCGCGGCGGCCGAAAAGATGGCCTGTAGATCCTCAACCGTCAAAAGGTCCCGCAGGCGCTGTGAGTAGTCCGACCGAAAGAGCTCGGGCTTGTCCAGCAAAGCACCCAATAAATCTCGTTGCAGTGCTAATTCCGGCAGCTTAACACGCTCTTGACGTGAGGCCACTTTTGTTTCAGCTGCGCGGTTCCCCGACGCCGATCGCTCAGCACCCGGGTTCGAAGGGCGCGTGGCTCGTGCACCGCGTACACCACGACGCAGCTGCTCTTTCACTACACCGAGGTCTGTGAGCGAGAAACGCCGTGCAATCCGTTGGATATACAATTCTATTTCCACTGGATTCCCAGCGGTCATCAGCAGGGGCCCCAGCGACTGAATTGCGGCGGCGCGCGACTCGGCTTCCGGGCCCGCGGCGGCCGCGGAGCCGTCGATCACGTATTCGACGATTCCGATCGAGTCTTCGACCAGGCGCGTGAGCCCCGGTACTCCATGCTTGCGCAGGTAGGTGTCGGGATCCTCTCCCGGCGGCAGGCGCGCGACGCGTCCCGTAAGCTCAGCCGCACGCAGCAGAGGATACGCAGCGTGTACGGCTTTCATACCTGCGTTGTCGCCATCGAACATGAGGGTCACGCGCTGGGCGAACCTTCGAATTAAGCGCGCTTGTGGCGCCGTGAATGCCGTACCGAGTGGCGCGACTGAATTTTCGAAGCCGGCCTGGTGGAGCGCGATGAGATCGAAGTTGCCTTCGCACACGATCGCCCACCCGTTACGACGCACTTCGACGCGCGCCGCGTGAAGGCCGAACAGCAGCTCGCCCTTCTTGTAGATCGGGCTCTCCGGGCTGTTGACGTACTTTGGCGCAGGTTGGTCGGAGCTTGCGGCGGGCATGCCGGGCCGCGGCGCGGGCTCCGGCAGAATCCGGCCACTGAACGCCACGATTCGACCCTGCACGTCGGCGACTGGGAACATCAACCGGTGCCGGAAGCGGTCGTAGTAGCCGCGGCCTTCGCGACGGCGCGCGAGCAAGCCGAGCTCCTCGGCGTCCTTGACGGAATGGCCCTTCGCTTCGAGGAAGTTCGCGAGCGCATCCCACGCGAGCGGCGCATAGCCGAGGCGAAACTTCGCGCGGGTCGCGGGCAGCACGCCGCGCGCTTCGAGCTCTGCGCGCGCGGCTGCTGACTCGCGGTGCTCGGTCAGCTGCGCTTCGTAGAAAGCCGTCGCTACCTCCATCAACGCACACAAACGCTGATGGCGCTCGCGCTCGCGACGCATCTCGAAGTCGTCGCGATCGTCCGACTCGGGCAGATCGACACCGGCGCGCTCGGCGAGCGTGCGTGCAGCTTGCGGGAAGGTCAGGCCGTCGAGTCGCATCAGAAAGGCCAGCGCGTCACCAGACTCCTGGCAACCGAAACAATGAAAGAATTGTCGGTCGCGCCGCACATGAAATGAAGGTGTTTTTTCGTTGTGGAAGGGGCAGAGCCCGACGAAGCTCGCGCCACGCTGCTTGAGCGAAACATAGTCGCCGATCAGCGCCACGATATCGGTGCGGACTCGAATCTCTGCGATGAGGTCTTCCGCAATCAACCGATGCCTGCCGCCAAAGGTGGGCCGAGTGTAGGCCCGGTTGAACGATGGTCAAGGCCGCAAAGCCGCAGTGGCGTAGGCGCCTGTAGTAGGCTGGACGAACGCGCGGCGCGCGCGCCAGTCATGCACGGAAATCACGGGAACAGAGCTGCGCTGATCGAAGTCAGTCGAGTGTTTCTCGCGGTCACCGTCGTGGTGTTTCTTTTGAGCCGCGCCGATTTCCTGCCCGTCGTGCGCGACAACCTTCATCTGCTCGTCGCGGCGCTGTTCGTGTTTACGGCCATCCGTTGCGCTGAACGCTCACCCGGCGGCCTACCGCGCTACGGCATCGCGCTCGGCGGCGTGCTCACGCCGGACTTGGATCGCGAAGCGCATGGCTTGCTCGGTGGAGTGATCGACTTGGCGCGAGCCTTGCTCCGAGCGCTGCCTTCGCTCGCGCTCGAGCTCGCGGTCGCGCTCGCGGTCTGCGCAGTGGTGTTTCCACCGTTCGTCGCCGGTTTCTACTTCTGGCACGCGCCCGGGCAACCCTTCGCGTTTCTCCCACACTCCCAGTTCACGTCGTACCTGCTGACGCAGATCGTGGTCGTCGGACTACCGGAGGAGATGTTCTTTCGCGGCTATCTCCAAGGACGGCTCGAAGACGCCTGGCCGCGCCGCGTACGGCTGCTCGGTGCCGACGTTTCGCTGCCGGCACTACTGGTTCAGGCGGCGCTATTCGCCGTTCTGCACTTCGTGGTCGAGGTACACGTGGCACGGTTCGCCGTGTTCTTTCCCGCACTGCTGTTCGGGTGGTTGAGGTCGCTGCGCGGGGGCATTGGCGCGGCCGTCTTCGTCCACGCCTTTTGCAATCTGCTCTCCGATTTCCTGACGCGCGGGTGGCTTTGACGGCCGCCTTGGGAGCAGGACTAGGGGCACAAGCCGTCCGCGGGCGCCCTGCAGCGGGCCGTGATATCCAAGCAGTGGCATGTCGGTTCCAAAACTCACACTCACCAAAGTGGTAGCGGTCGCGCTCGAGGAAGACGTCGGGCGAGGCGACGTCACGACCGAAGCCTGCGTCGATGCTGCGCTGACGAGTAGTGCTCGGGTCGCCGCGCGCGAGCGGCTGGTCTTTTGCGGCACGGAAATCGCCGCCGAGGTATTCGCCCAGCTCGATGTGCGCGTACGCGTAGAGCCCCACGTCGCGGACGGTGCATGGCTCGAGAAAGGCGCAGCTGCACTCACACTGCACGGGCCGGCGCGGTCGCTCCTGCACGGCGAGCGCGTGATGTTGAACTTCGCGCAGCGGCTGTCAGGCATCGCGACGATGACGCGGGCGTTCGTGGATGCGCTACCGGCGGGAACGCGCACCCGGATCACCGATACGCGGAAGACCACGCCGGGACTGCGGGCGCTCGAACGCTACGCAGTGCGCTGCGGCGGCGGCCACAACCACCGGGAAGACTTGGCGGCGGCGGTGTTGATCAAAGACAACCACGTCGCTGCGAGCGGCGGCGTCACGCCGGCGATTCAGCGAGCGCGCGCGCGAGCGGCGCACACTTCGAAGGTATTGTGCGAGGTCGACAGCATGGCGCAGCTCGCGGAGGCGCTCGAGGCCGGCGCGGACATCGTCATGCTCGACAACTTCGCGGACGATCAGCTGCCGGCTGCGGTGAAGCTCGTCGCGGGCCGCGCGCTGATCGAAGTCTCCGGGCGCGTGAGCCTGGAACGCATTCCCATGATCGCACGGGCCGGCATCGACGTGATCAGCGTCGGTGCGCTCACGCACTCGGCGCGTGCGGTCGATCTAGGTCTGGACTGGCAGTAGACGGAGGCGCCCATGCACGAGCTGGATGCTTCGCGAGTCGAGCCGTACTTGCAGACGCAGCGCTACGGTAGGTCGCTGCGGGCGCTCGACGTGACGGGCTCGACCAACGACGACGCGCGCGCTGACGCGGCGAGCGGCGCAGCGAGCGGCCACGTCGTGCTCGCGGACATGCAGTCGAGCGGCCGCGGCTCGAACGGGCGTGCCTGGTCGAGCCCACGCGGGCAGGATTTGTTTTTCTCGATCGTCGATCGGCCCGCAGTGTCGTTGCCTCAGCTTCCGCCGTTGACGCTCGCAGTTGGACTCGGCGTCGCCGAAGCGGTGGAGAGCGTTGTCGGTACGCCGGGCGCGTGTCAGGTCAAGTGGCCGAACGATGTCTGGCTGAATGGCAAGAAGTGCGCGGGCATCTTGGTCGAGACGAGCGCGTTGGGGTCGACGGTCGAGAGCGTGGTGATCGGGATCGGCTTGAACGTGAACCGGCTCGAGTTCGACGAAGAGCTGCGCGACATCGCGACGTCACTGCGCGCGACTTCGTCCGAACGGCCGCCGTTCGATCGGCCGTTGGTGCTCGCGAAGGTCTTGTTCGCGGTGGAACACCAAGTCGACCGCTTCGTGGCCGAAGGGCCGGCGTCGATCGTACAGGCGCTCGAGCCGCGGCTCGCGATGATCGGTGAACGTGCTGTTTGCGGAGAAATCGAAGGTGTGGTCACTGGAGTGAGCTCTTCGGGGGCGCTTTTGATGCGAACCGAGCGGGGCGTGGTCGAGGTTCACGCCGGGCGGCTGATGCCCCTACCCGCCTGACACTGGTGCTCGGCTTGCGATTTCGGGTTTTAGCCTTACGAAGGACGTACTCATGAACGATGCAGTGCAATCAGCGACTGAACAAGCGCGGCACGTAACGCAGCGCGCGGGGTTCTGGTTCCGTCCAGACCTCGAGGTCGTGCGCGTGCAAGGCGACGACCGCCTGAGCTGGTTGAACGGCCAAGTCACGAACGACCTACGCGCGCTCGAAGGCGCCAGCAGCGTTCACACGCTCGCAGTGCACGTGCGCGGCAAAGTCATTGCGGACTTGTGGGCCGTCACGAAGAGCGAAGAGCTCCTGATCGTGATTCCCAAGTCGGCGAGCGCGGCCCTGCTCGAAAGCTTCGAGCGCTACATCATCATGGAAGACGTCGAGCTCGTACGCTGGCCGGAAGCGCAAGTGTTGTCGATCGTCGGTCCGGAAGCGTCGCAACTCGCAGCGGCAGCGACGGTCGCGGTGGCTACGGGCTATGCCAGCGATGAGCTCGGCATCGGCGGCTATTCGTTTCTGGGCGAGGCCGGCGCATTGGCGACGATCGCATCGAGCTTGGAAGCCGCCGGCGCGGTTCCGATCGATGAGAGCGGCTACGAGCTCGTGCGGCTGCGCGCGGGCGTTCCGCGGTTCGGCGTCGACTTTGGCGAGCGCACGTATCCGCAGGAAGCTGGGTTGAAGCAGCTCGTATCGTTTCAGAAGGGCTGCTACCTCGGCCAAGAAGTCGTCTGCACCTTGGAGAACCGCGGGAAGCTGACGCGGCAACTGGCGTGGTTTCAGGGGTCCGCAGCTGAAAGCGGCATCGAGCTGCCGGCGGCCGGCACGACTCTGACGACTGCGAGCAACGAGACTCCGGGCGAAATCACGAGCGCCGTGTACGACCCGGATTTCGGTGGTGTTCTAGCGCTCGGTTACATCAAGCGCGTGTTTGCCGCACCCGGCACGACGCTGACGGCTGCAGGCACACATCTGACTTTGCAGCGCGTCGTCGGCGCGGAATAGTCGCGCGGATTCGTCTCGCTAGCGGGCGCACTCGGTGGCCGTTCGAAGCCCAGCCGCCGTCAGCTGCAGGATGTGCGCGGCCGTCCCACGCGCGGTGCTGTGCGGGCCACCGACCCTTACTGACCACATGTGCCTCATGTTCCCTCGATTGCGGCGACCAAACGCGGCGTGAGACGCTACGGTGTTGGTCTAGAGGGTATCGAGACGAGGTCTTAGATGGAGGGAGACGATCCGCTCATCATCCAATGCCGGCAGCGCGTTGGACGGCTCGTCGGCGGGAAGTGGCGGCTCGATGCTCTGATCGGCGTAGGCGGCATGG
>DASRXR010000145.1:0-8997 GCA_035687405.1 Polyangiales bacterium
CGCTCGGACAAAAACCGTGGCGTGAGCGGCCCGTCCGGCGCCGACAGCCGCGTACCACCCGGCACCGGTGCACCCTTCGCGTACTTGCCCGTCAACACGCCACTCGCAAGCGGAAAATACGGCAGAAACGCGATGCCCCGCTTCACGCACGCATCGAGCACGCCACGCTCCGGCTCGCGCTGCAGCAAGCTGTACTCGTTCTGAACGCTGACAAACCTTGCAGCTCCTGGCTTCACCGCATTCTCGGCTTCCGCGATCTGCTCCGCAGTGAAGTTCGAGCTACCGATCTCACGGATCTTGCCCGCCTGCTTGAGCTCCTCGAGCGCACCGAGCGTATCGGCGATCGGCACCTCCGGATCGGGGCGATGCAACTGATACAAGTCGATGCGATCAGTCCCGAGCCGCTTCAAGCTCGCTTCGAGCGCTTGCTTCACGTATTCGGGCCGCGCGCCTTTGCGCTGCTCATCGAGCGGAATGCCGAACTTCGACGCAAACACGACCTCGTCGCGGCGCTTCCCGAGCGCGCGCCCGAGAAACTCCTCGCTACGCGTACCCCCGTAAACGTCCGCGGTGTCGAAGAAGTCGATGCCAGAGTCGAGCGCGGCGTGCACGACGCGATCGGTACGCTCAGCGTCCAAACGGATTCCAAAGTTGTTGCAACCCAGCCCCACGACGGAGACCGAAAGCGTACCGATGCGTCGTTTTTCCATGGCCTTCTATTTACCTCACACGATCACGCTTTGCGCGCCGTAGCGAACACCAAATGCCGCTCGAGCTTGATCCCTGCGCCGGTGCGCAACGCTTCGAGCTTGCGGCTGAGACCCTCGCGCACGCGGCTGCGCTCCGACGAACTCAGGTCCGACAAGAAGTTTCCGAACGAGCTGCTGGTGCTCCACGCGATCAAGTCGTCGACACCTTCCACGGCGTCGACAAACGTGTGCGACTTCACGTCCACATCCTTGAAACCGGCCTCTTTCAAGAGCTTCGTGAGCTCCTGCGCCGTCACGCGGTAGTTCGTGCCGAGCGCATTTGCGCCATCCGACTTGCTCAATCCTTCCTCGAGCAAGACCTCACGCACGAGCTTCTGCGACTGATGCGACCGATCCGCATCCGCACTGTTCACGCCGAAGCGGCCGCCACGCTTGAGCACGCGCAACGCCTCCCGAAGTGCGGTCGGCTTGTCGAGCACCCAGTGAAACACGCTGTTCGAGTAGGCGAGATCGAAACTCTCGTCCTTGAACTTCGAAAGGTCCTCCGCCCGGCCCACACTCGCGCTGAACCGAGGATTTTTGCGCCCGGCGATGTCGATCCGCAACGGCAGCGGATCGACGCCGATCACCTCGCCACTCGGAGCGACGAGGTTCGCGACGTATTCGCCGAGCCGCCCCGTACCGCAACCGATATCGAGCGCGCGCTCTCCCGGCTTCGGCGCGAGCGCTGCGATCAGCACTTTGCCGTGATCGAACTGGCGCGTGCTCGTTACATCGTATGTCGTCGCGAGCTCGGGAGAATCCAGCTCGAGGCTGACGTTGCGGGCGTGAGATTCAGTTGCGGAAAGTTGCGTCATGTATATTCTCGTTCGGCTGTTTCGGATTGTGAGTTTAGAGAGCTAGACGAGGGCGGCGCTCGCTTCGGCGCGGCGCTGCTGAACTGCGGGCTTTGGAGTTGCACTACGCGTCTTGCTGCGCTTGCCGTCGACGCTCACCGGGGCGACGCCATCGACCGTCACGCGTCGCACCAGACGATGCTGATCGCCGTAATCGTTGATCGCATAATGCTGCGTCGCGCGGTTGTCCCAAACCGCGACGTCACCGGCCGCCCAACGCCAGCGCACTGTGTTTTCCAGACGCGTCACGTGGTCCTGCAACACCTGGAACAAGTGCGCGGAGTCGCGACTCGGCACGCCGAGAATGTTTTTCACGAAGTGACCGAGGATCAAGCTTCGCTCGCCCGTCTCAGGGTGCACGTGCACGACCGGGTGCTCGGTCTCGTATACGGTCGACGTGAACACTTCCTGGTAGCGCCGCAAGTCGTCTTCCGAGACGTTCTGCTTGTTCGACAAGTAGTCGTACTCGTTGGTGTGCAGCGCCCAAAGCTTGTCCGCGAGCGCGCGCAGATCGGGCGACAAGTCATCATACGCCGTCGCAGTGTTCGCCCACGTCGTATCGCCACCGTGCGGAGGAACGACGAGCGCCCGCAAGATCGATGCGCGCGGATACGCATCGACGAACGTCACGTCCGTATGCCACGAGTTCGCGCGGCCGCCGTGTCGCGAATCGAGCTCGTGTACGAACGACGTTCCGTTCAACACCGGCACGGTCGGATGCGAGATCGGCCCGGCGCCGAAGATCGGCGTCAGCGCCTCTTGGCTGCGATCATCGAGGTGCGATTGACCTCGGAAGAACACGACCTTGTGCCGCAGCCATGCGCTGCGAATCGCCTGAACAGTCTCGGCGTCGAGGTCGCCCGACAAACGAACGCCACGAATCTCTGCGCCGATCCGGCCGGCGACTGGAACTACTTCGATTTTAGCTGTGCCCATGCTCGTTCTCCTTCACTCGAACAGTAATCAATAATAGATGCTGCCGCGGCTTCCGCCGCCGACGGCAATCGCGTCGCCGTTGATCGCAACACTGCGCGGCGACGCGAGAAACGCGACGACCCAAGCGACTTCGGACGAGTCCACGATTCGCCCGATGCTCGAGTGCACCGCCAGATCGCGCTCGTTGTTCGGATCGGTGCGCTCGGTCCGCGTCGCACCCGGATGCACCGCGACGACGTTCACGCCTTTCGGCCCGAGCTCGTCCGCGAGGTTCTTCGTGATCGCGGCCACGCCGACGTTTCGCAACGTCGCGACCGGCCGGCCGGTGCGATGAATCGCGAGCCCACCGATGTTGATGATGCGTCCCCACCCCTTCGCAACCAGATGCGGCGCGACTGCGCGCGCGGTTCGCAGATAGCCGACGACCTTGATGTCGAGATCGTCGAGCACCTCCTGATCGATGATCTCCTCGAGCTTGGTCGCGGCAGAGATCCCGCCCGGAACCGCAGCGTTGTTGACGAGGATGTCGATCCCGCCGAGCTCCGCCACCGTCGCTGCAACTAGCGCGTCGACCGCTTGTTTATTGCCCGTGTCGGCGACGACAGGAATGATCCGGCGACCCGTCTCGGCCGAGAGCTCGGCTGCGGTCGCGACGAGCCGTTCCTTATTCCGCGCCGAGATCACGACATCGACGCCCTCTTGCGCGAGTTGGCGCGCGATCACTTTGCCGATGCCGCGGCTACCGCCGGTCACGATCGCCCGCTTGCCCTTCAACAGCAGATCCATGCAGTCACCTGTGATGTGTGACGGAGCGGCCCTTCGCCGACCGTGGCCGCACGCTACGAATCCGCTGTCTTTAATTCAAGACGAACCGGCAAAGTACGCGCGGGTCGCAGATCGGCCGCACAAAACTCTTGCCTCGGCCAGTGAAATCTGTTCTTTTAAAACAGACAGGGCTCGTAACCTAGCGAACTGCCCGGGTGAGACCCGCGCGCGGCGCGGCCTAATCGAGCTCGCAACCCCGGTTCCCCAACTCCGAAGAGAGGCGCGGACATGACTCAGAACCTGCACTCCATCAATACCTCCCCGTCAGCCGCGCTCAAGGCCCGGCTCGACTATCCGGTGATCGACACCGACCTTCACACGATCGAGTTCGCACCCGAGCTCGAGGACTACATCGCGAAACACGGTGGCGGTACGGCGGTCGATCAGTTCCGCGCGGCGATCAACCGCGGCTTCGGTTACTTGAACAACGAGTGGTACGAGCTCTCGCCCGAGCAGCGCGCAGCGACGCGTTCGGTGCGGCCGCCCTGGTGGGCCATCCCGACGAAGAACACACACGACTTGGCAACCGTCTCGCTCCCGCGCCTTCTCCACGAGCGTTTGCACGAGTCGGGCACTGACTACGCGATCCTGTTTCCGAACGTGTCGACTTTCGCGACGCACGTCGGCAGCCAAGAGCTGCGCCGGGCGTTGATTCGCGCCGTCAACGAGTACCACCGCGACGTCTTCAAGCCATACGCCGATCGGCTGACACCGGTCGCTGCGATCCCGCTCCACACCCCGCAGGAAGGCATCGAAGAGCTCGAATACGCGGTAAACACGCTCGGCCTCAAGGTCGCGTTGATCCCCGGCAATCTGCGCCGGCCGATCCGCGCAGTCGCTGAGAAGTACCCGTCGAAGCACCATCCCGACGTCGCGCGTCACGCGAACTGGTTGGACACTTTCGGTGTCGACAGCGAATACGACTACGACCCGTTCTGGGCGAAAGCGGTCGAGCTGAAGACCGTACTCACGACGCACTCCGCCGGCATGGGTTGGACGAGCCGCAGCTCCTACTCGAGCTACATGTACAACCACATCGGCCACTTCGCGTCGGCGTCCGAAGCGCTCGCGAAATCGCTGTTTTTCAGCGGTGTCACGCGCCGCTTCCCGGATCTGCGCGTCGGCTTCCTCGAAGGTGGCGCCGCTTGGGGCGCGACGCTCTACTCGGACCTCGTCGGTCACTGGGAAAAGCGCAATCGCGAAGCCGTCCAGAACTACAACCCGGATCACATCGACGCGGAGCTCTTGCATCGCTTGTACCGAGAGTACGGCAGTGATGTCGTGCGCACGCGACTCGGCGACGTGAAGACGGTGCTCGGCGGCGCGCTCGGCGTCTCGAACAACTCGCGCCGGCAGCCGCAGGATCCGCGTTCGCTCGACGACTTCGCGCTCGCTGGTATCGAGCGGATCGAAGACATCCGCGATCGCTACGTGCCGAACTTCTTCTTCGGCTCGGAAGCCGATGATCCGACGGTTGCGTACGCGTTCAACACGCGCGTCAATCCACTCGGCGCTCAGTTGAACGCGTTTTGGGCGTCGGACAGCGGTCACTGGGACGTGCCGGATCTCACGAAGGTCCTCGCCGAGACTTACTCGCTCGTCGAAAAGGGCGCGCTCACGGAACAGAACTTCCGCGACCTCGTCTTCACACATCCGTACAACTTCTTCGCGGGCAAGAACCCCGAGTTCTTCAAGGGAACTCAGGTCGAAGCGAAACTAGCGAAGTCCAAAGCGGCGTGAGAACGAAGCAGATGGTCAGTTGGTTGCGTGGATTCCACGGGAGTACCCGTGGGCACTGTACTCAGTCCCACGAGTCTTTACTCCCAACCCCGCGCGCATCTGGGATGCGTCATGAGTCCGCTTCTCATGTCCAAGTTTGTTCTACTCGTAATACTCATTTTCATTCCTTCTTTGGTCCTTGCTCAGGCAACACCTCCGCAGCCGTCCGCTTCAGACGCTACGGAGCTCGCTCAAGCAGCTCAACCTGGTGCGGAACCGCCGATCGGTCCGATCGATCGGCCGGATAACCAGCCCGGCGTGCCTCCGCCCGCCGGCACACCGCCTGCTCCTCCTGCCGAAAGTGCGCCAGCCGCACCGCCCGCAGAAGGAGCGGCCGGTGCGGAAGTACCGCCGGAAGAGCCTCTCGACGTGAAGTTCGAGCTGCAAAGCATTCGTGACGATCAGCAAGGCCTGCAGACCGATCTCGAGAACTTCAAGTTTCAGTGGCAGCGCGAGCGCGACTTGCACACCGCGATCACGACCCGCGGTTTGCTGATCACGGGTGTCATTCAAACGCGCTTCGCCTGGCAGGACCAGGACACGACCAACGCGAGCACGTACGCGCGGCGCTCGAACTTCGACATTGGGTCTGCGATCATCGGCTTCAGCGGCACCCTGTACAAAGACTACGAGGAAGGCCGGAACCTGACCTATTCGCTTCGGTACGGCGCATCGCCGCAAACCGCGACGAACAACAGCTTCCTGAACCTGCTCGACGCGAACATCACGTACTCGGTCCTGCCGACGGTCGACCGCGAGACTCCCGCACTCACCGTGACCTTCGGCCAGCAGCTCTTGCCGTTCGGTCTCGAAGTTCCGGCGACTGAAGAGTTGAAGCCGGTCATCCGCAACGCCGAGTTCACGACCGCGTTGCAACTCGCGCGCCGCGACATCGGCGTCATCGTGAAGGGCGATCTCTTCGCCCAGATGGACTACGGTTATTCGTATCGCCAAGCGCTCCTCTCTTACGCGTTCGGTCTGATCAACGGCACGGGTCCGAACACCGGCGACGACAACGACTGGAAAGACTTCATCGGTCGCCTCGCGTTCACCGTCCCGAGTGAATACAACTCGTGGCTGCGCCAGATCACGATCGGCGGCACGGCGTACTACGGCAAGAAGAACACGGTTCTCGCCGATCAAAAGACGATCTCCGGCAAAGGCGACCGCCAGCGCTACGGCGTCGACGTCTACTACAACCACTGGCCGTTCGGCCTCACCTACGAGTTCATCGTCGGTAAAGACACGCAGACGACGGGTACGACACTCGTGGAGCCGCTGCGCGCGGACGTCACGAGCCGTTCACACGTCGCCACGTTTTTCCTCAGCTTTGGTGAACAGTTCGTCGCGGGCTTCCGCAACCAAGGTCGTTACGACGACTGGTGGCCGAAGACGTGGCAACCGTTCGTTCGCTTCGACAGCTTCACACGCAACACGAAAGTCGTCGGCACGAAGGTCGACACGCTCACCTTGGGTTTGAACGTCTTCTTCGCGGAAACGACGAAGCTACAGATCAACTACAACCATCGCGACGACGAGCTCAACAAGCAGGGCCCCTCGAACGAAGTTGCCGCGCAGCTGCAGTTCGGCTTCTGACCGGGCGCATTGGCAAGGAACCAACCCATGTTGCAAGCAAACACGGAACTCGAAATGGGAACGTTAGGCAGTTCAAGGCGTTCTCGAGAGCCCGAACGAAGACCGTTCGCGCGTGCGGGGGCGTCGCTCGGCGCTGGGTTGGGGTTGATCCTACCCGCGTTGTTGTTCATCGTGTGGACGGTGGCGACCGCGCGGCAGTGGGTCGCACCGCAGATCTTGCCTGCGCCTGGGACCGTCGGCGAAACGCTCGTCGAACAACTGAAGTCGGGCGATCTGCTCACGAACATCGGCATCAGCCTCGCGCGGGTGACCGGTGGCTTCCTCGTGGGCGGAGCGCTCGGTTTACTGCTCGGTGTGGCGATGGGGCTGTCGCGCACGGTCGAGGACTACCTGCACCCGACGTTCAAAGCGATCAGTCAGGTGCCGGTCCTCGGCTGGCTTCCGCTCGCGATGATGTTTCTCGGCATCGGCGAGTCGCTGAAAGTAGCGATCATCGCACACGCGAGCCTCGTCCCGGTTGCGCTGAACACGCTCAAGGGCATCCGCGGCGTGTCGCGCAACTACGTCGACGTCGCACGCGTGTTCAGCTTCAGCCGCTGGCAGCTGCTGCGTAAAGTCGTCTTGCCCGGCGCGGTGCCCGGAATGTTCGTCGGCATTCGCTACGGGATCACACAAGCGTGGCTGTCGCTCGTGACCGTGGAGCTGCTCGCATCTTCGGAAGGTGTCGGCTTCATGATCGTGTGGGGCCGCCAGCTGTTCCAGCTCGACCTCGTGCTCACGGCAATTCTCGTCGTAGGCTTGGTCGGCCTCGCCATCGACAAGGGCCTCGCGTTGCTGGAAGCGCGGCTCTTGCGTTGGCGCCCGGAGGCCAACCTCGACGGCCCCGCGCAGCCAGGAGCGGCAGGAGGTGCGTCATGACGACTTCGGCTCTTCCCGCTCCCGCTGCCGAGTCGACGCAGTCCACTCCGGCCACCCGCAAGCTCGATCGCAGCTTCTTCCGCGGCTTCGCGGTTCCGCTAGTCTTCCTCGCAGTCTGGTACATCGCGACTCAGTACAAGCTCGTAAATACGTTCTTGGTCGCGCGCCCGGACAAGGTCGTCACCAGCGCGATCCAACAGTATCGCGACGGCGCGATCGTCGCGCCGCTCATCGCGAGCCTCACCCGCGATCTCCTCGGCTTTTCGCTCGGCACGTCCATCGGCCTCCTCGTTGGGGGCCTGATGGGCATGTCGCGCATCGCCGATCGCTTGCTCGGCCCGAGCTTTCACGCGGCCAAGCAAGTCGCGGTGTTCGCCTGGATTCCGCTGCTCTCGGTCTGGTGCGGCAGCGGCGAGTTCGCCAAGGTCGTCTTCATCTCGCTCGCGGCGTTCTATCCCGTAGTGCTGAACACGCATGAAGGCGTGCGCAGCGTCGCGCGAGAGTATCTCGAAGTCGCACAGGTGTTTCGCTTCACGCGCTGGCAGGTCATCCGCAAGGTGATCGTGCCGGCCGCGCTCCCTTCCGTGTTCTCCGGCGTGCAGCTCGCGTTGATTTACGCGTGGCTCGGCACGCTCGGCGCGGAGTATCTCCTCGCCCCCGGCCTCGGCATCGGCAACTTGATGATCGAGGGTCGCGAGTCGCTCGCGATGGACAAGGTTCTCGTCGGCGTAATCATCGCGGGCGCAGTCGGCGCAACGCTGAACGCGATCGCAGGCAAGCTGGAACAGCGCGCACTTCAGTGGCGCGTACGTGGCATTTGATTCGAGGGTACGACCATGGAACGAGCAGACATCATTGAGATTCGCGGCGTGAGCAAGCAGTACAGCGTGAAGAACGAAGTGCTGCCGGTGCTCAGCAACCTGACGCTTTCGATTCAATCGGGCGAGTTCGTGAGCATCGTTGGCGCGAGTGGTTGCGGCAAATCCACCTTGCTGCGGCTCTTGATCGGCCTCGACGGCGAGTACACCGGCGAGATTCGCGTCGAGGGGAAGCGCGTCACCGGCACCAGCCTCGATCGCGGGATCGTCTTCCAGGATCACAGACTATTTCCGTGGCTCACGGTCGAGCAGAACGTCGGGGTCGGCCTCGAGAACTCACCGCTGACGCCTGAAGCGAAGCGCCGCGAGATCAAGGAGCACATCGAGCTCGTCGGCCTGACCGGGTTCGAGACCGTCTACCCGCATCAGCTCTCGGGCGGGATGGCGCAACGCGCTGCGATCGCCCGCGGGTTGATCAACCAGCCGAAGATTCTCCTGCTCGATGAGCCGTTCGGCGCG
>DASRXR010000146.1:0-52550 GCA_035687405.1 Polyangiales bacterium
AGACGCTCGACCAGTACGACGTCAGCTCGATCGTTCGAATCGAGCTGACGTCGTACTGGTCGAGCGTCTGCTTCGGCAGGTTGACGATTCGGTTCAACATCGTCGGCACGAGAAACGTCGTCGTGATGCGTTCGCTCGCGATGATCTGCAGCGCCCGTTCAGCGCCGAACTTCGGCAGGATGTAGACGCAGCCACCCGCGGCAAGCGTGGCGCGCGCCGAGGATTGACCGGCCGCGTGCACGAGTGGCGCGCCGAGCAGGTTGCGCGTGCCGCCGTCGCCCGAACGTGGGGGCTGTTCGGCGAGCTGCGTCATCGACAGCGGCGCGCGCGGTGGCCGCGCGTTGACGACGCCGCGCGGCCGGCCGGTCGTTCCCGACGTGTAGACGATCGAGCGCGGGGCATGCGCGGCCCAGCGCTCGACCCGCTCGCCGCTTTCAGCCGCGGCAGCAAATGCCGTGACGTCGTCTCGGCCGCCGCGCTCGAGCCCGATCGCCAGCCGCACGACCGAGTGTTTTTCGCTCTCGGGTTCGTTGGTCCAAACCCGCGTGACCGCTGCCACGTCCTCCGCGTCGAACACGAAGACGCGCGCGCCGCTGTCGGCCACGATGTAATGGACCTCGGCGGGCGTGAGGCGCGGCGACACCGGCACCAGGCTCGCGTCGAGCTTTGCGACTGCGGTCTGCGTGATGAACCACTCGAGGCGGTTTTGCATGCACAGCGCGACACGGTCCCCCGCACTCACGCCTGCGCGCGAGACAAACACTTCGGCGAGGCGGTCTGCGCGCGCGTTGTACTCGGACCAGGTCAGCGTTCGACCGTCCTCCCACAACGCGACGCTGTCGGGCGTGAGCTCGGCGTAGTGCTCGACACTTCGCGGCTTGGCAGGCGAGCTCACGCGGCAAGGCTCCGGCGCAAATTGGATTTGACGGCTTCGTACGTCGCCTCGAGCGGGAACGCGTCACGTTCGAGAAGCCACTGGATCGCGATTCCACGCAGCACGCCGAGCAGAGTCACGGCTTGCGCTTGCAGATCGATGTCGGCACGAATCGAGCCCGCTTCGATGCCGGCCCGCAACGCGCGCTCGATGTCCGCCCGAAAGTCGCGGTGCAGCTTTTGAAACTCGGGCAGGACCTCTGGGATCGGACCGAGGACCTCGAACAAGATCGCGTAGAACGCGCGAATGCCTTCATCGCGCTCGATCGCGCGGCGATGGTTGTCGACGATGTCGCACAGCGCGTCGATACCGCTTCGGCTCGCGTCGGTACGCGCGCGCCCTTCGTGGTTCCAGACGCGCAGCATGCGTTTGACGAGAGTCCACAAGAGGCCGGCCTTGGAACCGAACCGCTCGTGAACGAGGCCGCGGCTGTAACCGGCTTCTTCACCGATCGCAGCAAGCGACGTTCCTTGATAGCCGCGTTCGCCGATGAGCTTCAGCGCCGCACGCATCAGCTTGCGGTCCGACTCGGCCGTGCGCTCGGCCTGGGTGCGCCGTGCTCCAGCTTTGCGAGGTGGGGGCGGTTCGGACGGCGCTTCGCGGATTCCTTCGGCGCCACCGGCGGGCTTCCGATCCCCGCGTTTTCCCTCCGCACTCTCGTTCACCCCAGTTTCGTAACAACTTGTTGAACGCTTGACAAGTATGTTGTAGCGTCCTTCCCACACAGAGCGGGTACGCACACACTCACGCGAGAGGTCGTCCATGTCCGACTACACGATGTCGATCGACGGTAAGCAGCACGGGGCTGCTGAAAGTTTTGGCGTGCTGAACCCCGCGACCGAGCAGGTGTTCGCGCAAGCGCCAGCCTGCACGCCGGCGCAGCTGGAAGAGGCGGTCGCCGCGGCGCAACGCGCGTTCAAGACTTGGAAGCGCGACGAGCAGTTCCGCCGCCAGGTGCTGCGGACTGCCGCCGATCGCGTGCAAGCGCACGCGAAGGAGATCGGTCGCACGCTCACGCTCGAGCAGGGTAAGCCGCTCGCCCTCGCGATCGGTGAAGTCCTCGGTGCGTCGGTTCAGCTGCGAAGTACAGCCGACCAACCGTTGCCGCACGAGGTGACGCGCGACAACGACAAGGGCCGCATCGACATCTGCTATCGGCCGTATGGCGTAGTCGCCGGCATCACGCCCTGGAACTTTCCGATCTTGATCGCGATGACGAAGATCGCGCCTGCGCTGCTCGCCGGGAACACGGTCGTGTTGAAGCCTTCGCCGTTCACGCCGCTCGCGACGTTGCAGCTCGGCGCGGTGCTGAACCAGGTGTTGCCGCCCGGCGTGTTGAACGTCGTCAGCGGTGGCAACGAGCTCGGCGCGCTCTTGAGCGGGCACCCGGACGTTCGCAAAGTGTCGTTCACGGGTTCGGTTGCGACCGGCAAGCGGGTGGCGCAGACCGCAGCGTCGGACTTGAAGCGCGTCACGCTGGAGCTCGGCGGTAACGATCCGGCGATCGTGCTCGATGACGCGGATCCTTCGAAGATCGCGCCGCAGCTGTTTTGGTCGGCGTTTCACAACTCGGGCCAGGTCTGCACGGCGGTGAAACGCGTGTACGTGCCGGAAGCTTTGTTTGCGCCGCTGGTGGCTGCGATCGCGAAGCTCGCCAAAGAGGTTCGCGTCGGCGACGGGCTCGAAGAGGGCACGCAGCTCGGGCCGGTGAACAACGCGATGCAGCTCGAACGCGTGGCGAGACTCGTCGACGACGCGAAGAAGAGCGGCGCCAAGGTCCACGCTGGTGGCGAGCGGCTCGGGCGCGCGGGTTATTTTTATCCGCCGACGATCGTGACCGAGGTCGACGACCGCACGGCGCTCGTGGCCGAGGAGCAGTTTGGTCCGGCGTTGCCGCTGTTGCCGTACAAGCAGCTGGACGACGCGCTCGAGCGCGCGAACGACACGCACTTCGGGCTCGGCGCTTCGGTTTGGTCGGGGAGCGTGGAGCGCGCGACCGGCGTCGCGAAGGAGCTCGAGGCGGGGACGGTTTGGGTGAATCAGCACCTCGCGCTCACGCCGAAGGCGCCGTTTGCGGGCGCGAAGTGGTCGGGGATCGGCGAGGCGAGCGGGCGCTGGGGGCTCGAGTCGTACCTGCAGCGCTACGTGATCAACACGAACCGCAGCTGAAGGCTGCAGAGGGTGGAGCTCGCGGCAGCCGCAGCTGAGGGCTGCGGGCGGGCTCGTGTGCCCTCTTCACTGGAGAACCGATATGCGGAAAGTGGCTGTGATCGGAGTAGGCCTGCACGCGTACGGCAAGTGGCGCGACAAGAAGCCGAAAGATTTGGCGACGACGGCGATCAATGGTGCGCTCGAGACGGCCGGGCTCGCCTGGAAAGATCTGCAGAGCGCATGGTGTGGCCACACGAGCCTCGGGATGACTGCGGGTGCGCGGTTGTTCGCGAACCTCGGGCAGACGGGGCTCTCGATCACGAACGTGGAGAACGCGTCGGCGACGGGCTCTTACGCTTTCCGTGGCGCGTACTTCGACGTTGCGACGGGAGAGTTCGACATCGCGCTCGCGCTCGGCGTGGACATGTTGCCGCGCCGCGAAGCTTCGAGCGCGAAGCCGAGTGAAGCGCCGCAGCCGGAAGCCAAGCCCGAAGCCGCAAAGACCGAGAGCGCGCCGAAGGCCGACAAGGCGCCGACGGGGCCGATGGTCTCGTTTGCGCGAGACGCGCAAGCGCACATGGACAAGTACGGGACGACGATCGATCAGCTCGCGAAAGTGAGCGTGAAGCAGCACTTCAACGGCGCGCGCAACCCGTACGCGCAGTACCAGGAGGAAGTGACGCTCGAACAAGTCCACGCCGCGCGCGTCGTCGTTCCGCCGCTCACGGTGCTGCATTGCTGCCCGTTTGGCGATGGAGCCGCTGCAGCGGTGCTGGTCAGCGAGGACGTGGTTCGGCGGCTCGGCATCGAGAAGCCGGTTTGGGTGGCCGCGTCAGTTTCCCAGAGCACGCTCGCAAGTGCGCCGGACTTCTCGAGTCTGACGAAACGAACGGCGGAAGCTGCCTACGAGCGCGCGGGCATCGGCGCGAGTGAGCTCGGGATGATCGAGCTGCACGACGCAGCGACGATCGAAGAGATCTTGTACGCGGAAGCGATGGGCTTGTGTCCGGTGGGCGAGGGCGGTCGCTTGATCGACGAAGGCGCGACCGAGCTTACGGGCCGCATTCCGATCAACAGCAGCGGTGGTTTGCTCGCGATGGGTCATCCGTTCGGGCCGACGGGCCTCGGACAAATCGCGGAGATCTTCTGGCAGCTGCGTGGAGAAGCGGGAAGGCGCCAGATTCCGGGTCGACCGACGAACGGCTTGGCCCACATGATCGGGCTGGGCGGGACCTGCATCGTGCAGATCCTGAAGCGGTAGCTTTGACGTGTCGTTGACGTTGACGTGAACGTTGTCGGCGACGGCGACGTGAAACGACCGTCGCCGTCGCCGTCAACGACGTCGGTAGCTAGTTCTCGACGACCCAGTGAATGTCGGCGCTCGGGTCAGGGCTGTACACGCAGACCTGGCCCGTCTTCACGCTGCGATCGAGATGGGCACCGAGCGCCGCGTCCTGCTCCGCGACCTTCTTCAATGCGGCTTTGATCGCTTTTGTGACGCTGATCCGCGCCCGCTCGTAGGTCGCTCCGGCGCGCCGCGAGCGGCCGCCCAACCCGATCGCACGTCGCAACTCGTGTTCGAGTTGCTCGAGCTCTTCGCGGACACTGCTCGCACGACCGGCATCGTTCATCGCTTCCGCGGCTTCGAGCGTTTCGCGCAGCTCCGCCGCACGCTCGCGATAACCGCGGGTCGCTTGCTCGTCCAAGAGCTCGCCCGAATCCGATCCCGCAACACCCTCACTGCCGCGAAGGTCCAGCGCTGCAAACTCGCGGCCCGGCTCCCGAAGCAGGCGTGCGAGCATCTCCATCCCGACCGCGTTGCGCTGACGCAACGTGCGTCCCGCTTGCTCGATGAGCCAATCCGGGCCGTCGCGCCGGAGCCTGACGTTTCTGTGCGAGGGTGTGGTCATGGCCCCGGCTGCAGCCAGCGGCGGCGGTTGCGCGGCGTCGAGCTCCGCCAACACGAGTCGAATCCCGAGCGAGCGCGCCAACTCCGACGCACGCTCGCGCGCAGCCCTCGCGCGACGGTCGTCTCCCCCACGTCGCTCCAAAGCGCGCGCCAGCTGAAGCTCGCTGTTCGCCAACATCGCGAGCGCGCCTTGGCGCTGATGTGACGCGACCGCGGCTTCGAAGTGCCCGATCGCAACGCCGACGTCATCGAATGCGAGGGCTGACAGACCTAAGTAGTGGTGCGTCGAGCCGATGCTGCTGATTCCGATGCGCGTCACGCGCACGTTGTACTTCGCGTACGGTTCGAGCCAGCCGTAGAGCAGCTTCGCGCGCGCAGCATCTTTCAAAAAGTGCGCCGTGATGCTCAACAACGCCAGGTTGAACACCCACAAGATGTCTCGCGGCACGCCGCGAAAATCCCCCTCCGCGAGCCGCTCGAACACCAAGTTCGCTTCGAGCTTCTCGCCTCGCTCTGCGTGCGCCAACGCGAGCCCCGCGCGAAACACCGGCAACGTCGGATAGGCGTCCGCGCCGTGACGCAACACGGCGATGAGCTCCGCGTGACGACCCTGCAGATAGCGGATCGTCATGAGCACGCTGTGGTGAAACACCTCGATCCCGGGTTGCGACAGGCGCCGTCCGAGCGACAAGCCCTGCGCCCCCAATCGCTCCGCCTCCGCAAACTGCCCGCTCAACATCGCGAGCGTCGCTTGCTGCATCGGCACGTGCCACGCCGAAGTCACGGCGTGCTCGTCGTGCACGAGCCGCGCGTACGTCGCGCACTCCGACCGGTATCGATCGAGTGCCGCGAGCTCGAGCAAGTCCCCGAGCCGCAACGCGCGCGCTTGCATCGCGAGCTCATGATCCCGCGTCGCCTCAGCTAGCTGCACGATCTCGTCGGCGATCCGACAGCGCTCCTCCGCCGGTGCACCGGTCCACAGCGACTGGTGGCGGGCGTAGAGAACGCTCGCGAGCGTCGCTGGATCGTCGAGCCGCCTCGCCATCACGAGCGCGGTTTCCGCGAGCGCCACCCGCTCCGTGTGGCGCACGCCAAACAGCAGCGCGCGCGACAACCGGGACGTCACGCGCGCGCGCAGCGAGCTATCCGCTTCCGGCAACGCTGCGAGCGCAGTCTCGAGCAGCTCGACTTCCTGGTCGTCCGAGCCACCGGCGCCGAACTCCACTCCGAACCCGAGCGCGGCGCGCGCTGAGAGCTCGGCGTCGCCACACGCCTGGGCAAGCTTCGCCGCAGCGACGTGCGTCTTCTGGGCTGCGACGAGTAGCCCGCGGATCATCTGAACGCTGCCCAATTCGAGCAGCAGCTGACAGCGGCGTCGATCGTCCGCGCTTACGACACGGGCGGTGAGCTCGAGTGCGCGTTCGAAGTGACTCGTCGCGTCTTCGAGTGCGCCCACTTGCCGCGCATCGCGCGCCGCGACGACCGAGCTGGCGAGTGCGTGCTCGAGGTCCTCGGCCGTGCCGGCACGGGCATAGTGAAACGCGACCTCTGCTGGTCGCGCATCGGCGCCCGGCCGCTCGATCGCGCGTGCGGCATTGCGATGCAGCTGACGCCGTTGCAAATCCGGCAGTTGCGCGTAACAAACCTCGCGTACGAGCGCGTGACCAAACCGATAGCTGTCCCCGCTGCGATCGCGTGCGAGCAGCCGGGCCGACAATAACTCGGGCAATCCGGCCTGCACGTCTTCGAGTGGCTGGCCACTCGCAGCCGACAGCGTCTCCGCAGTGAACTCGGACCCGAGCACTGCCGCGCTTCGCAACAACTCGAGCGGCCGGACACCGATCCGCGACAAGCGCCGCTCGATCACGAGCGCGACGCTGTCGGGCACGCTCTCGAGCGCGTCTTGGCCTGCGCCGTGCAAACGCAGCACTTCGCGCACGAAGAACGGATTGCCTGAGGTTCGCGCGTGCAATGCCCGAGCGAGCTCGGGTTCCGGGACCTCGACCCCGAAGTCTCGAATCAGCTGCGCGACGTCGTCGGGTGCGAGGCCGGTCAGCTGAATGCGCTGCACACTCGTGCCGAGCTCACCGAGCAATCGCCCGAGCGGCGTGTCGCTGCTCGCGTCGCCCTCGCGGTAACTCGCGACGACGAGGACGCGTGCATCCCACAGGTCCTGCGCGATGAATCGCAACAGCTGAAGCGACGCGCCGTCTGCCGCATGCAGGTTGTCGATGTTGAGGAGCAGCGGTCGCGCCTGCGCTGCGCGTCGCAGAAATCCCGCGACCGCATCGAACAAGCGGAAGCGCGCTTCTTGCGACGCCGCGGCTGTTTTGCCGCCGGCTGTGCTCGCCTCGTTGAGAGAACCGTCGGCGAGCTCGGGCAGAATCGCTTGGAGCTCTCGTGCTTGCGCCGCCGCGCCGAGCTCGCGCCGGACGTCGGCGGGATCGCGGCCGCGGCGGTACGCGCGCAAGATCTGAATCCACGGCCAGAACACCGGCGCTTCGCCGCCTTCCCAGCAGTTGCCCCAGAGCGCGATGACGCCTGCACGTTGCGCGAGCGCCGCGAACTCGGCCATCAGGCGCGTCTTCCCAATGCCGGGTTCACCCGAGATCAACACGAGCGAGCCGCGCCCCTGCAGGCTCTGCACGATCGCAGCGTTGAGCTCGGACAGCGCGTGATCACGTCCGACGAAGCTCTGAGTCGGCGCTCGCGGGACGCCCGAGAAATGTTCGATCGTCTCGTCGACACCCCCGAATGCGCCGAGACTTCCTTCCGGGATCTCGTCCAGATCGACGGCGGCGTTGTGCGGAGCGCAGTCGGAAGAGCCGGCTAAGAAAGGTGTGAAGCGCTTCATAGTCGTGCATCCCGGTCGGGCGGGCCCCGAACGTTTGCCCCACGCTCAGGCGGCCCCCCGATCCCCGAGAGCGTACGGCCGTTCACATCGTGAGCCCAGCCTGTAACGCAGAGTGGGTCTTCCGGAACGTAGGGCTCGGACTTCCCGATCGAAACCGGCTCTGTCGTCACATCGTGACACCAAAAGTCACGCCTTCCTCGTGAGGCGGTGCGGTTGGGCGCCGCGGGTTCAGCCGGGCCGGCTGAGAGGAGTTACGCGTGAATCTAACTTTCAAGGATGGACCGGGGCGTGCGGCGTTCGTCGCGGCAGGGGCACCCCGAGTGGGCGAGGTCGTCGCCGAGCGATTCGTGATCGAATCCGAAGCAGGAGCGGGTTCTTCGGGTCTGGTGTTTCGCGCGCGAGACCTTCGCGATGGCGGCAGTGTCGCACTCAAGGTGACGTACCTCTCACGAGCGGCACGACCCGAGCGCGCGTTCCGTGAGGCCCTCGCGTTAGCGTCGGTGGAACACTCCGCAGTCGTTCGATACATCGACCACGGCTACACGGACTCGGGTGCGCCGTTTCTCGCGATGCAGTGGATCGAAGGCGAGACGCTCGCCAAGCGGCTCGCCCGAGATGGTCTGACGCCGATCGAAAGCTTGCGGCTCGCGCAGCGGCTCTCGAGTGGGCTCGGTGCGCTGCATGGGCGAGGCATCGTCCATCGCGATCTGAAGCCGAGCAACATCCTGCTGGCGGGTGGCCGCGTCGAAGGCGCGTGCATCGTGGACCTCGGTGTCTCACGCGACCTGGCTGGTCCCACCGGGCACACCGGTCACGGCGAGTACATCGGGACGCCGCGCTACATGTCCCCCGAGCAGATTCGCGATCCCCAGAGCGTCGAAGGGCCGAGTGACGTGTTCGCGCTCGGCTGCATCCTGCACGAGTGTTTGTGCGGTGCGCCGGCGTTCGATGCGAGCGAGGTGTTCGCGGTGCTCGCGCAGATCTTGTTCGCGCAGTCGGCGTGTCCGAGCGACGTGCGGCCCGCGCTGCCGGCGAGCCTGGACCTGCTGCTCGGGGCGATGCTCGCGCGCCGGCCGGAGCGGCGACCGGAAGCGGGTGCAGTGTTGAACGCGAAGCTGAGAGCGGCGCTCGAGGACGCCAAGCTCGAGCACCTCGACGCGCCGCCCGTAGCGGCACTCTACGAAGCTGCGAGCGAGCTCACGGCTGGCTCGGTGGTCTGGACGAGCGAAAGCGAGCGCGTCGCGAGTTAGTGGCTAGTGGATCGTGGTTCGCTCGTGCAGCTCGTGTCCGCTCAACTTCGCGGGATCGGACGCCCGAGGTGCCATCGGTAAGCTCACAACGAACGTCGCACCGCGGCTCTGCTCGCTGATGATTTCGATCTTGCCTTGATGGGCATCCACGATCTGCCGCACGAGCGCGAGGCCGATCCCCGCGCCGTGCGTTCGCTCGGAGTAGAACATGTCGTAGATCTTCGTCCGCTGCCCGTGATCGATGCCGCGTCCTTGATCCGAAACCTCGAGCACCGCAAACCCAGCCCGAACGCTCGCTCCGACGCGAACCACCGTCCCGCGCGGCGATGCCTGCAAGGCGTTTTTGAGCAGGTTCCACATGACCTGCCGAATCTGATCTTCGTCCGCCCAGGCCATCACCGGCAGATCGCCGCGCACGACGTCGATGTCGATGTCGCCGTCCGCTGCAGGCCCGCGCCGCGTGATCTCGACTACGTCGTCCGCGAGTTGGCGCAGATCGCAAGGCTTCCGCATCGGCTCACGAGGGCGCCCGACGAGCAGCATCGTGCTCACGAGATCATCCAACCGCTCGACTTCGCGTAGGACGATGCCGAGTAGGTTGCGGTCCTCTTGGTTGAGCCGCGCAGAGTCCTTCACGAGTTGCACCGACCCCGAGATCGAACCGAGTGGGTTGCGAATCTCGTGTGCGAGACCGGCCGAGAGTCGCCCGAGCACCGCCAGCCGCTCACCGCGCGCGGCCGTCTCTCGCAGCGCGACGATCTCGCTCAGGTCCTGGAACAAGATCAGCGCGCCGATGCTCGTACCATCGAGGTTGTTCAGCGCGTTCAGCGAAAACCCTACCGGAAAAGTGCCGCCATCGGCGCCGCGCGCGTTGCCCTCCGCACGCACCACGCCGTCGCGCAGCGCGCTCTGAAACGCTTCGATCGGAAGGTGTCGCTCCACCGCTTCGCCGAGCAAGCCTTGGAACTCGGCGCGCAAGATCTCGAGCCCGGCGGGATTGATCGAGCGGATCCGCCCGTTCAGATCCGTCGTCACGAGCCCCGAGTTGAGCGAGCGCACGATGTCTTCGTTCAATCGCGCGAGCGATGCAGCGCTCGCCTCGGCGAGCCGCAGCCGTCCGCCTGCCGACCAGACGCGCGCAGCCAAACTTCCCGCGAGCAGCGTCACGAGCAACAATCCAAACACGTTCAACAACCACGCGTAGGCGAGCTCGGATGCCGGCATCTGGTACGCGTCGACCGCTTGATCGGCCGGCGGCGGCAACTTGCCGAATGACAATCCGGCGATCAGGGCCGTGTACATCGCGAGTGCGAGGATGCCCGCGACGCGCGCCGGAGTCGGACCGAGCACCATCGCGGCCATCAGCACCGCGACGCCGTAGAGAAAACTGAACCCGCTGCCGGCGCCGCCCGTGATGTAGACGAGCCCGGTCGTGAGCACGAGGTCGAGGCCGACTTGCAGCGTCGCGACGCGCGCGTGATCGCGCCGCCGCAACAACCACACCGACGACGCGAGCGAGCCGCCGTAGATCGCGGCGATCAGCGCCATCAAGAAGCGTGGCGTGAACGAGTCAGTGCCGTGCGTGTTCTCGAGCGCGAGCCACAGCGTGCTGCCGAGCAGCAACGTCGCGACTCCGAGTCGCGTGCCCATGAACAGCAGGAGGCGGCGCGCCGCCTGCTGCTGCTCCTCCGAGTCGAACACGGTCGGCAAGGGCGACGGCGAACCGAGCGCAGGTCCGGGCGGAGTCGGGCTCGGCTCGGGCCTTGTACTCATAGCTAAAACTCGCCTCGGTTATTCGGCCTTGACCGCACCCGCGATGTCGAAGATCGGCATGTACATCGCGATCAGCATGAAGCCGACCATGCCGCCGATGCCGACCATCATGACCGGCTCCATCATCGCGGTCAGCGCCGAGACTGCGACGTCGACTTCGTCTTCGTAGAAGTCGGCGATCTTGTTGAGCATGACGTCGAGCGCGCCGGTCTGCTCGCCGACGCCGATCATCTGTACGACCATCGAAGGAAAGATCTTCGACTCAGCGAGCGGCTCGGCCATCGTACGGCCTTGCGTGATCTTCTCGGCGACGTCGCGCAGCGCCTGCTCGATCAACACGTTGCCGGCTGTCTTCGAGACGACGCTGAGCGCGTCGAGAATCGGTACGCCGGAGGAGAGCAGGGTACCCATCGTGCGCGTGAAGCGCGCGACTGCGATCTTACGCATCGTCGGCCCGACCGCCGGGAACACGAGCGACAGCCAGTGCCAAAAGCGTTTGCCGCGCGTCGTGCGGTACGACCAGGAGATTCCGATGAAGGTCGCGATGCCGATCGGAATGATGTACGGCAACCGATCGACGACGCCGTGCGACATGCCGATCACGAACTTCGTGAGCGGCGGAAGTTTGTCAGTGCCGCCGAAGTCCGCGAACATTTTCTCGAACGTCGGCACGACCATCGTCAGCAAGACGCCCAAGACGATGACCGCGATGCAGAAGACGGCGATCGGGTAGACGAGCGCGCCGCGGATTTGACGCTGCAACTTGACGCGTTTCTCGATGTACACACCGAGGCGGTTCAAGATCGTGTCGAGAATACCGCCCATCTCACCGGCGGCGACGAGGTTCACGAAGAGCTCGTCGAACACCTTCGGATGGCGCTTGAGCGATTCGGAAAACGTCGCGCCCTGCTCGACCGAGCCCTTGATGTCTTTCAACACCGCGTTGAAGCTCTTGTTGTCACCCTGACTGCTCAAGATGTCCAAGCACTGCACGAGCGGCAGACCGGCGTCGATCATCGTGCCGAACTGACGGATGAAAATGACGAGCTCTTGCGCGGTGACGCCGCCACCGAACGACGGCAGCTTGAGCTCGACGCCCTTCTTCTTGACCTTGACTGGATTGAGCTGCTGCGCGCGAAGCCGTTGATTGACGGCCTCCTTGTCGTCCGCATCCATCACGCCTTTGCGGACTTCTCCGGTGCGTGCACGTGCTTCCCAGACCCATTCAGCCATGCACCCTCCGGCAGCAGCAGCGAGATCTTCGAAAGCTTATATGAAGCGTTCGCGCAGGGTCAAAACGCGTTGCTGCCGTACACGCGCAGGCCGTGTGCGTCTGCAGCCGTCAGCGGCGCACGATCAACGATATGGATTCAGCATCAAGTCGTCGGGCACGTTCGGCCGCACCGGTTGCGGTCCGTTGCCTTCCGACTCGCGTGATCTTCGTTCGCGCGGCTCGCGGCGCCCTGTCGACGGAACTGACGGAGTCGAAGCGCTCGTCGGAGGTTCACGCCCGGGTGTAGGTTCGTTCGCCTGCACGGGGGGCGGCTCGGCCGGTGCATCGGCGGTGCGCGCGGGCTCGCTCGGCTCGGTATTTTCGCGCGCCTCAGTCGAACGCCGCGACGGCCGGTCACCAGTCCGGGCTTCGTGGCTCGTTTCGGGCTTCGCCGGTGCGGCTGGCTCGGACGGAGCCGGCGTCGTTTCGATCGGCGTGATCGGAGCGGCGGGCGTTTCGACCGTTGCGGCTGGTAGCGGCATGGTCCGCACGCGGTCGTCGCGCATGCTCAAGATCACCGCGACGCCGATCGCGGCTGCGAGCGTGAAGATCGCAGCCGCCCAAATCCAACGCCGGCTCGCCTGCGCGCCTTCGTGCGGCTCGAGATCGAGCAGCGGCAGCGGCTCGCGCAGTTGCGAGAACACTTCGGAAGCCATCGGCACAGCGGCCGCCGGCGGGGCGAACCCGGCCGGGTGCGGCACCGACAGGTTCGGCGACGCCGCTGCTGGCGGCGGCGCGAACACGCGCGGTGCCGGCGGCAGCGCGGGCGGCGGCGGCTCTGGGCTGATCGGCGCACTGTAGCCGGGCGAAGGCTCGGACGGGTTGTTCGCCGCGAGCTGCGAGATCGCATCGCGGATTAGATCGGCGTCTTTGCTGAGTTTCTCCGCAGCGTATTCGCGGACGAGCTGCGCGACCTCCCGCTGCTTGGCCAGACCGCCGAGCGTCGGCGCTGTCTCTTCGATCGCCTCCGCAAACTCTTCCGCGCTCTGAAAGCGTAGGTTCGGATCGCGCGCCAGGCCGCGCTCCAGGATCGGGTCGAAGACCGCGAGCGCCGGATCGACCGACGACGGCATCGGAATCGGCTCGAGACAGATCTTGTTCAGCGTCGCAGCCTGGTTCTCAGCGCGAAACAGCCGCTTCCCAGCCAGGCTCTCCCACAGGATGATCGCCATCGAGAACAAGTCGGAGCGCTGATCGGCGTCACCGTTGCTCGCGTGTTCGGGCGCCATGTAGGCGAGCTTGCCCTTGAACTGGCCCTCGCGCGTCGTGCTCAAACGCACCTCGGCCTTCGCGACGCCGAAGTCGGTGATGCGCGCGACGCCATCGGTGCTGACCATGATGTTGTGCGGCGACACATCGCGGTGCACGAGCTGCAGAGGCCGGCCCGCCTCGTCGACCAGGTTGTGGGCGGCGCCCAGGCCTTCGAGTGCGTCTACGATGATGCGCAGAGTCACGTTGAACGGCAGGCGTTTGCCCAGCTTCCACGCGCGCTGGAGCAAGGCGCCGAGGTGGTCGCCCTCGATGTACTCCATCACGAGGTAGAAGCCGGCGTCGGGCGTATCGCTGATGTCGATCGTCGGGACGACGTTCGGATGACGAATGCGCGCTGCCAGCCGCGCCTCGTCGAGAAACATCGAGATGAACTCTTCCTCGTGCGCGAGGTGCGGATGCAGCACCTTCACTGCGACGAGCCGCTCGAACCCGGCGACACCGAGCGCACGGGCTACATATACGCCTGCCATCCCACCTGATGCGAGACGCGCCAGTACCTCGTAGCGGCCCAGCCTTCTGCCCGTCAG
Organism: Polyangiales bacterium; assembly: GCA_035687405.1. Lineage (GTDB taxonomy): Bacteria > Myxococcota_A > Polyangia > Polyangiales > JAFGIB01 > JADGRF01. The sequence goes on from DASRXR010000146.1 coordinate 13,944, forward strand.
GCTACTCGCGAATGGATCCGCGGAGGCTGTCAGCGACTCGTTCAAAAGCGTCCCTCGAGCGTCGTCGCCAGCCCCCCGGGCCGCGGCTCGACACGTAGTCCCAGAGTCTCATTGTTCCCGCTCGCGTCGTGCGAAGACCAGTCGGTCAGGAACAGCGCGATGACGCCAGTACTTACAGCGGCAAACGCCGTCGCGCCAATCAGGATATTGGTACGCAACTCACGACTTTGCCCCTTATCGAGCTCGTCTTGCGCTTTTCGTGAGAGCTCCGTGCAATTGCTGCTCTGCGATGTGCAGCCTTTCGAGGCTGCTGCAGCACGCTTGTATTCAGGAACGCCGTTGTACATGTCGACCGCAGAGATGATCGTGGCTCCCAAGACGGCGCCTGTCACGCCCGCGGCGATCCACGTAACCAGCGGCGGAAGTGGTCGGCCGGCCGTCATGCCGTCCTTCGATTGAGACGCATCAGCCGAGAAATCGATCGCAGGCGTCGGGGGAGGCGGCGGGGCTTCGAACTTCACGTCGCGCGTTTGGCCGGCGTCGCCCACTACTTTGGTCGTTTTGGAACCCGTCTCGAACGTCGCGGTGAGGACGTGCGCGTGGCCGGGCGTGTCGAAGAACGCCAGATACTCTTGAAGCTTGCCGTCGACGTCCAGCTTGCAGTCCTCGTCGCACGTGACTTGGATGAGCAGCAGCTTCGGTGCGGTCGTCGCGAGAACGTTCTTCGCGTAGTCGGTCGCTTGCGACTCTGTTGCGTACGTACCCTGCAGCTCGAGCGCGAGCGTTCCAGCGCGCGTGTGGTTCTCCGCGTGTTCGTGTGCGCGGATCGCTTGCATCAGCGCCGGCGCAGCGGGCGCCATGCGATTTGCAGTCTCGAACCACTGCGCCGCCTCGCCGTACGATCCTTCGAGGTAAGCGGCAGTCCCGCGGTCGTAAGCTTCAGCAGCAGCTTGTCGCTGCCGCGCATCCTGCGCCGACGCCGTGGAGTTCACGCTCCATGCGGCGAAGAGGAGGATGTACAGAACCGTGAATCGCCTCATAAGGATGTTCGACCTCGCCGCCCCGGCACGAAACCCGAGAAGATAGTGATCCTTTGGGTAATTTCTACCGCAGCCCCATCGGACGCGAGCAAAAACCGACGCTGGGCTACACTGGACGACAATCCCGACTTTCCATGCCGCGATTCGAGCCTTCGCGGGCTCTACGTGCGTCCTGGAGTGTCGAGTGGGGGACCCAATCGGCCGCGCGCTACTTCCCAGTCCGGATCATCATCTCCAGCTCGTCGGATTCCATCGATCGATTCAGCGCTTCCTCGCGCGTAATCACTTTGCGCGCGAACAAGCTGTAGAGCGACTGGTTCATCGTCTGCATGCCGGTCGTCGACTGGCCCATCTGCATGGCCGAGTAGATTTGATGCGCTTTGTCTTCGCGGATTAAGTTTCGGATCGCGGCGTTCGGGATCAGGATCTCGATCGCGAGCGCGCGACCGGGACCATTTGCGTTCGGGACGAGCATCTGCGTGACGACGCCTTGCAACACGAACGAGATCTGCGAGCGGATCTGCGATTGATGGTGCGGCGGAAACATGTCGACGATGCGGCTGATCGACTGAATCGCGCTGTTAGTGTGCAGCGTGCCGAGCACGAGGTGGCCGGTCTCGGAGATCGTGAGCGCCGCTTCGACCGCCGCGAGGTCGCGCAACTCACCGATCAGGACGACGTCAGGGTCCTGGCGTAACGCGTAGCGCAGCGCGTCTTTGAACGAGCTCGTGTCGGCGCCGACTTCGCGCTGGTTCACGACCGACAGCTTGTTTGGATGGAGAAACTCGATCGGGTCTTCGATCGTCAGGATGTGCGAGCGCTGCTCGGCGTTGATCTTGTCGATGATCGCGGCGAGGGTCGTGGTCTTGCCGGAGCCGGTCGGGCCGGTCACGAGCACGAGGCCGGACGGTAAGTTCGAGAGCTTCGCGATCACCGGCGGCAAGCCGAGCTCTTCGAACGACATGATGCGAAACGGAATCTGGCGGAACACACCCGCGACCGCGCCGCGCTGGACGAAGATGTTGCCGCGAAAGCGCGCGAGGCCTTTGACGCCGAACGAGAGGTCGAGCTCATTGTCGCGCTCGAACTGGACCTTCTGTTCCTCCGTCAAGACCGAGTAGCAGAGCGCTTTCGTGTCGACCGGCGTGAGCGGCGCGGTTTTGATCGGCAGGAGCGAGCCGTCGATGCGCAGCTGAGGTGGCGTTCCGGTCGTGACGTGAAGATCGGAAGCGCCTTTCTCGACGACCGCGCGCAGCAGTTGGTGAAGATTGATTTGGAGCGGCGCGGGAGCGTTCATCGAGTGGCCCCAGTCTACCCGAGCAACCTCGACCGCGGATCACTCTGCAGCCGTCAGCTACATTTCCACCTTTGTCCACAGCCGCCTACGCATCCACGAGCGACTGCGGTCGGCCCAAGTCACGAGCCGGGCAGCACCCCACGCTGCGAGTAACAGGCCTTCGCTGCCGAGACCGGGCACGATCTGCGCATTGCAGAACAAGAGGTGTTTGATCGGTGTGCGCAGTGGAAGCGCGGTCAGGCCGAGCGCACCCACCACAGGGTACGAGTAGACCGCGCGCATGGTGTTCGGCCCGCGCTTTGCGAGGCTCGTGTTGTCGAGCTTCGTGACTGCACCCTCGGGCGGACGGTTGTCGTGTGGCGAGTCGACCAACACCAAGTGCTCGTCGAGAAATGGCAGCAGCTCGCGCAGCGCGGTCATGATCTGACCGCGCGTTCCAGGCACGTAACTCGAGTCGTCTTCGACGCGGCGCGACGACAAGAGCGCTTCGACCGAGAGCAGCGCGTGTTCGGTGTCGAGCCGTTGTGCGTTCACGTGAAGTGGAGTTGCGGGGCCGGCGTGCTCTTTTCCCGACACGAGATACAAGCTCGAGCCGAGGCCGGAGGGTAGGCCGCGCTTGCGAAGTACGACGTTCAACGTGTAGCGGTACTGGCGCACTTGCGGCTCGCCGATGCGCTCGAAGAGCTCTTCGAAGGCGGAGCGATCGGGCAGCAAGCGCTGGAGCGCTGCGAGGTCGACGCCGGCGACGACGAACCCGCACGAGATCTCTTCGCCGCCGCGAGATAGACGCAGGCCGCTCGCTTGCCCGCGCGTGACGATCAACTCGGCTGCGTGCTCGTCGAGCCGCACGTGACCGCTGTGCGACTGGATCTTCTGGATCAGCAGCTCGCGAAGCGCGAAGTGACCGCCGTCGATCGCAAGCGCGCCGCGGCGTTGGTTGCCGTACAAGCGGAGCAGTTGGAGCGGCGGTGCGAGCCCGGCGTGGGCGGGATCGATGCCGCCGTCGAAACGCGAGGGCAGACTCGCGAGGCTGCGAAACGGGTGCTCGTCGGGAAACTCGGACAGCACGTCGTCTTGATTGTCGCTGCGCGGCATCTCGAGCGCTCGGCGCGCGCGCATGAAACGCTGGCGTTCGAAAAACGTCTCGGGCGGCAAGATCAAGTCGTGCGAGAGCACGGCGTCGAGCCCTTGCATCACGCGCGCGACGCGCTTGTGAAAGTCTTCGATCGGGCGGCGAACACCGGGGAACTCGCGGCCGAGCTCGCGCGCAAGCTTCGTATCGTCGCGCGAGACGTCGAAGCGGTGACCCGGCATCGCGATTTGAAATGCGGGATCGAGCGGCGTCGACAAGCGGCGCAAGCTCTGACCGAGACCGAGCTCCGAGAAGACACGGTGTGCAGTCGGAGTTTGGCCGAACACGCAGCGCAGAGGGCGCGCTGGAAGCTCGAACGGTCCGACGCTGTAGTTCGGCTCGGGTTCGTTTTGTGGAACGACGAGCACGCGAAAGCCGCGCTTTGCGAGTAGGGCGCCGCACAAGAGCGGAGCCAAGTCCGTGCCGAGTACGACGACGTCGTAAAAGCGGGCGCTCACGGTTTGGGTTCGTCGAACTGCGGCGAGAAGAGCTGCGCGCGCTCGTCCGAGCTGACGTCGATGCGCACGGTGGGTTCGAGGGTGATGGTTCGTCGTGCGATCGCGTGAATCACTTGCGGCAGGAGCTGGTGTTCGGCGCGCAGGATGCGTTCGTGAAGGCTGTCGCGCGTGTCGCCGGCGATGACCGGGACTGCGGCTTGCGCCAGGATCGGGCCGCTGTCGACGCCGCCGTCGACCACGTGGACGGTACAGCCGCTCACGCGAACGCCCGCCGCGATCGCGAGGCCGGGGCCGTCGGTGCCGGGGAAGAGGGGGAGCAGCGCAGGATGCGTATTGATGATCCGGGGCGAGAACTTCGCGAGGAACTGTTTGCCGACGATCTTCATGAAGCCAGCAGTGACGACGAGCTGCGGTTCGGCTTCGGCGACTCGCTGCGTAAGCGCTTCGTCCCAGGCTTCGCGCGTCGGATGGTCTTTGAGCTTCACGACGGCGGTGCGAATGCCGCGTTCAGCGGCGAAGGCGAGGCCTTGTGTGGTCGGCCGATCGCTGATGACGCTGACGATCTGCGCGTCGCAGCGGCCTTCCTCGATCGCGTGTTGGATCGCGGCGAGGTTCGTGCCGCGGCCGGAGATGAGCACCGCGAGCCTAAGCGGCATCTGGAACCTCGTACGTCGGGATCAACGGCACGGGGCTGATGTAACCGCGCTGCGCCGGAGAATCAACGTGCGCAATGTGGGTTCTATCTAGCGCTGCTCTAGTACGGGTTTTCGGCGACGAAGCCGGCGCCGCGATCGCGCTTCGGGCCGGCGGGCGGCGCAACCTGGGCTGCCGCCGTCGTGCTGCGACGCTGCTGCGCGGCGTAGGGGTCGGCCTTCACGTCTCGCGCCTGCTCGCGCTTGAGCGAGATCATCAGCTGGACGTCCGCTTCCATCCGCATCACGTGCGACTCGGGCGAGTAACCCGGCGCTGCCGCGTCGATCCGATGTTTGCTCGATTTCGGGAGCTTTGCGCGATACGGATTTTCGACCGCCACGCCATCGACCCGCAACTTCGTGTTCGGCGGATAGGCCGCCAAGCTGAGCTCCACTTTGCTGCGATCGTTCGGCCCGGCCGGCAGCGGCTTCAGTGCGGGCGGGGCTGCAGCTGATGGCTGCGGGATTTTCTCGTCCGCCTCAGCGGGTGCGCGCGGGGCGGCGGCGAGCGCCGCTGCCGGCTGCGGGGCCGGTGCTTGCTCGGCTGCCGGTGTGGCTGGCTGCGGCTCGGAGGCCGGCTGTTCCGGCGCGGCTGCGAGTTGCGGCGCGGCCGGTTCATTCGCGGGGGCTGCGATCTCGGGCGCCGCAACCGCAGCGGGCTCGGCTTGCGGCTGTTCGCCTGCGAACGACGGTTCCTTCAGCTCCGGGGTGTCAGTTCCCGGTTCTGCAGTGTTTGCGGGCGGCGCAACTTCCGGCGCGACCGAAGGTTCGGGTGCGGCTGGTTCGCTCGGTTGCGCAGCTGCGAGCTGCGGTTGCTCCGGCGGCGTGGGCTCCGGCGTTTGCGCCGGCTGAATCGCCGTTTCGACGGGCTCGGGCGCTGGCTTCAAGACGTGCGGGCCGCTCTCGTGATCCTTCGCTGAAAGCCCTCGCCGCGAGTGGTCTACGGTCGAGCTTGAAATCCCGAGATACAGCAGACCCGCCACTCCGAGGAGAGAAGCCGCGAGAATCGCGTACGCGCTGCCGCGCCGCTTGCGTAGCGGCGTCGTGAGATCCGTGCGCGTGTTGGAACGAATCACGCGCGCCGCTCCGTCGACGGCGCCGATCGCATTCGGCGGCGGCGCAGAAATCGGTGGGGCATCTGCCCACGACGGCCGAATGTTCGCAGCAAAGCGCTCCGCTTCTTCGAAGTCGAGCTCTCGCCGCCGGCGCGCGGCTGGCGCCGGTGCAGCTGCGAGCGGCTCTTCGCGCGGTGTGGCGTCGATCACTGGCTCAGCTGCGGGCGGCTCTTCGTCCGGTGCGAGCTCGTCATGCGCAGCTGCGAGCGGTTGTTGCGCAGACTCGATCGCGGGCGCAGCTGGGAGCGGCTCTTGCGCCACAGGCACTGCCTGCGCGGATGGCTCGCTCAGCTGTGGCTCTTCGCATTCTTCGCGTTCTGCTCGATTTTCAGGGGCAGCTGGAGCAACGGCACTGAGCGCTTCGCCGCGCACAGCGGCATCGAGCTCCGCCGCCTCGGCTGCATTCGGTAGGTCTTCTGTGTTTTGGGCAACTCCGCGCGCAGCCGCATCGATTTCGGCCGCTTCATCCGTCCCACTGCTGACCGCGCTCTCATCCTCGCCAGCGGCAACCTGCGAGTCGTTATTCGCGTTATCCGCGTGATCCGCACCGTGTGCCGGCGCCATGCCCGGCTGCGTGGTCAACCGCGCGCGCTCGGCTCCCGCCGCCACGCCTTCTGGGTGGCTGTCGCGGTCCTTGGCTTGGCTCGACCCGGTTTGCGCTTCGTCCACGGAATGCTCGAAATCGTTGGCAGGTTGGGCGGATTGGGAGTCGGCTTCGTTCGTCACTTCAGAAGCTCGCCGGCGTATTCGCCAACTTGGGCAGTTTTGCGCACCGCGCGCTTTCGGTCAAAGCAGGGCCGAGGGGCAAGTGGGCCCGCGTCATACTTGGACGCGGCTTGGTCAATAACCAGTGCACCCTGTCCCGCCGGACAGCTCAGCCCTACAGTTCAAGCGTGACAGTTCAGGCGTGGGGGTCGGGCACTTGATCGCGCAGTTTGCTGGCCACCGACGCCGCAGTCTTGAGCAGGTCGACGAACTCTTCGTAATCCAGGCCATCGAGCGGCCGCATCGCGCGCAGGTAGACGAACTTTCGATGTGAGTCGATCGCAAACGAGCAAGATCGCGTCGACAGAAAGTTGAGCTCGAGCAATTTGCGAAACAGCGCTTCAGGATTCTCGTCCGGCACTTTGCACATCCGCACGAGGATCAAGAGGACGTCTTTCTCTACGAACGCATTGATTCCGATGACGAGTGAGCCGTGACGAACATCCGTGTAACCACTCGCATCGAGTGGATGCAGATCGGCAGCCACGGAGCGTCCGAAGCGGCGGATGTATTCGTTGACCATCTCGATTGGGTCACGGTAGACCATGCGTGCCTTGCCCCCTTGTGAACGGCCTACTCATCGGTATGCCGACGCTACGGTGCTCGGAAGTCGCGAGCAAGTCGAGTCGGGTGGCCGGCCTGCGATTCGCGCCGGCGAGAGATCCTCGCGCGCGCCGCGCTGTGTCCCACGGGCACTCTCCGGAGTCGCTGCCCTGCTGCTTGCGTGCAATGAAAACGCGAAGCCGCTCGCGCCACCCGATCGCGCGCCGCCAGTCCTGTCGATCGGTGAGTCAGAGCTATACGCGTATCGCGCGACCGAGCTCGAGCACATGTTCGAAGACGCGGCGCGAGCCAGCAATGTCGAGCCGATCGCGCGCGTGCGTGCGATCACGCGACTTGCACGTGTGCACGCGCGAATCGAGGGCACGTGCGGCCTGTGCGCGCGTGCGCTGCCGATCGTCGAAGACACGCTCGCGCACGCGACTGCGACCAACACGAATGAAGCGTGCGACGCAGGTCTCGATTTTCTGCGCGTGCTCGCGCGCGACTCGAGCGATGGCGGCGCTGCCGATCTGTTCGCGCAGCGCTTGATCGGGCAGTACAGCCGGCAAGCCGGCAGCGCGGATTGCGTCGCTGCGACGCGCGCCCTGCACGGCGAGCTCGAGACGCGCAGGCCCACCTCACCGCGAACGCGAAGCAAGTCGCTCACGATCGCTCCACCTCGCGCACACGATGTCGCGATGTCGGGCCACGAAGCCGCGCGTTTCACCCAGGACCCAGCCGAACGGGTGCGCTTGCTGTCGATCGATCAGCTCGGTGAAGTCAGTGACACCGGTGAAGATGAAGAAGTCGTCGCGCCGCCGAGTGCGCCGCTCACGGCGGCAAGTGGCGCGAGCCCATCCGAAGTTCGCATCGTGTTGACGTTCGACGCGGCCACGCAGTTTCGTCGCGGCGAGCTGCCCGCTCAGCCGGATGCTCCGCGTCGCATCGTCCTCGACTTCGATCGCGCGACGCGCAGCGACCCTTTGCCCGAGTCTCGCGAGATCCGCGCGGCCGGGGTCGCGCGCGTGCATGCCTCCGCCCTCGACGCCAACAGCATGCGTGTCGAGTTCGAGGTCGCCGAGTCGACGCAGTACCGCCTGTTTTTCCTGCCTAGTCCGTATCGCGTCGTGCTCGACTTCACGAATCCGGGCACGGTGCTAGCCGAGCCCGCCGCGAGCATTCGCACGATCGTGCTGGACCCTGGCCACGGCGGTGTGCAGGGCGGTGCGCGCGGGCCGAACGGCCTGTCGGAGGCCGACGTAGCGCTGAATCTCGCCTTGCGGGTGCGCCGGGTTCTCGCACGCACCTTGCCCGACCCTCGCGTCGTGCTCACGCGCGAGGACGACCGCTTCGTGAGTCTCGAAGAGCGGACCGCGATCGCAAATGCGCTGGGCGCAGACCTGTTCGTGTCGATCCACCTGAATGCGTCGCCCGCCCTGAACGAGCGCGGTGGCGTCTCGACCTACCTGCTGGACGCGACTCACGATGCGCAGGCACTCGGCCTCGCGGCTCGCGAGAACAACGCCGCTCCGGCCGACGTCAGCACGCTGTCGACCTTGTTCGGGAGCCTGGTCCGCCGCGAACAGGTCGCGCATTCGCTCGAGCTGGCAAAGGTCGTGCACCAGGCCACGCTCCGCAGTGGCCGGCGACAGCTTCCGCGCCTCGTCGATCGCGGTGTCAAACGGGCCCTGTTCTATGTCCTCGTGGGTGCGCGGATGCCGGCGATCCTGTGCGAGGCCTCGTTTTTGACCCGCCCCGAGGAGGCCGAAGCACTCGCGACCGACCCCTATCGCCAACTCTTGGCCGATGGGATCGCCGAGGGAATCGCCCGCTACGTCCGAAAGGTCGAGAGGGCACGAACTGTGCTAGCGGAGCGCGAAAACGCAGTCTCCCCTTAGCCTGGCGGAGCGGTCACGGGGCCCGTGAAGCGCCTTCTGCGCGGACGGCCTGCATTCCGGCGATTCGTATGGGACATGTGCGACAGCATTCGCTTGCTGTGATGGAAACCCGACTTCATAATGCGCGCCGGATGGCTGAAGAGGCGCTTTCGACCGCTTCAAGTCTCAAGGACTTGAACTCCGGCCTCGTAGAGACCTGCACCGAGTATCTGGTGTCGCACTCCGCCGCGCTCAAAGAAGCGGTGCGGAGCGGCCATCGAGGGCTCGATGTCGCGGGTCGCTACGCGCAAATGTTCGATGGCCTGCTCGGCAGCTTGTGCTGCGCCGCGCGCGCTGCGCAGTTGCGGATCAAGGGCATAGGCCGGGTCGCGCTCGTCGCGGTCGGCGGCTATGGGCGGCGGTTGGTCGCGCCGCATAGCGATGTCGACGTGGTGTTTCTCGCGGACGATCCGACCGACGAACGGATCGCGCGGCTCGCTGAGGGTGTGCTCTATCCGCTCTGGGATGCGGGTGTGCAGATCGGTCACGCCGTTCGCGGGATCGAAGAGACGCTCGACCTGAGCAAGAGCGACATCCGCACTTCGACCACGCTGCTCGACATTCGTCACATCGCCGGCGACAAGAGCCTCGTTCAGGAGCTCGTCGAGCGCTCGCGAACGGAGATCTTCGAAGCTGAGCTCGATGCGTTCATCTCGGCGCTCGAAGCCGACACGATGTCGCGGCACGAGCGCTACGGCGGCACGCTGTTTCTGCGCGAGCCCGAGATCAAGCTCGGCCGCGGTGGGCTGCGCGATCTCGATGTCGTCGGTTGGGTTGCGCGCGCACGCTGGGGTGTGGAGCGCGTCGACGACTTGGTTGCGCTCGGGCACCTCACGCAGCACGAGCTTCAAGATCTGTCGAGCGCGCAAGAGCACCTCTGGACGGTTCGCAATCGGCTCCACGTCGTCGCGCGCCGCCGGCACGATCGGCTGACGTTCGAGGATCAAGAGAGCGTCTCGGCGCTGCTCGGTTACCGCGACACGATCACGCTCGGCGTCGAGCAGTTCATGCAAGGGCACTATCGCAACGCTCGCGTGATCGCGCGCCTCGTCGATCGCATGCCCGAGCGCGCGCGCCGTTCGCGCCGCAAGCCACCGATGACGATTCGCGACTTGGGTCGCGGGATCTTGGTGCACGACTCGCAGGTCACGTTGCGTCCCGACGCGCTCGCGGATGACCCCGCGCTCGCGCTGCGCTTTTACGAAGCGGTCGTGCGCGAAGGTTTGCCGCCGGATCCGGAAGCGCGCGACGCGATCGCTCTCGCGGTTGCGGACCGCGACATGTCGCAAGCGTTGCGGCGCAGCGCGGAGGCGAAGGCCAGCTTCTGCACGTTGGTCACACACGCGGGCAATGCGCCGCTGCGGCGTGGGTCGATCGTCGAAGAGCTGCACGAAGTCGGGCTGCTCGTCGCGATGATTCCCGAGTTCGAGCCGATCATGGGCCGTGTGCCGTACGACGCCTATCACGCGTACACGGCAGACATGCACTCGCTGCTCGCGGTCGACCGCTTGCGTGCGATCGCGCGTGGTGAGCTCGCGACCGAGTTTCCGATCGTCAGTCGGTGTGCGGCGGAGCTTCCGCGCCCGTTGCCGCTGTATCTCGCGCTCTTGTTACACGAGCTGGGTGCGGGACACCCAGACGATCCCGCAAAGTACGCGGCGGCGGTTGCATCGACGGTCTGCGAGCGCTTGGGGATCGGCAACGCGGACAGTAAACACGTGCAGTGGTTGATCGCGAATCAGCACCGCGTGTACCGCTGGGCTCTGCAGCGCGACATCACGGACCCGGACACGCTGGGCGAGATCGTGCGCGAAGTGCAGACGGTCGATCGGCTGCGTGACTTGTACGTCCTGACGTTCGCGAACACTTCGACTGAAAATCCGACTGCGATGACTGCGTGGAACGCGCGGATGTTGCAGGAGCTCTGGTTGACGACGTCGGATCTGATCGAGGGTACGCGCGAAGCGTCGGACCAGGTCGAGAGCTTGCGCGAACAAGTCCTGCGCGAGTGCGATGAGCCGGAGCGCTCTGCCGTGCGCGGGTTTCTCGAAGAGCTGCCCGAGCGCTACTTGCTGGCGAACTCGCCGGACGAGATTCGGATGCATCAGGCGATCGCGTCCGGTCGCGGTGACGAGACGCGCGTGCGCGTGACGCACAGCTCGTTTGGCGAGGGCACGCTGCAGATCGTGGTGCTCGACAACGACCGCCCCGGTTTACTCGCCGATTTGACGGCCGCGCTGTCGCTCAATCGCTACAACGTCGACTCCGCACAACTCTACACGCGCAAGCGCGAGGGCCGGGCCGACGAGGCGTTCGATATCTTTGCCGTGACGCACCCGGGCCTCGGGATCGAGGCCGACCTGGAGCTCCACATCACGGAGCTGAGCCGTACGATCGACGAGCTCAAGAAGGGCCAGGGTTCGGCGGAGCGTGCGATGGTTCGTCGCGCGAAGATGCCGTCATGGGCGCGCAGTGGGCCGCGGATCAAGACCGAGGTCGGCGTCGACAACAACACGTCGAGTCAGTACACGGTCGTCGACGTGTACACGCGTGACCGGCCGGAGTTGCTGCACACGATCGCGCGGACGTTGCATCAGCACGGGCTGACGATCGCGCTCGCGAAGGTCAATACGCAGGGTCGGCGCGTTGCGGACGTGTTCTACGTCCAGTCCCAAGCTGGCGGTAAGCTCGCGAAGGGTCAACTGGCACGCCTATCAGACGCGCTGCGCGAAACGATCCATAAGCTCGACGGCTGAGAGCACGAAGCTCGGCGATCCACCTTGTGGAGCGCTCACGCGGGTGTCCTCCCTCTGCCTTTCGTCGGGGAGACAAAGCGCTATTGCGTGCCCGATTTGCGAGGATTTTGGTCTGAGAGCGAGCGCGCCCGAGGACGAAAGCCGCTCTCCGGCCAAAAGCCGACGCAAATCGCTTAGGCTCGCGCATCTTGGAGGTCAGGATGCGCGTGGTCGTCAGGCACGGATGGATCGCTGCGAGTTCGTTGTTCCTTCTCGCGTGCGGCGCCAGTAATCCCGGCACGCAGCCGGGAGCTGCCGCTGATGCACGCTTGGCCGAGACTCAAGAGCGGCAAGCACCGCAAGCCTCGTCCGCCGTGAAGGAAGGCGAGGGCAAGCTTCAAGCGAACGATGCGGCCGGGGCGAAAGCCGCGTTCGAACGCGCGCTCGCTGAAAACCCACGCGACGCTCGGGCGGCGCTCGACCTCGGCATCGCAAACGAGATGCTCGAAGATCTCGAAGGCGCCGAGATCGCGTACCGCAAAGCACTCGAACTCGATCCAAACTTTGCCGAAGCGCAGAACAATCTGGGCGTGCTCTTGCGCGATCGCGGAGCGCTCGAAGAAGCAGTCGAGTTGCTCGAACGCGCAGCCAAGACGAACTCAGGCTCTGCAGCTGCCCATCAGAACCTCGCGCTCGCACTCGAAGATCGCAACCAACTCGATCGCGCGGGTCAAGAGTACGCACGCGCGCTCGAGCTGGCGCCTGACGACGCGATGACGCGCGCAAACTACGGCCTCTTGCTGTTGCGCCAAGACAAGAAACAAGAAGCGGCGCGCGAGCTCTCGCAAGCGCTCGGGCAAGCGAAGGACCGCGCGGCGTTGCTCGCGATCGGGAATGGTTTGCGTCGCGCCGGTGATGCCAACGGTGCCGTGCGTGCGATGGAGCAAGCGGTCGCTGCCGGTCAGCCGACGCCGGCGTTGCTGAGCGAGCTTGCACTTGCCCAGCGTGCGGCAGGTCAAGATGCCAAGGCGCTCGCTACCCTCGACCGCGCGCTTCAAGGCGATCCGAAGTATGCGCTCGCGCACTACTTGAAGGGCAACATGCTCGCAGCCGACAAGAAGTTTCCGGAGGCGAAGTCCGAGTTCGAGACGTATTTGAAGCTCGCGCCGTCGGGTGAGCAGGCTTCGAACGCACGCGCGCGCTTACAGGTCATTGCACAGCAGAAGAAGGGTCGTTGACGTGGTCGTTGACGGCGACGGCGACTTGAACGACGTCCACGCGCAAGCGCGCTATCTTCAAGGTTCCACGTCGTCGAAGTCCTCCGGCACCGGGCCATCGAATGGCAGACCGCGCGGACGACTCGCGATGTGGAAGACCAGCGCAACGAGCAGGATCGCGCCGAGGTCGATCAAAAGCTGCATGCATCGTTCTTAATCCCGTCGCGGTGCGACTCGGATTAAGTGTTCATTAAGAGTGCGCGACGTCGCTGCACGCGGTTCGCACATGGCTACGGTTGGGGTGCTGCGGGGAACACCAAATCGAGCTGTGCGCCTCTATCACTGTCCGCAAATCGAGCGTTGCCTCCGTGCAGTGAGACGACGTGAGCGATCAACGCGAGTCCGATCCCGTGCCCCGGAACCGTGCTCGAACGACTCGCTGCAGTTCGGTAGAACGGGGCGAACACCAGCTCGCGCTCCGAGTCGTGGATGCCCGGGCCCAGATCGACGATCGAGATCGTCACGCGCGCATCGCCCATGGCGATCGAAACACGCACCGGCTCTTCAGAGAACTTGAGCGCATTTTCGAGCGCGTTGACGAACGTCGCAACGAGCAGCGCTCGATCGCCGTCGACCGCGGTCGCGTCGCTCTCGTCGCTGCTCTCGATCGAAACCCGTGCGCGTAGCGGCACCGCGAGCGTGTCGATCGCTTCTTCGACGAGCTCTCGCACTTCGAGCCGCTCTCGATCCTGCAACTCCTCGACACGTGCGAGGATCAGCAGGCGGTCGACCAACGTCGACATGCGCCGCGCGAGCTTGAGCGCACGCGCGACTTCGGCTCGCACGTCCGCCCCGACCTGCTCTGCAGTCAGCTCGAGCTCGCCGATCAACGTCGCGAGGGGTGTGCGCAGCTCGTGCGCCGCATCACTCGCGAACCGACGTGACTGCGCCAAGGCCGCACCCAATCGAACGAAGGCCGCGCGCAGAGTCTCGCGAAGCGCATCGACTTCGACCAAGTTCGAGGCTTCGCCTAGCGCGACCGCCCCCGGATCGTTCTCGGGCACCTGCTCGACCGCGCGCCGCAGGCGCGCCAGCGGGCCGATCACGACGCGAGCCACTACGATCGCGATGAACGCTCCGAAGAGACTCGTGAGCAGCACGGCGAGCGAAGACGCGTACGAGAGCACTCGCTGCTGTTCGCGCAGCACGCGCTGGTCTCGCGCAACGACGGCTAGCCGCGAGCCCGCCGGTCGGGCGCACGTCCTCAGCTCTCCATGATCGTTACATGCGCCGGGTGCGACCTGCGTGAGCCTGCGATCGCCCGCGAAGAATCCATTCGCATCGAACACTGCGACTTGGATCGCTGCGTGCGCGAGCTCGCGCGTCTCGTCTGCGGCGATCGCACGCGGATCGCTGCCCGGCTCTTCTAGCTCGAGCGCGAGCGTTTCTGCGGCATCACGCAGAGTTTGGTCTTCGCGCGCAGCTGCGATGCGGTCTGCGATCAGTTGCGAAATGAGCGCAACGCTCGCGCTCGCCACGATGACGCTGACGGCGGTCGTGAGCGCGACGCGCGTTGCGAGGCTGCGTGGCGTCAGCTTCACGAGGCCTCGAGCACGTAGCCCTCGCCGCGAACGGTCCGGATCAAGGCTTCGCCGAGCTTGCGACGAATCCGACCGATCAACACTTCGAGGCTCGCCCCGGCTGCTCTTCCGCTGTCGCCCCAGCCCTCCGCGAGCAGCGTGGAGCGCGCGACGACGCGCCGTGGCTGACTCGCGAGCGCTTCCATGATCGCCCACTCGCGCGCGGTCAGCGTGACCAACTTCCCAGCGCGTGTCGCGCGGCGCGCAGCGCAGTCGATCACTGCGTCGCCGTGAACGAAACGCGGAAGCCGGGTCGTTCCTTCCGCTGCGCCGCTGCGCCGGCCAAGCGCTCGCACGCGCGCCCGCAGCTCGGCGACCGCAAACGGCTTCCCGAGGAAGTCGTCTGCGCCTGCATCCAAAGCCCGCACGCGCCGACCGACCTCGGAGTGTGCGGTCAACATCAGGATAGGAATCTCACTGCCGGCGCTTCGCAACTCGCGACAGAGTGCGATTCCAGTTCCGTCCGGGAGCGCGAGGTCCAACACGACCAAATCCGTGTCGCCCGGTTCGAGCGCGCGTCGCGCTTGGTCGACGTTAGGCACTGCGATCACGTGATGCCGATCACGCTCGAGCGCGCGCACCAACAAGTCGCGCAACTCCACGTCATCGTCGACGACCAGCAAACGCATGTCGGCGGAGTGTAGCGCCGTTCGAGCGGCAGCCGCGCTCGTTTGGTTTTCGTTTGGGTGAAAATGGTAAGCCCGTCGCCGATGCGGTCGTTCGCCGTGGTCACGACCGCACTGCTCGGCTTTACGCTTCAGGCTCGCGCACAGGTCGCCGAGCTTCACTACGACTTGCGCGTGGATGTTCCGCTGTTGGTCGTGTCGTCGAGCTGGTTGATCGGTTCCGAGGTCGCGCGGCCCACGCTCGCACCGAAGCACTGCCGCTGGTGCGACCGCAACGCCGACGGCAGCGATTCGCTCAATGTCGTCGACGAAGCGGTTCGCGATGCACTGCTCTGGAAGAACCCCAACGCCGCCAGCATGCTCAGCAGCGTCATCGCGTACGGCTTGGTCCCAGCGGCGAGCTTGGGGCTTTTGACCCTCGCGCAGTGGCACGATGATGCGCTGTCCAACGTGCTGATCGATGCGATGGCGATCGCCGAAGCCGTAACGATCTCCACGGGACTAACCCAACTCGTCAAGTTCAGCGTCGCACGAGAGCGACCTTACGTTCACCAACTGTCAGAGGCACAAAAAGCACTCACCTCACAGCGCAGCAACAACAACACGTCATTTTTTTCTGGGCACACGAACTTCGCGTTTTCACTGGCAGTGGCTGCAGGCACTGTCGCCACGTTGCGTAACTACCGTTGGGCCGGGTGGGTCTGGGCCGCCGGCCTCGTTCTCGCGACGACCGTCGGGTATCTGCGAATCGCGAGCGACAGTCACTACCTGACCGATGTCGTGGTCGGAGCGTGGACCGCGTCCGGCGTCGCAGTGGCCGTTCCGTATCTGCTCCATCGCCCCCTTGCAGCAAGCGGCTACTCGATGAGCGTGGCCGGAGCGCCGGGTGGCTTTTTCGTGTCTCTGGTCTGGAACGGCCGAAAGAAATGAAGCGATCGGCGCTGGTCGGCCAAGCCAGGAGAGAGCCGCTGCGAGCGGCACATCGTCCGAGCCGAGCCCTCCGTGTCGAACGAGCGACTGATGAATGAGGCCGCCCAACGGTATGCACACTGCCTATCAGCTCTGTTTTTTCTTCAGGTCGCGAGCGTCTCGGCGGAACCCGAGTGCGCCGCCCCGTTCATTCGCGTCGACACCGTCGTTCCCGTGGTCTGGAGCGCTGCCCTGCGAGATGCATGCGAGCGCATCTCGACTGCCCGAGACATCGACGAGGCAGTCACCGTTCACATCAGCGTTCAAGACGCGGAGCTGGTTCTCTTGGCGCTACGCGACGACGGACGCGAGACCACGAGAGCTGTGCGCGCGCCGGACGAGCTCCTCACCACGCTGCGGGCGCTCGTCATGATGCCGCCCGGGGCAGGGCAGGCGGTGCCGCGGACGGCCGCAGCGGCGCCCCCGCTGCGAGCGCGTGAGCCCGAGAAAGCCCGAGAGCGCTTGCCGATCGCGGCGCGCAGCGTCCCGGCGCGCGTGGAGTTCGGCGCGGAGCTGATGAGCCGCGTCGCTTGGACGCCCACGTACTGGTCGCCTGCGGTGACGCTTCACGTCGGCTGTCGGCTCTACGGTTGGATGTTCGGGCTCGATGCGCGGTCCGAGCCGTACCAGTTTTCGGTCGGTGACACGCCGAGCGGGTTCGAGATGGACGGTTTCGGAGCCGGTGTTTTTCTGACTCGACGCGTCATCGATGCGGATGCGATCTCACTCGATGCAGGCGGGCGCGCGTTTCTCGGCGTCGAGAACCAAGCGCTCGAGCTCAACGAGTTGGCCAACAGCGCATCCGAGCTCGATGTGCGGGTGGGTGTGATCACGCGTCTCTTGCTCGGCCGAAGTTCACCTCGCTGGACGATCTCGCTCGACACCGAGCTCTCGCCGATGCGGCTGCGCCGTGAGTTCAAGATCTACCAATACCTGCCGGCTGTCAGTGTCGGACTCGGCTTTGGTGTCGCATTGGAGTCGCCATGACGTCGGCTCGCACCGTTCCCGTTCGAGGCGAGCCGACCTCGGATGCGACGTTGCTGGCACGCATCTCCGAGGGCGACATCGCGTCGCTCGGATTCTTGTACGACCGTTACGCCGCTGCACTCGTTCGCTACGCATCGCGGTTCGATCGCAGCGATGCCGAGGACGTCGTGCAGACGGTCTTCATGCGCGTGCTTCGCATCGCGCAGTCGTATCGACCCGAAGCTCAGACCGCGCGTCCGTGGCTGTTTGCGATTACGGCTCGCGTGCTGCAAGAGCGCTCGCGTGCGGTTCGCCGTTTTGGGCGTGCGATGTTTCACCTCGCCAACGATCCGAAAAAGGCCGCTGGATCCGGAGCCGAGGCGCGTCATGACCTCGAACGCGGGCTCGCGCGACTGCCGCGCACGAAGAGCATCGTGCTGCTTCTGAACGAAGTGGAAGGTTTCAGCTGCGACGAGATCGCAGCCATGCTCGAGATTCCGATCGGTACGGTCTGGACTCGACTTCACCATGCTCGGCGCGAGTTGCGACGCTACTATCACGAGGAAGACGACCATGACTCGCGCTAGTTGCGAAAAGGCCTGGATGGTCGAAGCGGCGCGAGTCGGACAGCTCGCGCCGGTCCAAGCGGCCCAGTTGCGCGAGCACCTCCAGTCGGGCTGCAGCGCGTGTAAACTCGAGAAGCGTTACCTCGACTGGCTCGGCACGACGCTCTTGGAGCGAGAGCCCCCATGTGACGAGGTCGCAGTTCGGCGGTTACGCCAAGCCACGCTCAAGCGCGCGCACGACGAGGTGTATCGGAAGTTGGCCGTGCACTGGCGTCGCGAATGGCTCGTAGCCGGGGTTGTCGTGCCGCTGATCGCTGCTGTTGCGATCTGGTCTGGCTTCGGGCGGACACCCGATGTCGTCGTCACGCCGCTCACGGCTGCGGCGCCGGTACGACGCTGGTCCGAGCACGATCGAGAGATCGTCGTGCTGGGGGATGGAGTCTACGAGCTCTCGGTCCGTCGCGGGATGTTCGACCGGCAAGTCGTGGTTCGAGTGCCCGAGGGTGAGATTCAAGACGTCGGGACCGTGTTCGGAGTGAGCGTGCAGCACGGCAAGACCGCGCGCGTTGCGGTCTCGCACGGTGCGGTCGTGTTGCATTTGCGCGGGGTCCCCGAAGTGCGGCTCAACGCCGGTAGTGCATGGGAGCCCGCGGCGCGCCTCGAAGTGGAGACAGTCGACGTCGAGGTGGAGGGCGAGGCCACGCCAGTCGTCGAAAATTCCGCGCCAAGCCTGAGCTCGCCCGAGAAAGCGAAGCACCGTCCTGAACACTCGGCTAAGGCGCGTCCGCTGGACCACGAACGCCACGCGCGGCAGCACGTCTCCGATGCGAGCACGGTCGACCTCGCGGGCGAGGACGCGACGTACCTGCGTGTGCTCGATCTGTTGCGGCAACAGCGGGCAGCGGACGCTCGGCGGCTCGCCGAGCTGTACCTCGAGCGATTTCCCCGCGGCTTTCGACGACCCGAGCTCGAACGAATTGCGCGGCCTGCCGAATCGCAGTGAAGGAAGTGAGACCGAGCGGCCAACCGGTGTGTTGACTCTGAACACCGCTCCGCGAGGTCTCTCCGATGAACAAATACGTCCGCTGCTGTCTGCGCGTTGTCGCGTGTCTCACTTGGTTTGGTTGCAGCAACGACTCGACTGCACCTGCCAGCGCCACAGTTGCTGGCCCCGGGGGTGGAGCCGGAGCCGTCTCGATTCCAGTGGGCACGGCCGGCCGCGTCTCCGCAGCTGCGGGCGGCGGCGGGATGGTTGCGAGTAGCGCTGGAGCGCCTTCGACGCTTGCAGGGCGTAGCGGTGGCGCGGGAACCGTCGCTGGTTCGGCCGGCGCTGGTGTCGCCGGCATGCTGGCGCAAGCAGGTAGCTCAGGCGGTGGTGCAGGCGCTGCAGCTGGTAGCGGCGGAGGCGGCGGCGGAAGCATGTCCGCGGGCGCGGGTGGATCCATGTCCGCAGGCGGCAACGACCTCAGCGGGACTCTCGGCGCGCTCGGCGCCGTCAAACCCGTGATGGCAGGTTGGGCGACGACGAATGGCCTCGAGACACTGATCTATCTCAGCAGCTCGCCGCTCACCTGCGCGCAGATGATGACAAAGGGCGTCAAGTGGCTCGCCAGTTTGCCGGCCGGGACACAAGTCGTCGAGATCGTCGTGCGTGGAACAGCGTTGGTGGGCACGACGGCGGTGGGTCCGCTGCAAGGTGAAGTGAACTACGCCGAGGGCAGCAAGTCGTCCTCGAACGAAGTCGTCGCTTCGAGCGGCAGCATCATGTTCACCAAAGCCGAAGCGAAGAAGGTCTTCGAAGGCACGCTCATGGCGACTTATCCAAAGGGCAGTTTGATGGGGAAGTTCCACGCCGATTGGTGCGAGGGCGGCACCGAGTACTGAGCGCGATCCACGGCTTACACCGACGGTAGGAGAGACATGAAGTCATCGTTCGTCATCACGGGTCTAATTCTGTTCGCACTTACAGGTTGCTCGAGCAAGTCGAAAAACGCGGCTGGCGCAGGCGCTTCGGGTTCTGCCGGTGAAAAGCAGCCTGCAGCTGGTAGCGGCATAGGCGGGACCAGCGCGAGCGCGAGCGGAACGGGTGGGGCTGGTGCTGGCGGCGCTGCGAGTGGTTCTGGCGGTGCAGGCGCACCGGCAGCTCCGATCGGAGCGGCAGGCTGGCAGGCGTACATGGACATGACGCCCGCGACCTTGGGTAGCATCGAACGCGGTGAGTACCTCGTCGACCATATCTTGGTGTGCGGGGTGTGCCACACGCCTTCGCTCCCGAGTGGTGAACCCGACCCGATGAAGTACCTCGCCGGCAGCCGCCCCTACGACTTCACTGATCTCGACGGGACGGTGATCACGGTCAACGCGGAAAACCTGACGTCGCACGATCCGGAAGGTCTGCACGCTTGGACCGATGGGCAGATTCGAACGGCGATCACCAAAGGCGTCGACGACGAGCACTACGCCATCTATCCGATCATGCCGTACCCCGAGTACTCGATGCTGACGCCGGACGACATCGACTCGATCATCAAGTACCTGCGAAGCGTGCCACCGAACGACAACGTGGTCGCTGCCGACTTTCCGCACCCCGACATCAATCCGCCTGCTCCGCCCGTGGACGACGCGAAGATCCCGCACACGACGCTGGTGAAAGCCGATGCGGACTACGAGTCTGCCGAGCGCGGTCGGTATATCGCCAAGCTCGCGTGTCTGTACTGCCACACGGCTGAAACGGTCGTCGGTGGCACATCTCAAGCGGATATGCCGGACCTGACCAAGTCATTCGGTGGAGGCAAGGTCTACGCGTTGAACAAAGACCTGCCACCACACACCTCGGTCAACATCACGCCGGATGCGACTGGCATTGCAGGTTGGACGGTCGACGACATCATCGCGGCAGTGAAGTCCGACACCGAGAAGGGTACGCAGCGAAAGCTCTGTAACAGTCATCCCGGCGGCGGTGAGCGCTTTGGAAAGATGACGGATGCAGACTTGAAGGATGTCGCGACTTACGTGCACAGCCTGCCGCCGGTGAAAAACGGTCCGTTCAAATGTATGCAGGAGATGTGAGGATGCAGTCGGATCGTGGCTTCTCGCGCGCGTGGCTCTGCGGTTTGGTCGGGCTGTGGTTGGGTGCCGCTGCGAGCTGCGGCGGCGACACTCCAGCGATGGGCACGGGAACGAGTGGCAACTCCAGTGGTGGAATGCTCGCGGTGAGTGCGGGCGCGAGCGGGGGCACGGCGGGTGCTCCGAGCGATCCGCCAGCCACGTTCACCGAGGTCTACGACATGCTGTTTCCGATGACGACGAATGCGCGTTGTGTGGCTTGCCACTCGATGCCGCCGAACGACATCGCGAATGGCAACCTGCAAATGGGGTCCGATAAAGCGAGCGCGTACGCCGCGCTGGTTGGTCGTATGTCCACGAGCACGCGCTGTATGAACCGTCCACTCGTCGTGCCCAAGCAGCCGGACATGAGTCTCGTCGTGCAAAAGCTGAGCGCGACTCCGCCGTGCGGCAACCGTATGCCGATCGGAGGCAACGCGTTGACCGACGCTCAGCTCTCCGTGGTCCGCGGTTGGATCGCTGCCGGCGCAAAAGACGACTGACAATCCGGCGATGCAGTGAGGTGAGTGATGTGTGCGAACGCGAACGTCGCCGCGATCAAGGCTTGGTCCGCGAACCTTCTGCTCGCGGTGAGTCTAACAGTTGGGTGCCAGCCGTCTTCGGGTACTGCCGATCCCCCGGACGCGAGTACTGCTGCAGCGGATAGCGGCGGTGGGACGGACGCGGCCCTAGCGGCAGAACCTCCGGTCGATTGCACGGAGACCGAGCAGAACCTGCCCGCCGATGTGTTCTGCATCGGCCTCTACGAGCATCACGACACCCACCGTCACCCGAGCGACGTTCATCCGTACACGCCGGGCATCACGTTTTGGAGCGACGGTGCGGAGAAGCAGCGGTACTTCTACTTGCCGCCGGGCACGCAGATCGACACGTCCGACATGGACGTGTGGAGGTTCCCGGTCGGCACCAAGGCCTGGAAGGAGTTTCGTTTCAACGACAAGCTCGTCGAGACGCGCATCTTCTACAAACGCACCGAGACGACTTGGGCGTCGGGTACGTACCTGTGGAACGCCGAGGGCACGGCGGCGCAACTGAATACCTCACGCCAGCCGGTGCTGGTGAACGACGGGTACGAGATCCCGACTGCTAAAGACTGTGGAAAGTGTCACCACGGCGGCGCTGACTACTTGCTCGGGGTCGAAGCCGTCTCGCTGAGCCTTCCGACGACTCAGGGTCTCACGCTCGCGCGGTTGGTGGAGATGGGCGCGCTCAGCGCTCCACCGAACGGCAATTCGATTCAGTTGCCCGAGGATGCGACGGGCCGCGCAGGCGCTGCGCTCGGGTATCTGCACGCGAACTGCGGGATGCCGTGCCACTCGACGCGCGGATTGGGCGAAGAGACTCAGCTGATCATGCGCCTGCGTGCGACGGAGTTTTGGACGGCACCCGGCGTCGCGGCGACGACCCCGCAAGTCAGCGACACCGACACCTATCAGGCCACGATCAACGAGCAGCCGAAGACGAAGTCAGTCTCGAGCAAGTTTCCCGGGGCGCAACGCATCGCGCCCGGCTCTCACGATCAAAGCCTTGTGTGGATCTTGTCGCACCGGCGAGGTGAGTATCAGATGCCGCCGCTCGTCAGCCATCAGATCGACGAGGTTGGAACGCGAGCGTTGAGCGACTGGATCGATGCGCTGACACCGTAGTCTGCGCTCCACCACCGAGCGCGAAGTTACGGAGTTGGCTTTGCGCCCAGGCCGACCAGAAAGATCTCGAAGCTCTCGCTACGCGATGCTTCGGGTTTGATCGTTCGCACGGTCGTGAACAGCTCGCGTGTCTGCAGGCGTGCTTTGTCGACTTCGGGGCCTTGGAAGATCTTTCCGACGAACGAACCGCCCGGCACGAGGACTGCGCGCGCGATCTCGAGCGCGCGCGCGTACAGCTCGTAACTCAAGAACTGATCGCGGTGGCGCTGCCCGCTGGTATGCGGGGCCATGTCAGTCAGCACGACTTCGAAGCTGCCTGCGCCGAGCTCGGCCACGGCATCGAACGCGAGCACATCGAGTGCGCGAAACGTGACGTGCGGAGGAAGTGCGATCCGCACTTCGTTCAGATCGAGGGCGAGGACCTTGCCTTCGCGACCGACGCGGTCCGCTGCGTACAAAGTCCACGAACCGGGCGCTGCGCCGAGGTCGAGCACACGTTGCCCGCGGCGAAACAGCTGCGTGCGCTTATCGATCTCCTGGAGCTTGTAGACCGAGCGCGCGGGGTAGCCCTCGCGCTTGGCCTTGTGCCCGAAGTGATCTTGCTCGCGCCGTCCGGCCATCAGAACGACTTAGCGCATAACGGAGAGTTGCGCTTCGCTGGTCGCTAGCTGAACCAGTAAGGCGAGGCTGCTGAGCGCTCACTGACGTGGCAAGCCGCGGATCGCGAGCCGCGAAGCGCGGCTCGCTGTTCTCAGCTAGCCTTTTTCTTCTTCGTCTTGACCGCAGTGCGAACCGTGACGATGCCGTTCTTGCTGCCCGGAACGCCGCCCTTGATCAAGAGCAGGTTCTCTTCGTCCAGGACCTTCGCCACGACGAGGTTCAAAATCGTCTCGCGCTCGTTGCCGTACTGGCCCGGCATCTTGAGGTTCAAGAACGTGCGGCCCGGCGTCATGTTCGTGCCGATCGAGCCACCGTGGCGCTTGTACTCGTGGGTACCGTGCGTGTCCTTCGCACCGCCGCGGAAGTTCCAACGGCGCATGACGCCCGAGAAACCGCGACCGCGCGTGATGCCACTCACGTCGACTTTTTGGCCTTCCGCGAAGTACTCGGACGGCTTGAGCTCTTGGCCGACCTCGTACTTGGCGACGAGCTCGGGTTCCATGCGGAACTCGCGGAGCGTGCGCGACGGGGCTTGGCCGATCTTCTTGAAGTAACCGGATTCGGCCTTGGTCAGCAGCTTCTCGCGCTTCTCGCCGAAGCCGAGGATCACGGCCGAGTACCCGTCTTTGTCCAACGTGCGTTTTCCAACCACGCGACAAGGGCCGACCAGAATCACGGTCACGCGCGCAACAGTGCCGTCATCATTGAACACTTGCGTGTTACCGAGCTTCTTGCCGATCAGGCCGACGTTCGTATTCATGCTCTACTCTGGGTCAAACGGGAGGCGAAGCATACGTGGCACGCAGCCTCCGTCAAGTCTTTCCGCGTAGTTCCGGTGCGAGAAAGAATCTTGGGTGCCAGCCGAGATTTCGGGGGTAACGGCGAGTAATCTCGGGCGGTTATGCACGCAAACGAGAATCCTCTGCAAGGGCCGTTCGCGCAGCTTGTCCGTACTCGTCGCGCCGGTTCGAGAGTACTTCGAGGGCTCGCGAGGCGGTGGGCGCTGCCTCGGCGAGGATCGCGAGGGTCGCGGCGAGGGCCGTGGGGTCCACTGCGCGGGGCCGTTCGCTCAGCCGGATGAGGTCGCCAGTCAGGTCGGACAGGCGTAGCTCGCCGATCGTTTGGACGGCGAGGGTGCGGCCTTGGGTGCGGAAACCGGTGAGCAGATCACGCAAGACCTGAATCCCGCGCGGGTCCTTCATGCGGGCGAGAGCGCGGCCGGCAGCTGCGACGATGAGGCGTGAGCCGAGCACGGCGCCGGCCATGAACGCGACCTTCTCGCGGACGCGTTCGTCGGGCAAAAGCGGGGCGACATCGAGCGCATCCAGGAGATGTTGCGGGTCCGACAGTGCGACGAGGAGCGCGTCGGCCGCTTCGCGCTCACCTTCTTCAGCGAGCGCGATGCCGGCCTCGCAGCGGACCGGGTACGCGGAGTCGCGGAGTGCAGCTCGCAGCTTCGACGTGATCGAGTCCGGTCGGGTGCCCGGCGCGATCATTCCAGCCGCACGCACTGCGGCAGTGCGAACGAACGGATCTGGATCGTCGAGCAACGTGAGGATTTGATCGGCGGTGCCGTCGGCGCCGCTCTGCGCGGCAGCGCTCAGCGCTTGAAAGCGAACCTCGGGGTATTCGCTGCGGAGTGCTTCGGTGAGTGCGGGCGCGGCGACATTCCAGCCGAGGTCGGCGAGTCCGACGGTCGCGATCTCGCGCACGCTGGGATCGGAGTCGGAGAGCCGAGCGCGGAGCACGTCGCTGACGGATTCGCGCGATACGCCGTCGCCGTTTTCGACGAGGGCATTGAGGGCTTCGATGGCGGCGGCGCGAACGCGTCCCTCGCGGTCGCCGCTGAGTTGGCGCAAGCCAGCGAGTGCTTCTGTGGCTTGGGCGGCGTCGACCGGCTGTCCGAGTCGTCGCGCGGCGGCGATGCGAGAGTCAGTGCGTTGAGCGGTGACGTCCCGGAGCGCGGCGGACCACTTGGGTGGGAGCGGCGGGAGGAAGAACGACATCGTGGCAGCGTAGCATCGCAGTCGTGAGGAGCCTCGAGGGCTCCGAACACGACCGCGTGCACGTGCCTTTACTTCACGATGCTGCCCGGCTTCACATCCCCAGCGACACCGGTCACGAACAACCCGCTCTCATCACTCGCCGCAAGCACCATCCCTTGCGATTCCAACCCCATCAGCTTCCGTGGCTTGAGATTCGCGACGATCACGACGCGCTTCCCGACCAGCGTCTCGGGAGCGTAGTGCTGCGCGATCCCCGCAACGATCTGCCGCGGCTCCGGATCGCCGGCGTCGAGCGACAACTTGAGCAGCTTGTCACTCTTCGGCACTCGCTCCGCAGTCAAAACCAGCGCGACGCGCAACTCCACCTTCGCAAAGTCGTCGTACGTGATGCTCTTGTCTTCAGCCTCGCCGCCATCCGCTGCAGCTTCTTTCGGTGCGGGTTTGTCCGCCGCAGCCTTGGCTGCCTTCGCCGCAGCCTTCCCGCCGCCCTTGGCTGCGGGTTCGTCCGGCAACTCCACGCCGAGCGAAGCCAGCGCGGCTTTTTCTTGATCTTTGTCCAACCGCGGAAACAGTGCAGCCCCCGGCCGCGTCTGCGTACCCGCAGGCAATAGGCCCCAAACGCCGGGCCACTGGTCCTCGCCCACAACCGGAACGAGCGCCGGCAACCCGAGCTGCTCGCGCAGTGCAGCGGCCTTCGAAGGCATGAACGGCGCGATCATCACCCCGATCATCCGCAGCGTCTCGAGCACCTGGTACACGACCTGCTGCAGCTTCTCGGTCTCGCCGCGTTTCACGAGCGCCCACGGCTCCGACCGATCGACGTACCGATTGGCCGCGCCCACGAGCTCCCAAATCGCTTCGAGCGCGCGCTGCGGAGCGACCTGGTTCAAGTGCTCACTCGCGAGCTTCGCGCAGCGCAAAGCCTCTGCTTCGAGCGTGTCGTCCTCGGCCGTCCGAGTGCTCGCGACCGGCGCCGGCACCTTCCCGCCAAAGCTCTTCTGCACGATGCTCGCGAGCACGCGGTTGAGCAGATTGCCCAGCCCGTTCGCGAGCTCGCCGTTCAACCGCGCGATCAGGTTCGCGTGAGAGAAGTCGCCGTCCTGACCGAACGAGACGTCGCGCATCAAGTAATAGCGCAGCGCGTCCACGCCGAAGACTTCGGCGAGCGGACCGGGCGGTAAAAAGTTGCCGAGCGACTTCGACATCTTCTGCCCATTCACCGTGAGGTAGCCGTGCGCCATGACTTGCGTCGGCGTCGGGAGCCCCGCGCTCATCAAGAACGCGGGCCAGAACACCGCATGAAATCGCAAGATGTCCTTGGCCATGATGTGGATCGCCTCGCCGTGCGGAGGCCAGAACTCGTCGAACAGCGGCGATTCCCCAGGCTTCGCCGGTCCACCGAGCGCAGTCATGTAGTTCGCGAGCGCATCGAACCACACGTACATCACGTGCTTCGGATCCTGCGGAACCGGAATGCCCCAGGAGAAGCTCGTACGCGAGACCGACAAATCTCGAAGCCCTTCGCGCACGAAGCTCTTCACTTCGTTGAAGCGACCCGCCGGCTTTACGAAGTCGGGATTGCTCTCGTAAAAGTCGAGCAGCGGCTTTTCGTATTTGCTGAGCTTGAAGAAGTAGCTCGACTCTTTGATCAGCTCGATCGGCTTCAAGTGCACCGGGCAGATGTGCCCCTCGAGCAGATCTTTCTCGGTGTAGAACGTCTCGCACCCGACGCAGTACCAGTCCTCGTATTCGCCGAGGTAGATGTCGCCGGTCTCGTGAATCCGGTTCCACAACTGGACGACGCGCTGCTTGTGCCGCGGCTCAGTGGTGCGAATGAAGTCGTCGTACTGCACGTCGAGCAGCTTCCACGCCTCGCGAAACGGCAGCTGCATCTTCTCCGTGAACGCCTGTGTATCGAGCCCCTGCGCTTCAGCCGCGCGCGCGATCTTGAGGCCGTGTTCGTCGAGCCCGGTCAACATGCGGCTCGGCCGACCGCGCAAACTGTGATAGCGCTTCAGAACGTCAGCCGCGATCGTCGAATACGCAGTCCCGACGTGTGGCTTGTCGTTCGGATAGTAGATGGGCGTCGTGACGTAAAACGGTTTCATTCGGTGTGGGCCTTCTACGCGAAGTCGCGCAGCTTACACCGAAATCCGCAGGCTTGCTGCAGCTCAGCGCTTTCGCTTCGGCACGACCAACGCGGTGTGGGTCAGGTCCGGATACGCGAGGCCGAGTAGCATCGCATCGAGCGCAGTCTCGGGGTTCGCATTGCGCTCGATCGTGTCGGCCGTATTGAAGATACTGCGGACGCTCGCCGCCGCCGCACTCGGACCGAGCCGCTGCCCGCGCTCGAGAATCAGCGCGCGCTGCTCGGGAAACGCCAGCGGCATTCCTCCCGGATCGACCGCGAGCGCCGCGACGTCGCGATAAAACAGCGCGAGAGTCTCCAGCACGAGCTCGCGGTCGTCGCGCGATGCGAGCTGCTCCGCGAGGTCGAGCAGCCCCGCAATCTTTCCGGCGTGGGCCGCGTCGTCCACGCGCAGCGCGAGCTCCACGAGCTCCTGTGCGCGACCTTCCTGCGCGAGCTCGATCGCGCGGTCCGCCCGACCCTGCGAGAGCGCGATCGCAGCCGGTTGCTGCGCTTCAGGAATGCTGTTGCGCGTCAAAATCGCGCGCAACGTGTCGGTCGGCAGCGGCGCGAAACGCAGCGTCTGGCAGCGCGAACGAATCGTCGCGAGCAGGCGCTCCGGCCGCTCCGACAACAAGATGAACGTCAGCCGCTGCCGCGGCTCTTCGAGTGTCTTCAAGAGCGCGTTCGCCGCTTCCGGATGCATCTCCGGAAACGAGACGTCCGCTTCCGGAAAGATCAACACCGCCGCGCGGCCCTCGAACGGCGCGAACTTCGTAAACGGCACGATCTCGTTGCGAACCGTATCGACCTGCAAGTTGCGATTGCCCTCGTCGCGCGGCGCGAAGATCCGAACGTCCGGATGTTTGCCGTTACGCACGCGCTCGCAGGCGTGGCATTTTCCGCAGCCGACGCCGGGCGCGTCATCGCACAGCAAGGCCTCCGCGAGTGACCGCGCCGCGATCATCTTGCCGACGCCGCTCGGCCCTTCGAACAAGTACGCGTGTGCGACTTGCCCGGTCGTGAGCGCGCGCTTCAGGGTCGTGAGCGCGGGGACTTGCGAGGCGATCTCGTCGAACGCCATCGGACCACCTCAGGACTCGGTCGGTGCAGTTGCGGGCGGCGCAGCTGCGGGCGGTGCAGCCGCGGGCGGCGCCTGCTCGAACTCGAACAAGCTCGCGGCGATGATCTCGAGCGAGCTGATGACCTGTTCGTCGCTGATCGCGTCGGGATCGAAGATCTTCTGCATCAGCAGCCCGTCGAGCAGCCCGTGCATGATGCGCGGCAAAAACTTGTGATCGATCTTCGAGCGCAAGCCGAGCGCCTCGGCGTTCGCGCGCAAGTGCTCTTCGACCTGAGACGAAGCAAATCGGTAATACGTCGCGAGTGGCTCGCGAAGCTTTTCGTCGTGCAGGCTTTGAGCGAGCAGGTCAGCTACCACTTTGACCTCGTCCGACAACCCCGCGCGGACGGTCCACAGCTCGTGAAGCGCGGAGCGCATCGCCGTCAGTGGGTCTGCGCCGGCAGTCCAGGTCTTCCGCGTGCGCTCGGCGACCGCTTCACAGGCCGTCTCGAGGACCTGCGTGATCAACGCTTCCTTCGTCGGGAAGTGATAGTGAACCGCGCCCTTCGACATCCCGACTTCGTTTGCGATGTCCATCAGGCTCGAGTGCGCATAGCCCTGGCGGGCGAGGACCCGCATCGCGGCTTCGACGATGTGCGCGACGCTGATCTCGGACTTCTTGTAACGCATGAAAGGACGCGGCTCCTGGGGGCTGTTACGGCGGGCTGGCGGGTGGGCGGCCAGCGCGCCATCACAAAACTCGGGCGGCAGCGTCGCGGGCGTTCCGGCTGGCTGCAAGCACAATCTCGCTTATCTGCCTGCTAAGGGCGGGTTGGTCAAGACGCGGCCAACCCAGGGTTTGCGGCGGCTCGCGGCGGCCCGTCTCTGTGCCGCTCGGCCCTCCACGCGCTCAAGGTCCCGAGACGAAGCGGGTTTTACGCACCTGACGCAACTCGAAGCGGCTGTCGGAATCGAACGCGGGATCGGCCGTGCCCTGGGTCGTATG
This sequence comes from Polyangiales bacterium, assembly GCA_035687405.1. Taxonomy (GTDB): domain Bacteria; phylum Myxococcota_A; class Polyangia; order Polyangiales; family JAFGIB01; genus JADGRF01. The sequence goes on from DASRXR010000146.1 coordinate 43,277, forward strand.
GCTGATCTCGACCGCGACGTTGCACTTCTTCTTTTTATCGCTCGACCAGGCTTCGATCTTGCGTGGCTCGATCGTGAAGCTGCCTGGGTCGCCGCCGACGTTGTAGTGCTCGCTGTGGATGCAGTCGCCTTCGATCTCGATTTCGACGTCCGAGCCGCTTCCACCGGGCGTCCACGTGAACGTCACCTTGTCGTTCTTGCGCGAAAGCGGCGCGTCGCCGAAGTCACTCGTGATTTGAAATGGTGGTGGCAACGTGCCGCTGGTCTTCGGCGCGGCGGCATCGACATCGCGGGTGAGGCTCACGATGTACTCGCCTTCGCCGCGGTCGAACTTGGCTTCGTATTCGCCGTCGTCGGTCGCGTTCATCTCGCGCTTGTCGCCGTTGGTCTCGGCGTAGAGGCGATCGCCGCCTTCGAGCACGACGTAGGTGTTGCTGCTCGCGCCCCCGATGACGATCGACGAGGACACGGTCGCGTGCGACTCGTCATTCGCCGTAACCTCGACGAGCGCGACGAGGCCGGCAGTCCGAATGTTGCGGGACGACGTGGTAGCGCTGCACGCGTTGCCGAGTACTGCGAGTGTGAGCCCTGCGAGTACGGCAGCGAACCCTGGTGTGCGCATCGAGATCTGTCCTCCAAGCGAAAGTGGGCGCCCAGGGTACACCGGACCGGCGTCGACCGGGGGATCCACTTGCGCGCCGCTCACAATGGAGTCACACCGAGGCCCGTGAAACACAGAGTTTTCATCGATGGCCAGGAGGGCACGACAGGGCTGCAGATCCACGAGCGGCTGCGCGAGCGCGCCGATCTCGAGGTGATCGAGATCGCACCCGAGTCGCGCAAGGATCCGGCCGCGAAGCGAGCGATCTACGAGCGTGCCGATCTAGCGATCTTGTGCTTGCCGGATGCGGCCGCGATCGAAGCCGCGGAGCTTGCGGGGCCGAACACGCGCGTGATCGACGCGAGCACGGCACATCGCGTGAACGGCGCCTGGGCCTTCGGCTTGCCCGAGCTCGCGCCGGAGCAGCGGGCGCAGATTCGAGATGCCCGGCGCGTCAGCAATCCGGGTTGTTACCCGACGGGCTTTCTGCTCGGAGTGCGGCCGCTCGTCGATGCGGGCATCCTGCCGCGCGAGTATCCGGTCACCGTGCACGCGCTGAGTGGCTACAGCGGCGGCGGCAAGAAGTTGATCGCAGAGTTCGAGCAGAACGCGCGCCCTGAGAGTGACACGGCGGCGGATTGGGCCGTGCGTCTGTACGGGTTGAACCTCGACCACAAACACGTGTCCGAGATGCAAAAGCACGCCGGCCTCACACGCGCGCCGGTGTTTTGCCCGATCGTCGGCAACTACTATCAAGGCATGTTGGTCAGTGTGCCGCTCCATGTGAGCGACCTGAATAAAGGCGTGAAGCCAGAAGACGTGCACTCGGTCCTCGAGGAGCGCTACGCGAACGAGGCGTGCGTTCGCGTGATGCCGTTCGGGCAGTTCGACGCCGACGGCCGGCTCGGGGCTGCAGCCGTCAACGGCACAAACCGCGTCGAGCTGTTCGTCTCGGGGAAGCCCGAGCAAATCCTCGTGACGGCGCGGCTCGATAACCTCGGCAAGGGCGCGGCCGGTGCCGCGGTGCAAAACCTGAATCTTATGCTGGGGTTACCGGAGCTGACCGGCTTGCGCGTGTGACCTGCTGAGCGCGCGAAGCACACCTCATAACCATTTCGCGTGCTCGCGTTCAGAACTTTCGTGGGGCCGAGGCGTCGGATCTAGGCGTGTCGGTACTCGCGCATCGGGCGCGATGCCAGCACCGGCTCGATGCGTGCGGCTCCGTCTGCTGCATGTCTCGACGCCGTTCAGAACGCGAGGACGCGAGGGGTCGAGTTGCGCCTGCAGCCGTGAGCGGCGGCGGGGCGCGCAGCTTGGGCTGAGCCTCGCCGAATCGCCGTCTGTCGTCACGGGAGGAACCAGCATGTTTCGTTCATTCGGTACTTCGTCGCGGGGTCGCGTCTTTGCGATCACTCTGAGTTTGGCTCTGATCCTCGGCCTCGGTTGCGATGCGGAGCGCCACGCTCCGACGCCGCGTGCGACCACGCCGACCGTCCGCGTCAAGATCGAGAAGCCGGAGGAACCTGCGCCGCCGCCAGCGGATGAGAAGGCCGCGAGCCCGCAGCCAGCGGCTGCAGCAGACGCCAGGCAAGGCAGGTCCGAGGTGGCGAAAGAGCAAGCGCTGAGTGCCGATGTTTCGTCGCTTGAAAGCGCGCGATCGGCAAAGCGTCGCAGCGGTGGAGAAGGCGCAGTTGCGCTCGACGATCTCGTGTCGGGCGATGCGCTCGTGGCCCCAAGTCCCGCGAGTAAGCCAAAGGCCAGCGTCGGATCGCTGGGCACGAGAGGTTACAGCGTGAGCGGTGGCGGCTTCGGGTCGGGGTACGGCGCAGCTAGTGGGGGCTTCGTGGGGCGAAGCGCGCGCATGGCGGCCAGTCCGGCTGCCAGTGTTCAAATGGCGACGCCGGAGATGAACACCGAGCGTTACGCGCACGCGACGGACAACACGTTTCAGCGGACGAAAGATTCGCCGCTGTCCACGTTCTCGATCGACGTCGACACGGCGTCCTACGCGAACGTCCGGCGTTTCCTACGGGATGGCGCGCTGCCTCCAGTGGACGCAGTTCGCATCGAAGAGCTCGTGAACTACTTCGCCTACGAATATCCGGAACCGCGCGCGGATGATCCGGTCTCCGTGACGACCGAGGTCGCGGCAGCTCCGTGGGCGCCGGACCATCGGCTGGTGCGCGTGGGTCTCAAGACGCGCGCGATCGACAGTAGCCGTGCGCCCGCGAGCAACCTCGTATTCTTGATCGACGTCTCGGGTTCGATGGCTGACCCCGACAAGCTGCCGCTCTTGAAGCGCGGGCTCAGCCTGCTCGCGCAAAACCTTCGGGCGGAAGATCGCGTCGCGATGGTCGTGTACGCGGGTGCGAGTGGCCTCGTGCTTCCATCGACGCCCGGTTCGCAGCGCGCGCAAGTTCTCGAAGCGCTCGATCGACTCGGCGCAGGTGGCTCGACGAACGGCGCTGACGGCATTCGCCTCGCGTACCAAGTTGCGCGACAGCACTTCGTGAAGGGCGGCACGAATCGCGTGATTCTCGCGACCGATGGTGACTTCAACGTCGGGACGACGAGTGAGGGCGAGCTCGTGCGGCTGATCGAAAACGAGCGCAAGAGCGGCGTGTTTTTGACCGTGCTCGGCTTTGGCCGCGGGAACCTGAACGACTCGAGCATGGAAGCGCTCGCGGATCACGGTAACGGTAGCTACGCATACGTCGACTCGATCGCGGAGGCGCACAAGGTCCTCGTGCGTGAGGCGGGCAGCACGCTTGTGACGGTTGCGAAGGACGTGAAGATTCAGGTCGAGTGGAATCCGACGCGCGTCGCGAGCTATCGCTTGATCGGCTTTGAAAACCGCGTGCTCGCAGCGCGAGACTTCAACGACGACAAGAAGGACGCGGGCGAGCTCGGTGCGGGGCACTCGATGACGGCGCTATACGAGATCGTGCCGCTGGCGGCTTCAGGTGTGAGCGGTGGGTCGGAAGTCGACCCGCTGAAATACTCGGCACGAGCCCCGACGGCTGCCGCTACGAGCGACGAGATGTTGACGTTGAAGATTCGGTATAAGCGCCCGGACTCGGACACGAGCCGACTGATGACGCAGGCGATTCGGGACACGCAACCGGAAGCGCAGGCTTCGCGTGACTTGCGCTGGGCGGCATCGGTCGCGTGCTTCGGAATGTTGCTTCGAAACTCGGAGCACAAGGGTGGCGCGACGCTCTCGATGTGCGACGGGCTGGCGCGAAACGCGCTCGGTGCGGATCCGGAGGGCCAGCGTCACGAGTTCGTGTCGCTGATCGACCAGGCGAAGATGCTCGGACTCGGTGCGGCGGCCGTAAAGGTCGCGGCCCCATCGGCCAAGCTCGCGCGCTGATTGCCGATACGGACTGACGCCACTGCTTCGCCCGGACCGAGAACTCTCGCGCTCCGGGCGAAGCTGTTTGAGTGAGCGAGTAGTGCTAGGGTGCGGCGTGGATGGTTTTCGCAACGAGGCGCTTCGGTCTGCGCTTCGCAACGCAGTCGGTGGCAAACGTACGGCGCTCGAAGAGCTCTTGATGCGGCACGGTGGCTTGCCGGGCCCCTCTCCGAACCTCAAGCTAGCCGCGGCGTTTGGCGCGGAGATCGGGCTGATTCCCGAGTCGACTCACCGCTTGCTAACGGACTTTGGCGACGAACCGAGCCCTCAAGAGTCGCCGCGTGCGTTTCTTCCAGTTGCGGCCGCCTACGGTTGGACCGCGCAGTTGCGGAGCGGGCGCGATGTCGAGGTCGCTTGGTCGGGCGTGCTGGAGATCGCGGCGGATTCGAGGCGTCCGGTTCGCCTCGGCATGATCGCGGCGCTTCGCGAGCTCTGCAGCACGGGCGAAGCTGCGGATGCGCTGGTGGCGCACGCCGTCGAGTGGCTCGAACACGAGGATGTGGCGATTCGTTTTTCTGCCAGCGCGGTCGTGCTGGAGGTTCTGACCGACTCGCACGTCATGGGCGCGGTTCGCGATCTCGACGGCTTTCTGGCCTACGTATCGCATGGAATCGACATGGTGACCGACGCGTCGCGTTCGGCCGAGCGTCTCGAGGGCCGGCGCCGGATGTTGACCTCGCTCTCGTCGCTCACTGCGGCCATGGCGAAGCAGCTGAGAGCTGCGGACCGCGGAGCGGATTGGTTGGCGGCGGAGTGTGAGCGCGCGAAGCACCCCGACGTGCGTGCTGCGTTGTCGCAGGCGTTACTGACCTTGGCGAAGTCGAATGTCCCTCGCGGCACGGTGGAACGGTTGCGCAAGGTGTTGGAAGCCAGCGCGAAGCCGCTCCGTGATCATGCGCGCGTGAGGCCAGGTACCGGTCGAGGCCGCAAGACCCGCACCATTCGTTGAGGCATTCGAGCTCGTGCGGAGGCCGCACCCGTTCTAGGCGTGCCACGCGGCCTAACAAGCGACGGCTCTGTTTTGGGAGGGTGGGGGCTGCCGCCTACGGCAGCCGAACCCCTTCTGAGACGCCACTTGCCCGGTTTCTCAAGGTCGCGAGGCCGTTTTCGGGCCTCTCCAGTTAGGCGCGGTTCCGAAGACGACCGACTGCACGCATCGCGCACTTCGGGTTTCCCTCGCAGGCGAGACGGACTAAGTTCCCGGCCCGGGGTCACTTAGATAACAAGGGGAAGGTCGTCGGATGAACGCGGCACACTTCACGTCGAACGATAACGATACGGTCGCCACTAAATTCTTGTCGAACGTCGCCGAACACGGCGACCTGATCGCGCTTCGCATGCGTCGCCCGGACGGCACGTACCGCGAATGGACCTACCGGCAATACGCCGACGACGTCGCACGCTGCGCGGCCGGTCTTCTCGCACTCGGTTTCGGACCCGGCCAACGCATCGTGATGATGTTGCGCAATCGTCCGGAGTTCCACATCCTGGACATCGCAGCGTACTTCTGCGGCGGCACACCGGTCTCGATCTACAACTCGTCCTCGCCTGAGCAGATCAAGTACCTGGTCGATCACAGCGAAGCGACGATCGTCGTCGTCGACGACCTCGAATACCTCGCACGCGTGTCTGCCGTTCGCGCCGAGCTGCCGAAGCTGAAGCATGTCGGCGTTCTCGGTTCGGAAGCGCCGGTCGGCGTATTCAGCTGGGACGCGTTGATGGACCACGCGCCGATCGACTTGGTGAAAGCTCAACACGCGAGCGAGCCCGGCGGTCTAGCCACGTTGATCTACACGTCCGGCACGACAGGCCCTCCGAAGGCCGTAATGATCACGCATCGGAACGTGGTCGCGAGCGGTGTCAGCACACTGCAGACGGTCGCGGCTCATCCGAAGCTCGCGAACGGTTTGGCCGGCGTGCGCTTGGTCAGCTACCTGCCAATGGCTCACGTGGCCGAACGCGGCACGAGTCACTACGGGCCGGCGATGTACGGCCACGAGGTCACGTGTTGCCCTGACGCAACGCAGCTCGGCTTGTATTTGCGCGAGGTAAAGCCGCAGATCGTGTTTGGCGTTCCGCGCGTTTGGGAGAAGTTGTACGCCGGCATCCAAGCCGCCGTCAGCGGCGATCCAGAGCGCGCGAAGAAGCTCGGTGAAGCGGTCGACGCCGCCCTCGGCTTGGTCGAGAAGATTCAAGCCGGAACTGCGACCGACCAAGATCGAGCGACCTATCAGTTTCTCGACGACGTCGCGTTCAAGAATCTGCGCACGCTGATCGGTCTCGACGAGACGTTCCTCGCTGTGACAGGCGCGGCTCCGATGCCGCGCGAGCTGCAGTTGTGGTTTCGCGCGATCGGAGTTCCGATCAGCGACGTCTACGGCATGAGCGAGTCGTGTGGTGCGATGACGTGGTCGCCGCTCGATGTGAAGCCGGGCACGGTCGGTCGCGCGCTTCCGGGTCTCGAAGTGAAGCTGGCCGACGACGGTGAGATCATCTGCCGCGGACCCAGCGTGTTCAGCGGGTACCTGAAAGCGGCGCAGCAAACTGCAGATGCGCTCGACGAAGATGGCTGGCTCCATTCGGGCGACATCGGCAAGCTCGACGACGACGGCTACTTCAGCGTCGTCGACCGAAAGAAAGAACTGATCATCACCGCCGGTGGCGAAAACATCAGCCCGGCCAACTTGGAAGGCGCGTTGAAGCTGATCCCGCTCGTCGGTCAGGCGTGTGTGATCGGTGACCAGCGGCCCTTCGTGTCCGCGTTGATCGTGCTCGATCCCGACGTCGCTGGAGCGTGGGCGAAGCGTCACGGGATCGCTGACACGTCATTGGCAACCCTCTCGCGCAATCCTCAGGTCATCGCTGAAGTCGAAGCAGGCCTAGAGACTGCGATGGCGAATTTCGGCCGCGTCGAGCGCGTCAAGCGAGTCTCGATCCTCGGCAATGATTGGCTCCCCGATTCGGAAGAGCTCACGCCGACGGCGAAGCTGAAGCGGCGCACGATCATGTCGAAGTACAAGCCCGAAATCGAAGCGATGTACGCGACGACGTTGGCACCGCCCGAGTCGGTCATCGCGGCGCAAGAGGCGGAGCGCGTAAAGCGCGGCTAGCCAGGCTTCACGCGGAAGATGTGAGATGCCCGCCGCACGGAGGCAGCGACCAAACAACGGTCATGCTCGGTGCGGCGGTTCCAATTTTGGCTCGAGCGTCGGCCAGGTCACGGGTCGTAGCTGCAAAACGTGCCGGTGCGCAGTGCGCGCTCGATCTGCCGCCCGAGCTCGGCGTCGTGCTCGGAGATGCGCCGCAACGTATCGCGCAGTCGCCGTTGCACGTTGACGCGCGCGCGCTCTACCGCGGCCCCGCTCTTACGAACGCGGCCCGACAAGCCCACCGCGCGCGACAATTCTTGCAGCAGGGCTTCGAGCTCGGTTTGAAGCCGCTCGACCCGACCTAGATCGTGATCGGCTTCGGCTTGGGCCAACTGCGCGCGCACACTCGCGACCCGATCGCGATACTCCGCACGCGCTTGCGGGTCGAGTATTTCCCCGGCATCTCCAGTATCGATTGCTCCCGTGGGCTCGATCAGATCGAGCACGTGGTATTCGCGCCTCGGTTCAGCCACGAGCAGATCGAGAATCCGCAGGCCTTTGGAGTCGTTGAGCCGAAGGCTGCACTCGCCGTACGAAAGCAGCCACACGTCCGCCTCGCGGGTCATGCACAGCTGCCTTGGGTTGGCAGCGGATGGCTGCGATGCCGAAGGCAGGGGAGGCGTGGCCGGCCTCAACTCGATCCACGCGAGCGCGCTCACGAGATCAGGCATTTCGAGCTGCCTTGCCAACGGCGCGAGACGCGCGAACTGCTGCGCCGCCGCGTTGGGATCGCGCGTGCTCAGAAACCGCCCGTAGTCCCAGCGTGCCCATGTTTCGTGCGTGACCGAGCTCACCGCACATGCGTCGTCGATCGCTTGCTCGAAAGCTCGCCGCGCCTCGGGTTCGTTCCCGAGCGTGGCATGTAACAATCCCAGCACGCGCGCGATCGGACCATCCCAAGACATCGCGTACATCCCACCTTGTTCGAAGCGTTCGCGCGATGCCGACACGAGCGCGAGCAGGCGTTCTGCGCGGGTTCGGTCGTTGGCCGCCGCACAGATTTCGGCCGCGTGCTCGAACATCGTGTGATCCTTCAAGTGGATCACGAGCTCGGCGCTCTGCGCGTCTGGTAGCTTCGGTGTCGGCGCAGCGCGCGTCTCCACGCTGTCCAACAGTACTCGAATGAAAGCGCGCCCCAGCGTATCACTCGTTTGCATCGCAGGTTGCATCAGCGCTGCCGCCTCGGCCGACCGCGCCTGCAAGCGAAGGTGGCTCGCTTTCGCCGCTAGCAGGGCTCCAGTGGCATTGGGATCGCCGGACCGTGAGGCGAGGTCGGTCGCTCGCGCAAAACATGCGTGGCAGAGGTCGAAGTCTCCGAGGAATGCAGCCTCGGCGGCGCGCATCACGGCGATTCGCCACCGGTAGTGCGGATGTCCGAGCTCCGTTGCGATCTCTTCCGCCCGAGTCAGAGTCGCCCGCGCTTCCGAAATCTCACCGATGGCGACACACGCGAGCGAGAGCCGCAGCATGCCGCGCAGTGCCTCGGTGCGATCCTGGAGCTGCTCCGCGAGCGCGACGTGTTCGCGATGCAGCGGCATGCACTCTGGCGCACCGACGAGATCCATCATGGCCGAGATGCTCGCGCGCATGACCTCGAGGAGCGTGGCTGGGTCGCCTTGCTCCCGCGCCAGATCGATCGCGTGACGTGCGAGCGCGATCGGTTCCGCGGGTTCGTCCGCCGGCTGCATCGCAGCGGCCAATCGCGCGAGCACGCGCGCCCGCAGCCCCGGTTCTCCGCTCTGCAACGCGGCCGCGGCCTCCTTCAATAACGCGACGAGTGTGGGGTCGACGTTTGCGATCACGAAGACACTGCCGTATGCGAGCGCCGAGTGCGCCAACAGCACACCGGAGCCCGCGACACGTGCGAGGCGTGCCGCCTCTCGGCAGCTCGCACGACCACCGTCGATCTCGCCCGCGTCGATCTGCGCGCGCCCCAGGTCGATGTACAGCTGTGACACTAGTGCGTCGTCGCGGGGCGTCGCAGCACTCGCTGCACCCACTGCGGCACGAAATAACTTGGCGGCCTCCGCAAACGCGAACTGCGACCGCGCATGCGCGGCAGCCGCCCGCGCACCCTCGATCGCGACAGTACGGGCGCCCGAGCCAGCCT
>DASRXR010000147.1:0-7837 GCA_035687405.1 Polyangiales bacterium
GGGATCTCGCTCGCCTCCGAACTCCGTCAGCACGTTCTCGCGGTCATCGACGAGAAACGCGTACACCTCGACCGGGTCCGTCGCCTTGAGCGACTGCACGTCGAACAGCATCTCCTGCGAGATCGGGTGCACTTGCTTCACGTAGGCGCGGCCGCCGATGCGATACCAGACGTGCACCGCGTGTCCCCAGCGGAGCGGATCGCGCACCCGCACGACGATCTGATGCTCGCGACGCGCGTAGCTCACGTCCATCCCGAACGAATCGCGGCGAACGGACCAAAACCCGCGCGCGTTCAACACCGAGCTGCGCCGCTGCGGTGCGAGCCGCGTCGAGATCGTGGAGTCGGGCTCGAGCGCGAACAAACGGATGAACGCCTCTTCGGCAGCGCGGTCTTCGCCGAGTTGTGCCGACGAAACCGCGATCAAGCGATAGGCGCGAACCAGGCCGTCGCTATCGAGTTTGCCGCGTGCAAGGGCTGCACTCGCGAGCTCGCGGCTGCGCGCGTAGTCGATCTGCGTCATCGCGTCTTCGGCGAGAGTGAGCAGCGCGTTCGCATCGAGGTTCGGCATCGCCGCTGGAGGTGGCAACGGGCCAGGCGGCGCCGGGGCGTCGTCGGCGCGCTCCTCCAAACGATCGGCTTGGGCGCGTGCTCGTTTTGCGACTGCGCCGAGCAGCGCGAATGTAACCATCAACGACAACGCGCAGGTCACGGACAGGGCGCGAGCGGCTCGCCTGGTTTGGACTGCCGCCCTCCCCGGCGAGCCTAGCTTCATCGATGTTCCCACCCCACTAAGCGCGAGACTGTCTTGCCGGCGTGAATCTCGACCGCGTACGACGTGGAGACTCCGAGCTCGGGATTGCGGAGCGTCAAGAGGTACTTGCCCGGCGGAAGCGGCACGCGGATGAGCGGCGTCGTTCCGAGGCGATCGGTACCCAAAAAGACGTCGGACCACGGCGCGCTATCGAGGCTGAGGTAACCAGGCTCGGCTGGCTGCGAATCGTAGTTCGGGTTCGCTTGCGCGGCGGGGGCGTGTGGGCCGCCGCTCGCAGCTTCGGCCGCGGTTTCGTTTTCGAAGTCGCTCATGCTGAGCGCAGCAGTTCGGGGAGCCGCGCCACGGCGGAGCTTCGGGCCTTCGACGCGTTCACGCGAGTCGGACGGCTTCTCGCGCTCAGGCGCAGTTTTTGCCGCGGTGGCGACTGCCGGCGGCGCAGACTTGCGGCTTGCAGCTGTTGGCTGCGACTTCGAACCTTGCGCGGAACCGCGCGGCTTGGCTTCTGCACGTGCGATCGGAGCGAGGCTCGGGTGCGACGGCGCTTCAGTCGGCTCGGCGACCGGCATGGCCGGAGCCTGCGGCGCCGCAACCGCGAGCTGCGACTCCGAGCTGGAAGCCGCGGCGACCAGCGGCTCGGGAGGCGACATCGGAACAGTCGTTTCCGCCGCGCTCACAGGCTGCTCGTTCGAGGCCGCAGCAGTCGAGGTTTCGCGATGACTTCCAGCCCGACGCACGGTGGAGATCGCGAACGCGAGGGCGGCGATCAGGCAAGCGGCGCCGGCTGCGACCGGAAGCCAGGCGCGCAGGCGCGGCTCGCCTGCAGCCATCGGCGGCGCCGCCTTCGGCGCTTCAGCCAAAGCCGTGCGGCCGGTGGGCTCCGGCAGCTCGACTTCGACCTCGAGGCGCTGCGAAGTCGGCGGCTCTTCGTCGAATTCCTCCGCGGCGGAGGTGATGGCCGAGATCTCGGCGTCGCTCACGTGCAATCGCGAATCCGTCGGCGTCGGCGCGTGATTGTGCAGCCCTAGAGCCACGACGCCACTCGCCCCGGGGTCTTCGGGCTCCACCGATGGACGCCGAGAGAGCGCACGCGTCACAGCTTTCTCGCGCTCGCGGTCGCCCCGGGGTGTGTCGACTGCCGGCGCGCTCAAGGTTGTGTCACTCGCGAAGTTCGCCGCCGTCGATCGAAAGCGGTGTCCGGACGCCGCTCCGCCGACAACTGCCGGCACCGAACGCCGCATGACATACGGCTCGACCACACCCAGCGCAATCGAAAGCTCGGTCAACGCCTGATCGAACTCCAACATCGTCGCGAACCGATCCTCACGGCGCTTCGCGAGCATGCGCAGGATCACCTGCTCGAGCTCCGGCGAGATCTCAGGATTGTGTCGGGATGGCGGCTCCGGTTGCACCGTCATGTGCATCATCATCAGCTCGCCCGCGCCATCCGCGAGAAACGGCGGACGCCCGCAGAGCATCTCGTACAAGATGATTCCAAGCGCGTAGATGTCCGTGCGCTCGTCGATCTCTTCGGGCAGCCCGCGGCACTGCTCGGGCGACATGTACGGAGGCGTGCCGAGCACCGCTCCGACCATCGTGTCGAACGGCGGCGCCGCGAGATCGCCACGAAGCTTTGCAATGCCGAAGTCGAGCACTTTGACGAGCTCGCGGTCGTCGATCCGCTCGTCCGGCACGAGGAACAAGTTGTCGGGTTTCAAATCCCGGTGAACGATTCGAAGTGCGTGCGCTGCGACGAGCGCACTCGCCGCCTGGTGCGCGTAGTCGAGCGCGACTGCAATCTCCAGCGACCCCAGACGTTCGAGACGCTCGCCGAGACTCTCGCCTTCGAGCAACTCCATCACGAGGTACGGCACGCCATCCGGCAGCCGACCGACGTCGATCACCTCGACGATGTTCGGATGCCGGATCGCGCTCGTCGCCCGCGCCTCGTTGAAAAAGCGCTGCACTTGCGCGCTGTCCACCGAGAGCTCGCTCTTCAGCACCTTCACCGCGACCTTGCGCTGAATCAACGCATGTTCCGCCTCGTAGACGGAACTCATCCCGCCTTCGCCGAGCAGGCGCATGATCGCGAAGTTATGAAGCCGTTGGCCGAGCACGACCCCCTCTGCCTTCGCACGCACAGCGGGACTAGCGCTGCTTCACGTGCGCGGCAGGATCATAGATCAATCTCGCCTGCGAGAGTCAGGCCACCGCGTGGTGTTCATTTGCCCACACGTCGGACTTTCGATCATCGAGCACTGCAGCGGATAGCTGCAGTGACCTCGATAGGCTGTGGGGCTGTGTTACGTGATCAGCCCTTCATGCCGGCCAACGCTGTGGCCACGAAGTTGCCAACACCACCTGATGCTTCGAGGTGCAGAAGGCTTTTTCCTAACCCCAGCAAATTCTTGTGATCGAAGAACCACGCGGGCGCGGGCCGAATCCGGAACGGCGCACGGACGACAGATTTCTGCGGGTAGTCCAGCAGGAACGTGTTGTGGACCACACCCGTACCTGACTGGATGTCAGTGTTCGGATGGCCTGGGAAAGCACCCCAAGTGGGCGATGCGAGCGCGTACAGCAAGCCGGCCCATGAGTTGATGCACACGCCGCCGTATCGCAAGCGTTCGACCACGGAGTCGAGCAGCTTGGATTCTCGACGTGCGGTGGCTTCGTCGATCATCAACATGCACGAGAGCGTGCCCCAGCAGTCGTCGTTCGCGAACTGGACGGCGCGCTCGAGAAACTCCGCGGCCGTCGTGGCTTCGAGCTCGACTTCCGCGAGCACGCCGCAAAACGCTTCGTTCGTGAGCGCGTATTCACCGTGTTTTGCAGGCACATTCGGGATCACGGTCCACGGAACGATGCCTTCGCCTGCCGCTCCGAGCGGCTTCGCGGCCGGATATTTATCGAGGAAGCCGCAATAACGCGTCTCGGCACCGGGGTAATACGCCTTGCGCGCGGGCGCCCGCGCGAGTGCCGCGTGCACTTTTTCGAGGAAGCGTTCGCGCTGTGGCCAGCCTTTGGCCGTGACGAGCACCTTCGCGGCGTTGCAATTGAAGCTCGCGTTCTGCGCCACCATGCTGACGACATGGCGAGCTTGAAACTCGAGGTCGTCTTCGCTCCAGTCACCCGGCACGATCATGCACGGCGTCACGCAACCGAGCTCGGCGCTGAACGGCCGCGTGTTGATCGGCTTGCCTTCTGACTTTCGACGCGCTTGCTCCGCCGGATCGGTGCCCCAGACGATCGCGTCGTAAGTGCGGTCGGATCCGGTCACGTGCAGCGTGTCCACCTTCGGATGATTCGCGAGGTGGGCACCGACTTCTGCGCCTCCGTACACGACTGCCAAGAAACCCGCGTCGACCAAGGCCGCAAACGCGCGCGCGATGTGCGGCCCCGCAACTGCGTTCACCGGATTCATCTTGAGCACGACGACTTCGTCTTCGACGAACAACTTGTAGAGCACGTCCATCGGCGGAATCGAGCTGACGTTGCCGGCGCCGAGCACGAGCGAGACTTTGCCCGGGCCCTTCGGCTCGCGATAGATGCGACCTTGGCTCGGCGGCTTGCCCGGTTCGATCCAGACGTCGACGGTCACGCCCGCGAACATCAAGCGTTCCTTGAGCTCGCCCGGCGTAACGCGTGCAACCCATTGGCCGTTCGGTCGTTGCGACACGTCCGGCAGCTTCGGCGCGCCGTTCGCTTGGAGCGCTTGAATCAACAACCGCACGTTCCGCGCAGTCGTCGCCGGGCCCGCGAGCCACTCTTCACCCGCGAGGTTTTCCTCGGGCGAGAAGCCTTTGACGCGGCACATGTCGCGCACCCACGCCGACGCCGCGCTCTCGACACCGGCGAGACACAGTTCGAGGAGCGAGATGCGCTCGGGGATGCTCGTCGCAATCCACGCTTCCTTCTTCGAGGCGACGCGTTCGACCGCGGCGTCGACGTCGTTGATTGAAGTGGGAGGAATCGAGGCGGGAGGTTCGGGAAAGCGAGGCGAGGTCATGTGCGAAGCGCTCCGTGTAGGCCGCGCGGCGCACCCTGGCCTGCCGCGGGCCAGTTGTTATAGCGGGTTTTTGCGACGGCGGGTCAAGCGCCGCCGCGACCAGCCGAGGAGCACTCCGACGGCCAAGCCGTCCTGTGTCAGGTGCTCCAGGAGAAGCCGAGTCGGAACGCCAACGCCAAATCGGCAAAGCTGACTGCTCGCGTCATGTCAGCTCGAAAGTTCAGGCCGCCCGGGATGTAGGCGATATCGGCGCCGATGAGCAGATCGTAGGTCGGGGCGAGCTCGAAACGAAGCACCGACGAGACGCCCAGCATCATCAGCCAGCCGTCTTTGTCGCTCGCGGTGAAACGGTCGTCGTCGGACGACGCCAGCACGCGCGCGTACGCCACGCGCAACATTGGACCGAGCTGAAAGGTCGGCGCCGTTCGAGTCGCGAAACACAACGCTGCACCCAAGCTCAGCCAGACAGTGTCGAGGTCGGCGATCGGGCCGCTCGAGTCGCGCACGAGTTGACGCCCGTACATGGCCTCGAAATCGAATGTGAAGCGAAGTTGATCCGAGCGCCGTGACTCGATTGCAAAATTGAGCCCGGTGAGACCCGTGCCGCGCGACGGAAACGAGCGCGCTACGAGCGAACCGCTCAGCGCGATCGTGGGGTTCGGTGGCAGCACCGGCCTCGGCTGAAGCACGGGCGGGAGCTCGTCCGGCATCTCTGCAGCTGTTGGCGGCGGGCGCAAACTGTCGCTCAACCGCCGGCGCAGTGCGACGCGTACACTCTCGGGCATTGCGGACGGTCCGGCGCCAGCTTCAGCTTGGGCCGGGCGTGACGCCAACAGCGACCAGGAGCTCTCCAGGAGCGATGCGATCGCGATCGAAAGCGCGCGCGCTCGACCGCTCGGCTTCAGGTCGTCGATCAACAGCTCGCGGCTGACGCGGTTACCTCCGAGCATGTCTGCGAGCTCGATCGCGAGCGTCGCAGCGACGGTGCCGCAGCCGAGGTGAATCAACGCGAGCGAATGTGTGCTCGACGACTCCGGGATCGAAGGCTCGACGCGCAGCGTCGGAACGCCGAGGCCACGAAGCTCGACGCGAAGGAGCTCGACCAGCTCGGCAGCGTCGTACGTGGCCGATTCACACGGCGTGAGCTGGAGGATCACTTCGCCGGGCGGTGCGGGCCGTTCCTGTGCGATCGCCGAGGCAGGCACGAGCACGAGCACGAGCACGAGTGCCAAACGCTGGATAAACGAGCTGAACGAGCGGATCCTGCGGCTACAGGCGAGTCGCTTCAGTCGAGGTCTAGCCACGCAGCCACGTTCGCGCTTCGAGGACCATCCGGGAAGCGGCGACCATAGCGTGCTGCAGCAGAGCGAGCGAGTTCCTTCTCGCCCGATTTCGCGTACGCCTCGACGAGGCGCGCGGCGCCTTCCTCTGCGACGGCATCGGGCAAGCCCAGACGATCTGCACGCGCGAACGAGATCGCAGCCGACTTCGGGGACGCGAGTTGATCGAGCTGCAATCGACCGAGCGTGAGCGCGACGATCGCCGCGCGCGTGTCACTCGGATACAGCGCGAGAAAGCGCTGGAGGTTACGTGCAGCGCGACGATAGTCACCGGTCGCGCGCGCCGCGTCGGCGGCCTTCAACAGTTGATCGGCCGTGACCTCGGACGCTGGCGCACTCGGAGTATCCGCAAGGCGCGGCTCGGTTGGGAGCTCGCCCTCGGGTTGCAGCGCGACCTCACTTGCCGCGGGTGGCGCGCTGGCCGCTGATGGCGGCGGTGCGACGATCAGCCGCTCACCCTGCCCCAAGACTTGCAAACCTTCGGGAACACCCGGCCCACGCACGGCGACCTTGCCGCGATCGACCGCGACCGTCACTCGCTCTCGATCGCGTTCGACGCTGAAACGTGTGCCGATCACTTCGACCGAGCTGTCCCCCGCATCGATGATCCAGCGGCGCGGTCCGCCGGGCTTCACGTCGAACGTGACTTTGCCGCGCTCGAGTGCGACCCGGAACTGCTTGCCGTCCGAGCGCTGCGTGACGAGCTTCGCGCCAGGTTGCAGCCGAATGCCCGAGCCATCGGAGAGCGCGACTGCGAGCGCAGCGCCGGTGCCAGTCGTATCGAGCACGTGCAGCAGCTCGCCGTTCGAGCGAAGCAGCGGGCCGTCGTTCTCATCGTGCGCATTGTTCGCATTGTTCGCATTGTTCGCATCGTGCGCGTCGTGCGCGTCGTGCGAGCTTGCGACGCCCCAGCTCTCGCGAGCGGGCGGCACCGCTAAGATCACCGCGAGCGCGGCAAACGCAAACACCGCCGCGAGCGCGCCTGCAAACCCGACCACGCGGGTTGCGGGCGCTCGCAAACCTACGCGCTGCGAGCGCACGGCTTCGATCCGCGACCACAACCCATCGACTGGCACGTGCGGATCGCGAAGCAGTTGTTTGATCGGTCGGTCGAGCTCAGTCATGGCTGACCTCCCCTGCCACATGCGCGGCGATCCGCTGATCGGCGAGCACGAGCCAGCGCTTGATGCTTGCGAGCGAGGCTTCGCATGCGCTCGCGATCTCCGCGAGCTCCTGACCCTCGACGTTTCGCAGCATCCACACGACCCGCTGCCGCGCAGGTAACCGCGCGAGCACACGATCGAGCACGGCCAGCTCGGCGCGTTGATCCGCCTCGACATGCGGCGCCGCGAGTCCGGCAAGTGACACGTCATCTTGTCCGCGATCGAGCCCGAGTGTGCGCAGCAGCTTACGGCGGCGGTAACGCCGGTGAACCTCGTGCACGGTGATCCGCATCAACCACGCGCGAAACAGCGCGCCATCTCTCAGCTGATCCATGCGCGTGAATGCGGTTACGAACGCGTCTTGCACGACATCCTCTGCATCGCTCGAACGACCGAGCAGCCTCATCGCGAGCCCGGTCACCGATTCCACGTGTGTCCGATACAAGAGCTCTTCGGCCGAGCGGTCCTTTGCACGAGCGCGTGCGACGAGCTCTCCGTCGCGGCCGGCGGTGCGCACAGGCGTGTCGTTTGGCGCGCTGTGCGTTCCCATCGTG
>DASRXR010000148.1:0-2516 GCA_035687405.1 Polyangiales bacterium
CCGCACACAAACGCGCGCCGATACCGACGCGCCCTTCGTCGCCTCATCGCCATGCGCGAAAGCCGTGGTGGCCAACCTGCGCGCAGCGTCTTCAATCGTACTGACCTGCACTGCCGTCGTCGTGTATATGAACGACGAGAGGGCATCGGCCGAGTCGAGCATGAACAAGTCGGCATCCTTTCGTGAGCGCCGCGTGGCGCGGGCGCTAGTGCTGACGCCCAATCAGCATGTGCTGCTCATGAGCATGGCTTTTCCGTGGCTCAACGAACCGGTTTGGATCGCGCCGGGCGGCGGCCTCGAGGCGGAGGAATGCTGGGAAGCAGCGGCAATCCGAGAGCTGCAAGAGGAGACTGGCTTGCTTGTGCATGCAGTCGGCCCCCAGCACTGGGAGCGCACCTTCGACATCGACTACGCAGGGCAGGTCACGCGGCTGCAAGAGCGCTACTTCCTGGTCCTTGCTGCGCGCTTCGAGCCAAATATTGCCGCGCACGAGTCACGGGAACGGGGTTGGTTTCGCGAGTTTCGCTGGTGGCCGCTGTCGGCAATCTCCGATGACGCCTCGGTGGAGGCGGGGCCGTTTCTGCGTGCAGTCATCTCAGAGGCGGTAGCGCGGCATGCGGAGTGAGCAATCCATGGGGATGACGAGACCCGTGCGCGCGAGAGTGAAGCATTCACTCTCGCCGCGGCGCACCACTAATCAATCTGATCGAGTCTAAGTGAGAAAAAACGAGTGACGCTTCGCAGCGCGGCTTGCAGCTGTGGACAGCTGAGCTTAACCGCCGATGGTGAACCTGTTCGAGTAGGGGTCTGCCACTGCTTGGCTTGTCAACGTCGCACCGGGAGCGCGTTTGGGTACCAGGCACATTTTCGAAGCGAGCAGGTTCGGGTCGTCGGTGAGTCGACGACATACGTTCGCGTCGCCGAGAGCGGCAACCACGTTACATTTCACTTCTGCCCTGTCTGCGGCGCAATTGTTCATTACCGAACCAATGAACACCCCGAGCTGATTGGGGTTCCTGTCGGTGCATTCGCCAGCCCCGGCTTTGAGTTCCCCATGTTCTCAGCTTGGGAGGAGCACATGCACCCGTGGCTTCGTAGTTGACACTATTGCCGTTGCCAGGCTGTGACAATGCGGCTCATCCGATGTGCAACACGAACCCGATTGCCACTGCAGTGCAATCTTGGACAACTGCGGCACGCCCGTGAGCTAGGAGCACGTGCGCGAGACCGTCGACGCGAACTCAAAGCGATCGCAGTTTAGCGCTTGTTTTGTGAATGACATGCGTACGTGATTGCAGTGTGGAGGCTCGCTATCTCTGCGGCACGAACTCGGGCGCGTAGTCGGAGCCGTGGTCGCTCGACGTAATCCGTGCATTCACCACTGCCGCATCCGCGTTTGCGGCCGGCGCGCGTGAGATCTATCTCGTGAGCTCTGTAGCAGAGGCACTTGCGTTCAAACGACAAGTGTCCGGTGCGCTGGCAATGGGCGAGAACGGGTGATTGACGTCAACCACTTCGGCAGATCGTGTTGACTCACGAAGGAATGCTACCGGGTGTCTCGAACCATATTCTTACTGAGCCGGCGCGTCGAGATTCATCGCCGCACTTGCGTCTGCGTGGGCTCCGAACATCATCGTCGTTTGAACGCGTCTCACCACTCGTACACGCGACGCCGAAGAGTCCGGAGCTGCCCCTCGGATACGATCTGGGATTCTCCATGCTCACGCGCTCGAGCATCCTTCGCGGTTCGGCCTGGTTCTGACTCGAGCCACGCGATCACTCGCGGCCACACGGTCTCGAATGGGTGGGGTGTTGTTCGCCAGTGACGCGCGGGTCTCGGTTTCTTCTGACGTGTGGGTCGAACTTCGCCCGTGCCAGGCAGTCGCCAGGCTCTTCGTGAAGCGATCCAAGTCTTCGTCACGCTGCGGAACAACTCGCGGAGTAGCGCCAAGAGCGAATCCGGCAAGGTGCGTTTGCATCGTTCGGATCTCGCCCCAAGAGACTCAATGAGTCGCGCGTTACCGATGCGTGGCTGCTCCGGTCGCGGGGTTGAGCACGTCGAGTGTGTTGCCACCGACGGCGTCGACCCCGGGAGTTATCGAGGAGCAGTTGGGTGTCGGGATGGGAACGGTCCATCTGCAGCCTCTTCGCCTGAAACGCCGGGGGCCTTGCTTATGCCCGCGCCCTGCGACAGCGCTGCTTTTTTTCCAATTTCCACTCACAAATCGCTGCCGACCTATCGACGTGGCAGAACAGGCGAATACACCCCGCGGGTCACAAACATTTGGGCTCGTCTCTACCTCGGCACAGCACGAACTGCCTCGGGAGCGACGAACATGAATTTGCGGTACTTTCCGACTCGCATTGACGAGATTAAGCCTGCCTGGTTGGGCGCCGTCCTTCATGTTCGCGGCGCGCTTCCGCACGGGCAGATCCTTCGCTGCGACGCGTCACGCCTCGGCCAACAAGGCATGACGTCCGATACGTATCGGCTAACGCTCCACTACGACGGCGAC
>DASRXR010000149.1:0-13731 GCA_035687405.1 Polyangiales bacterium
CCGCACCACGCTCGGCGCGCGCTGCGTCGGCACCGCCCAAAAAGCGATGGAGCTCGCGCTCGAGTACGCCGGAGACCGCAAGACGTTCGGCAAGCCGCTCTCCGAGCACCAAGCGCTCGCCTTCCGCTTCGCGCAGATGAGTGCTCGCACCGAAGCTACGCGCCTCGCCTGTTACCGCTCGGCCTGGCTTCTCGATCAAGGCAAGCCTGCGATCCGCGAATCTTCGACTGCGAAGCTTCTCGGCGGCGAATGGAGCTGGGAGACCGTCGACGCCTGCATGCAGATCTTCGGTGGCAACGGCTACATCAGCGGTGAGTACATGATCGAGCGCTTGTGGCGCGACCTGCGCGTCGCGCGCGTCTACGACGGCTCGAGCGAAGTGCAGCAGATCGTGATCTCGCAGCAGCTCCGCAAAGGCGACGTTCAAACCGCCTGGTGATCACCGACCTACCGACGGAATGAAAAAGCGGCGGGGGTTCGACCTCCGCCGCTCTTTTTCTGAGCGTGCTCAGCGTGACGCGAAGACTCGCGCTGCTCTCAGGTTTCTTTCTCTTCCACTTCTTCTTCGTCGTCATCGTCGTCGTCGTCCTCTTCATCGGACAACGCCGGCTCACTGCCACCGCTCGGATCGGCGAGCTTCCGCGTCCAGAGCACCGCATCCGAGCGCTTCTCGCCGAGCAACACGCCCTTCGCGAGCAAACCCGTCTTGCGGAAACCCGACGCTAGAAACGCCGTCGTGAGCTCGAGGTTATCGACCGGCGCAAACGCAAACGCCGACACGATCTCCTTCGCCTTCAAGTAGTCGTTCAACCAGCGAAGGCCCGCAGTCACCGCGTGCACGTCCGCTTCGTTGCGCGGCGCGCGCAAAATCTCGATCAACGAGTGGCCGAAGCAATCTTGGAACTCGGCCGACAGAAAGTTCGTCTTCGCCTTTTTGCTCGTCACTTCGACGTACAAGCGCGCGGCATCGCGACCGAACGCATCGAAGGTCCCGTAGGCATCGACGCGCTTGGCCCACACCGCGTCCCGTGCTTCTTCTGCGGTCTCGCGGTCGGTCTCTTTCACCGTCACGCCTTTGACCGGTTCCTCGATGCCGTCCGCCGCCTTCTTGCCGGCGTTGATCGTCCGCTCGGCCATCTTCTGCGACTCTTCGGACACTTCGATCGAAGCCGTCCGGTCGCCGATCACACAGCCGACGAGATGCCCGTCGCTGCGCTTGTAGAAGCCGGGTACCTGGCCCTCGCGGACGAAACCGACGCGGGTCCACGAAGAAACCTCGTCCTTCTCGACGAGCAAGATGACCTTGTCGACGCCCTCACGCTGCGCGACCGATTGAATGAACAAACGCTTCGCCGGAAGTGCACCCGCGCGAAAGTCGATCACGCGGATTTGCTTCGTGCGCCGGTTGAGCAGCAAGCACAGAAACGCGTTGTCGGAGCGAAAGTGCAGCTCTTCGACGATGGGTTCGGGGTCTTTCGTTGCCGTTGCTGCCGAGCCGCGCGCCTTGGCCATCTGTGTGTTCCTCACCGAGCTGGAAGAAATCGGCGTCTGTTCAAGCGTGAGAACGCCACCGAGTTGGAGCGGCGAAGATAGGGCAAAAACCAGCGGGGGGCAAAGCTCCGGTGATCAAACGGTGCACCCACCAAAACCGTTTTAAAATCAACACGGGAAATCCATCGCAGGATTTCCCGTGTCTTCGCGATCTAGGGGCGATTGCTTACGCCACCACGCCCAGCGTCACTGGCTTCACTTCGCGGCGAGGGCCGCGTCGATCGCAGTCTTGAATGCGTCGAACGGCTGCGCGCCCTGCACCAGCTTGCCGTTGATGAAGAACGACGGCGTACCGATGCGCGCACCGGCCTTGTCGACCGCGTCCATGTCCGCCTGCACCAACGCCTTGTTCTTGTTGCTGTCGAGCGCAGCCTTGAACTTGGCCATGTTGATGCCGCCGACCTGTTCCGCGTACTTCTCGAGGTCCGCACGCGTGAGCGCCTGCTGATTTGCGAACAGAAGCTCGTGGAACTTCCAGAACTTCTCGTTGCCGCCTTGGAGGAAGACTTCTTGCGCCGCTTCTGCAGCCGGCATCGCGTTCTGGTGGAACGGAAGCGGGTAGTTGCGCCAGACGATCTTGACCTTGCTGCCGTACTGCTCTTCGCCCTGCTTGAGCGTCGGCTCCACGCGCGAGCAGAACGGGCACTGGAAGTCGCTGAACTGCTCGATCACGACCTTCGCGTTCGGGTTGCCCTTGACCGGCACCTTGGCGCCCGCGGCGATCTGATAGATCTTGTTCGCATCGGGCTCAGCCGCTGCAGCCGGAGCTGCGGGGGCATTCGGCGCGTCGATGAACTTCGGCGCGGTCGCGCCGTTTTCGGTCAGCTTCGCGTACAGCTGCGTCTTCGGCGTGCCCGAAGCCACGAGCTGTTTCGCCTTCGCAAGCTCTTCGTCGATCACCGCCTTGAATGCATCGAACGGCTGCGCGCCACGCAAGCTGCGACCGTTGATGAAAAACGACGGCGTACCGGACGCACCGAGATCGCGCGCGAGCTTCTGGTCGGCGTCGATCTCAGCCTTGTGCTTGTTGGTCTCGAGTGACGTCTTGAACTTCGCGACGTTCAGCCCGAGTTCCTTGGCGTAACCCTCGAGCTTGTCTTTCTCGAGCGCCTGCTGATTCCCGAACAACTTCTCGTGCATCTCCCAGAACTTGCCCTGGTCGCGCGCTTCGAGCGAAGCCTCGGCCGCGGGGCCGGCGTTCTGGTGGAACGGCAGCGGGTTCTGCTTGAACACGACGCGCACGTCTTTGCCGTACGTCTGGTGGATCTGCGTGACGGTCGGCTCGACACGCGAGCAGAACGGGCACTGGAAGTCGCTGAACTCCACGATCGTCACGAGCGCATCCGCGGAACCCTTCGCCGGCGAGTTACCGACCGGCACCTGGTACACGGCCTTCGGATCGGGCAAGCGGCGCGGCTGTTGCGGCGCTGCCGGAGCGTCGGCGCTCTTTTCCGCCTTCGCGTTCTTCGTAATCGCGGCGTAGAGCTGGTTCTTCGCGACACCGCTCTTCGCGAGCTTGTCGGTGCGCTTCAGCTCGTCGTCGACGATCTCTTTGAACTTGTCGAGCGGTTGTGCACCCGACAGCGAGCGACCGTTGATGAAAAACGCCGGCGTGCCGCGCGCGTCGAGCTTCCCAGCGAGCTGCTGGTCGGCTTCGATTCCAGCCTTGTGTTTGTGGCTGTCCATCGCAGCCTTGTACTTGGCCATGTCGAGGCCGAGCTCTTGCGCGTAGCTGTCGAGGTTCTCACGCGTGAGTGCCGTCTGATTTGCAAACAGCTTGTCGTGGGCCTTCCAGAACTTCTCGCTGCCGCCTTGCGCCATCGCTTCCATCGCGAGTTCGGCCGCCGGCAGTGCATTCTGGTGGAACGGCAGTGGGTTGTTACGCCACACCACGCGGACCTTGCCTTTGTAGTCCTGCAGGATCTGCGAGACCGTCGGTTCGACGCGCGAGCAGAACGGGCATTGGAAGTCGCTGATCGCGACGATCGTCACGGGCGCATCGTTCGGGCCTCGGACCGGCTGTGCAGCCGTCACCGGCACTTTGAAGCGCTCGATGTCGTCCTTGGTGTCGCCAGCTCCAGCGCCGGTGGTGTCGCCACCCTCGGCTTCCTTCGCTGCCGTGGCTTCCTCACCGCCGCCGGAACCGGCCGAAGTGATGTTGCCGATCACGATTCCACAAAAGAACGCAAACAATATGGATACGAGTGCTGATCCTCTACTCATGACACGAAACTCCGCGGGTCGGGCTGTATCGCCCTAAACCCTGCTCAGGATGAGAACTGCTGCGGTGCTGCGGATGCAGCCGCCGCGATTGCGCACCGAATACGGCGCGCGGGTTGGAGATGCCGGCCCGCCCGGTAAACACCGGGCTGGCTGACGAAAGACTTTGGAACTACGCGGCGCGCCGGTTCGGCGGCCGTTCCAGTCGACCGAGAACAGCATCGCGGGCGCGGCCGCGGTAATCGACTACGCCGCTCGTGGCTGCGAGCTCGAGCGGTGCAAACGGGTCGCCGGCGCCGCTGACGGCGACGCCCAGCTTCGCATTGCCGAGGGAGACTCCGTTCTGGCCGCTCGTGTCGAGCGGAGAGCAGCGCGGATCATCCGGCGACACGCACCACAGAGTGCCCGCTTCATTCAGGCCCTCGCGCTCGTCGCCGCCAATGGCTTCACCCGGCATCACGACTTCGACGAGCAGCGTCGGTTCGGCGCAGATCGCAGCAGCGACCGCGCGCGAGCCATCGGCTGCACCGGCGTATGCCGACGCGGAGTCGGCACGCACCAGCACGACCAGACAGACAACTGCTGCGATCGTCACCCGCATGAACGCGCCGGGAGTGTACTAGTCGTGCTCATTCGGGCAAGTCCTTGCCCTAACTGCCCGGCCGCCGCGTTTGTTCCATGACGAAAGTGTCAGTAGATGTGGGGCCCGTGACCTCAATCAGCGACCGAAGCTGGGGTCGGCCGCTCGGGAAACCCCGTTAGAAGCCGTTTGAGAAGCGCGTGCAGCCCGCGCCATACCGGCAGGTGCGCGAGCGCGCGATCGACGTGGCGCAAGCTCGGTGTGTAGAACGGCAAGAAATCGGCGTTCTTGCGAACGCGATCGATGAACACGAAGCGACCGGCGTCTTTCAGCTTGCGCTGCACGGTGATGAGATCGAAGCCGCGTGTGTACGTGTCGCGCAGGGCGGCGTCGAAGCCGCGGCGCTCGAAGTAGCGTTCGAGCAGATCGAGTTGAAAACGTCGGTCGAGATCGACGTAGGAGTCACACAGCAGCGCGACCAGATCGTACGGCGCGGGACCGATGAACGCGTCCTGGAAGTCGATGATCACGAGGCGATCATCGGTGGGCCACATCAAGTTGCGCGATTGATAGTCGCGGTGAACGAAACCATCCGGCAGCGAGGTGATCTCGCCGGTCAGCTGATCGAAGAGACCGTCGAGCTCTGCGCGGTCACTCGGAGAGAGCGGGCCTTCCACCGCTTCGAGACCCCACTCGCGAAAGTGCTCGAGCTCGGAGCGCAACAGCGCGAAATCGAAGCGCCGGCGATAGGCGATACACGCCGCCGTCGGCTGCGGAGGTGCGCAGCGTTGATGAAGCTCGGCGAGCAGATCGATCGCGCGGTGGTAGCCGTCCGGGAAATAGCCGACACCATCACGCCGCAAGCGCGCTTCGAACGTGAGATCACCGAGGTCTTCCAGCACGAGCCGTCCGCGCTCGAAGTCGCTGGAGTAGAGCGCAGGGACCGGCAGATCCCGGCCCGCGAGAAACGCACGAACGTCGAGAAATGCCCGGGCTTGTGCGTCGGCGGCAGTTCCCAGACCGAATGGCTCGGGGAGCTGCATGACGACAGCGCTGGCGGGTTTGCCTTGTGCGCGCGCTTCTTCGGCGTCGATCTCGATGCGGAAATACGCGCGCGTGGAAGCGTCGCCTTTCAGCTTGCGAGCGCGCGCGGAGTCCAGCTCGCCGTAGAACGACGCGAGGGTATTGGAGAACGTTCGCCAGTCAGCGTCGGCCATGAAGCGGCGAGAGTAACGCGAGCGAAGGTCGAGTGTCAGGATGCCGATCTGGATTGCCGAGGTGGTACAACCTGCGTGTGACCGACGGATTCAAGCTCGACCGCGATCGGGTGCACATCGAACGCCTAGCGCAGGCATTCCGCGTGGGGCTGCTGCCGGCTGCGACCGACACGCTCGGGCGCTACGTGGAACTGGTCGCAACCTGGAATCGCAAGCTGGACCTGACGGCGGCGAAACAGACGACTGCGCTCGTCGAGGTCTTGCTCGCGGATGCGTTCATCCTAGCGGCCGAAGATCTGGTTCCCGCTCGGAGCCGTTGCGTCGACGTGGGCTCGGGCGCGGGCTCGCCCGCCATCCCACTCGCCCTCTTGCGAGGTGACCTCCAGGTCACTCTCGTAGAACCACTACGAAAACGTGTGGCATTCCTGCGAACGGTGCTCGGAACCTTGCAGCTGGTCTCGCGGGTGAAAGTGTTCGAGCAGAAGCTCGATCCGGAGGCGCCGGCAGTTCCGGACGCACCGTTCGACGTGGCGATGTCGAGAGCGACATTCCCGCCGGAGCAGTGGCTACCTGCCGGCGCAAAGCTCGCCGACAGAACGTTGGTGCTGTTGGCGGCACAGACGCCACCAGCAGCAGCTGGCACCGTCTTGGACCGATTAGTGTCCTACACGCTGCCGTCCAACAATGCCGAACGAAAGGTCGGCATCTATCGGCGGGAGTGACTCAACTCGGCAGACGCCGAGGCTGCCGATCGGCGCGCGGCTGACGCGCCGGAATGATTCGGACGCGGCGCTCCGCACCCTGACCATCACTGCGCGTGCTCACGCCGGGGAACTTCGCGAGTGACAAGTGAATCACGCGGCGATCGCGCGGCGACATCGGCTCGAGCGTGATGATGCGGCTCTGCTGCACCGCACGCTTCGCTTCGCGACGTGCCATCGACACCAAGCCGTTTTCGCGACGCAGGCGGTAATCACCGGAGTCGAGCACGATATGGCGCCGACCCTCGGGGAATCGGTTCACGATCTTGTTGATCAGGAATTGCAGCGCATCCAGGGTTTGCCCCTTCTTCCCGATCACACGTCCCGCGTCTTCACCCGCGACGTCGAGAACCACTTCATCAGCGTCCTCGCGAACGCTGACTTGAACGGCCAAACCCATGCGCTTCAAGATCTCGATCAGCATCTCCAACGCGAGGTCAGCTTTGCCGTCCTCGCTTGGGTCTACATCGGATTCGACCGCGCGCGGCCGCGCGTGGATCTCGTCGTCGAGATCTCCGTCCATGTCACCATCGAGGATCAGAGCTCCGTCGAGCTCGGGGGGCTTTCTACTTTCGGCCACGGCGCAACCTCCGTTGGGCGGTTTTGTCTTTAGTACCCGCCGAGGTGGCACTCGCATTCATGTCATTTGCGTCCGCGACCAACACTGGAGAAGAGGAGGGATTGGACGCAGACACTTTTTGCTTGAGGCGGGCTTCGATGACGCGCTGTTGCACGATGCTCAGCGCGGAATTGGTAAACATGTATAGACACAAACCAGCTGGCAAGAAAAGCATGAAGCTGGTGATCATTGTAGGCATGACGTACAGCATCATCTTGGCTTGCAATGGGTCACTACCCGCAGGTGGTGCCATCTTTTGCTGCAAGAACATGAGTGCACCGAGCGCCAAGGGTAGGACGAAGTAGGGGTCGGGTGAGGACAGATCCCGCCACCACAACGCAAACGGTGCGTGCAGCAGGCGAATGTTCGAGCTGAGCGACGCATACAGCGAGAGCCAGATCGGAAACTGTAACAGCACAGGGAAACAACCCGCCGCCGGATTGACCCCCTTCTTGCGGTACATCTCCATCACCGCCGCGCTCTTTTTCTCGCGGTCGTCGGCGTAGAGCTCGTTGATCCGATCCATCTCGGGCTTGAGCTCTTTCATCCGCGCCATCGACTCCATCTGCTTGTGAGTCAGCGGATAGAGGACGAGCTTCACGAGCAGCGTGAGCAGGATGATCGCGATACCCCAGTTACCGACGTAACCGTGGATCACGCCGAGGAGCGACGTGAGGCCGTGCGCGAGCGAGCTGAAAAACCCGCTGTCGATCGTCTCCTTCAACGAATGACCCGCACGCGCGAGCTCTTCCGGAGTCTTCGGCCCGACGTAGGCGAGCACGCGCATCTTTGCTTGTGAGTGCGGTGCGACCGTGATGTCCGGCTGCACGAGCTGCGCTTCGAACAGCGAGCCGACGGGGTCACCGGCGCCGCGATCGGACGAGGACAACCGGCACGCTTGCGCGAGGCCTGCACCGTTGTCGTCGTTCGCGGAGACGAGCGCGGTCAGGAAGTACACGTTCTCGAGCGCGACGTATTTGATCTTGCCCTTCCACTCGTGGGGCTCGCTCAACTTGCTGCGGTCGTTGCGCTCGAGGTCCTCGCCGTGGTGACACAAACCATGACTGATCGCGCTCGAACGCGAGGGCAGTAGTGGCACACCACCACTCTCGGCTTTGCGTTCGACGTAGTGGTGGGTGGTGTCGCTCCACTTCAGCTTGCGCGTTTGCGAGCCGTTGTTCGTGATCGTCGTCGTCACCCACATTTGATATGGGCCTTGACCGGCTTCGAGCTTGCGATCGATCGCGAGGCCGTCGGCCTCGATGTGCAAACTCACCGAGTCGGGCGACTGCTGCTTGAGCTCCCACGGCTTGCCGGCGATGTTCACTCCATCGACGCGCGGGGCGAGCGGGTAGTACTGAGGCTTGTCGATCGTGACGACGTCGATCGGCTTACCGTTCACACGAAACTGCGGGTCCTTGAGCGCGAAGCTCTTGAGACCACCGTTCAGGCCCGACACGACGGCGCGATAGTCGCCCGTCTCGAGCGTCGCGAGCGTTTCTTCAGCTGGGAGCGCTGCGACCACTGCCGCGGCTGGCGGCGCTGCGTGCGCAACTGAAACGGACGGCGTTTTGTTTTCGCTCGCGCCGTGCCGTGTCTTCGACAGCAGCATCGGTGCGGCGACCGCGATCCCGATGACCGCGAGATAGTACAGATAGGAATTCTTTCTCATGGACGTGGTTCAGAGGGCTCCGGCGGTAAATCGACACCGCCCGGATGGAATGGATGGCAGCGAGCCAGGCGACGCACGCCGAGCCAAACGCCGCGACTGGCGCCATGTCGCTCGATACAGGTCGCCATGTACTGCGAACAACTGGGAGTGAAGCGACAGACCGGCCCGAGCAGCGGCGACAAAAGCCGCTGGTAGATGCGGATGAAGGACAGGAGCAGGGCGCTGATCATGGGTCGGGATGAGGCTTCGAAGTGCGCGTGGCGGCGGAAGGGCGAAAGAGCGCGCTCTGGGCACGTTCCACTTCGCTCTTGACCGTCGCGTAATCTAGACGCTCCGCCCCGGGTCGAGCCACGAGAACGATGTCACAATCGCTCGGAAACAGCTCGCGGTTGAGTCGAAAGACCTCGCGCACCAGGCGTTTGACACGATTGCGCAACGTTGCACCGCCGACTCGACGCCCGACTGTGACGCCGATCCGCGGGGTCGCGCTCGGAACGAGCAGGATCACGAAATGCGGCGTGTGAACGCGGCGACCCTTCCCCTGCACGCGCACGAAGTCGCTGCGGCGCAACAGCCGGGCCGTGCGAGGAAAGCACTGACCCGGAAGAGCGGGGGTTTTGGGCAGCGAAGCAGACAACTCACACCTCGTTGCCTCGTGACACCGGCCTCGTGGCACCGGCTTCATGGCACCGGCATTGGGGGGACTCAGCGAGGCGGGCCGTGGTGCGCTACTTCTTGTAGACCGTGACGGCGAGACGGCGGCGGCCCTTACGGCGGCGATTGCTGAGTACTTTTCGGCCGTTGGCGGTCTTCATCCGGGCTCGAAAGCCGTGGGTGCGAAGCCGGCGCGTGCGGTGAGGTTGATAGGTACGCTTCACGGAGTGCCTTCTTGCGGCAGGAGAATCGGGACGCGCACGAAAGCATGCCGGTCGGGGGGTGTCAAGTGAACGAAGCCGCAGTTTCCCGTGCGAGAAGGCCGGCGTCGAGGAAGCTGAAATAGCCCTCATGGCCGATGATCAGGTGGTCGAGGACCTGGATGCCGAGCAGCTCTCCGGCGCGCGACAAGCGTTGCGTGACTTGCGCGTCCTCATCGCTCGGCACGGTCGCGCCACTCGGGTGGTTGTGCGCGAAGAGCACTCCGATCGCGGCCTGGCGCACGACCGGGCGGAAGACGTCGGCGGGGGAGACGCAGCAGGCGCTGAGGCCGCCGATCGCGACCTCGATTTGCGCGAGCGGGCGATTGCGAGCGTCGACTGGGATGGCGATGAAGTGCTCGCGATTGTCGGCCCGGAGTAGTGGTCGAAGTGCGGCGTCCACGTCGGCACTGCTGCCGAGCGGCGAGTCGCGCGAGAGCGGTTGGGATGCGAAGCGAGTGCCGAGCTCGATCGCCGCGAGGATTCTGAGGGCTTTGATGCTGCCGACACCGAGCTGACCCTCGAGCTCGTTTGCGCTGCGGGTGCCGAGGGCGTGGAGGCCGCCGGTTTGTTCGAGGAGTTGGGCGGCTACTACGCCGACTGGGTTTGCGGTGGCGCCGGTGCCGAGGAGGACGGCGATGAGCTCGGCGTCGGAGAGGGCGGTGGGACCGTGCATGGCGAGGCGTTCGCGGGGTTGCATGCGAGAGGGGATTGCAGGTCGCGTGCCGGGTGGCGCGGGCGTGTATTCGCGGAGTTGGGCGTTGGTGATCGGCGGATGCGGCGGAGGTGAGCGGCGGCCGCAACGCGACAATGCACGAAAGACGCGGTAACCCGCCCCTACTTCTTCTTCCCCGGCGTCGGCTTTTCGCTGTTGCCACCCAACAGCTTGCCCAAGAAACCCGCCGGATTTTTCACCGTCGACTTGTCCTTGTTTTCCTCACGCATGTTCGCAACGCGAACCTCACGCGCGGCATCCAAGTTGTTCGGATTGATCGACACCACCCGCTTGAAATGCCTCAACGCCTCGGGATGTTTCCCCAACCGCTTCAACAACTGCGCCTTGTACAACTGCGCCTTTTCATGATCCACATGCAACTCGATCGCACGATCGAGCGACTCCGTAATCTTCTGCAGCGGCGCATCCGGGCCCTGATGTTTCTGCATCAACAACCAACCGTGCATCGCGTGGTAGTCGGGCTCGTCCTTCGTAATCGTCAGAATCTTGTGCAACAGGTCCAACGCCTCGTCGTAATGATGCTTTCGCGCAAACACCAACACGCGCTCGTACGCGATCGCGCTGTCTAGAATCTGCTGCATCAAACGCTCGGCAGCCGGCGTTCCGCCACCCTCACGCACCGTTCGCAGATACGCGATGCGCTGCTCGTCGTCGCCGAGCACTTTGTGCGCTTCGTTCAAGTACCCAAAGATGATCTCGACGAACGGACGCAACGGCGCGAGCTCGGCCGGCACCCGATCGGGATGCCACTCCTTCGCGTGCTTGAAGAACTCCGCCTTCACGTCCGCACTCGTCGCCTTTTTGTCGAGGCTGAGCATCTCGAAAAAGTTCTGGTTCTCGATCAAGCGACTCCGCGTCAGCACCTTCTGCCAACGGTCGGTGAGGTCGGGAGTCAAACCGTCCGGTACCTGCGGAATGTCCGCGAGCCGATCGAGCCGCGCTGCAGGAGATTTCGACGGACCCGGCGGCATACTCATGCCCACCGGCATGCTCGGCATCGGCATCGGAGCCGGCGGCTCCGCCGACACCGGCGCGGAAGCCTGCGCCGTCTGCGGCGGCAGCGTCTGGCGCGGCGGCGGATGCATTGCGACAGCGGGCCCCGCTTCGTAGGGCGCGACCGACTTCGTGATCAGCAACAAATACAGCACGCGCCGCGCGCGCCCGCGCGGCAAACTCGAGTCCGAGCACACCGCGTCGATGCGCGCAGGCTCCGCCATCAACAGCTCCACGACCGTGCGCTCCTCCGGCAAAAACTCGAAGCGTCCGAGCTCCACCTTCGGTTGCACGCGCAGCTTCGCCGAACCGATGCGATGAAGTACCTCGTCGACGACCTCATCGCGCGCCGTGACGCGCAGCGATTCGGTGATCAACGACAACGGATCGACGCGACCGTTCAACCGATCCTCGCCGCTCCCGAGCAGATTCGACTCATAAAACGCGTACGGCGCTTCGCTGCGATAAAAGAGCTTGATCAGCCCTTCCCGCAATGTCTTCGCCGGCTCGATCAACCGGCCCGCGACTGGACGCCCTTTGAGCAACAGGATGCGATCCTGTCGCTTGTCGTTCTCGGGAATCACGTCGGGCCACAAGGCCAACGTGCCCGAGAGCTGCTTCTGATCGAGATAGATCAGAAGATGAGGCAGCGGGGTCTTCGCCAGCGTGCCAGTCGCGATCGGTTCATCAGCCATGATGCTGGCTCTGAGGCATGCGGCGGATATCGATAGGATAGCCTCAAGCGCGCCGCAGCCAAGTCGAAGGCTGAAGTGTTCTCGATCACCACATGCGCTACTTCATGCGCCAATCGGTGCCACGTGGGCTGTCCATCAACTCGACGCCGACAGCTGCAAGTTCGTCGCGAATCTGGTCGGCCCGCGCGAAGTTCTTCGCGCCACGCGCCGCGATTCGCTCAGCGATCAGCTTCTCCACGTGTGCCTTGTCGAGCCCCGTGGCCGCCAACCGCCGCATCCGCACCCGGTCGAGCACCGCCGGCCCATCGCCCAAGCCGAGCCCGAGCACGCGTCCGATCGCCGAAAAGCCCGCGTCGATTTCACGCTGCGCCGCCCGCGTGAGCTTTCCGGACTTGCGGGATGCGCCATCGATCGCGTCGTTCGCGCGCTTCAAAAACTCCGCCAGCACGGCGAGCGCCTCGGGAAACCCCAAGTCGTTGTCGAGCGCCTTTGCGATTTGCTGCGGAATCTTCTTCAACTCTGCGTCCACCTTCGTCCCGGTGTCGTCAAAGCGGTCCGGCGCGAGCGCAGCCAAACGCTCGCGCGTGGAATACAGATACTCGACTCGACGCTCCGCCTCGTCGAGCTGCGGAAACCCGCGCACCTTTCCCGCGTCGTCGAGGTCGATCTCCAAGTTGACCGGCGCGCGGTAATGCGCACTCAAGAGCCAATAGCGAACGGCTTCCGGCTCGACGAACTTGAAGCTCTCGCGCGCCGTGAAGAAGTTCCCAACGCTCTTGCTCATCTTTTCTTTGTTGAACTGGATGAAGCCGTTGTGAACCCACACCTTCGCAAACGGCTGCTTAGTCGCGGCTTCGGACTGCGCGATCTCGTTTTCATGATGCGGGAACACCAAGTCGAGCCCGCCTCCGTGCAAGTCGCACGTGTCACCCAAGTGCTCGATGCACATCGCTGAGCACTCGATGTGCCAGCCTGGGCGACCCGGACCCCACGGGCTTTTCCAGGTCGGCTCGCCCGGCTTCGCCGACTTCCACAATGCAAAGTCGGCCGGATGCCGCTTGCGCTGCAGCTCGTCCTCCGTCACGCGACCGCTCCCGCCGAGCTCGAGGTCCTCGAGCTTGCGATGCGACAGCTTGCCGTACTCGGGAAAGCTCGAGACGCTGTAGAACACGTCGCCATCGACCGCGTACGCAGACCCGAGGCCGATCAGCTTTTCGATCAACGCCACGATCTGCGGAACGTGATCGCTCACGCGCGGGGTGTAATTCGGTTCGGCGCACCCCAGCCTCGCGCTGTCTTCGGCGTAGGCGTCGCTGAAGCGATTTGCGAGCACGGCCGGATCCTCTCCGAGCTCAGCTGCGCGCCGAATGATCTTGTCGTCCACGTCCGTGACGTTGCGAACGTAGGTGACCCGCAAACCGCGCTCGCGCAGGTGCCGCGTCAGCACGTCATACACGACGCACGCCCGCGCGTGACCGAGGTGGGCATGGTCGTACACCGTTGGCCCGCACACGTAGACGCGCGCGTGACCGGGCTCACGGGGCTCGAACGGTACGAGGCGTTGGCTGAGCGTATCGAAGAACTGGATCGGCATCGGTCCCGGCGGTGTAAACCGCCAGCGACCAACTCAGCAAGCTGGCGGGCCACGGCCGGCCTCCTGGACTAGTGGGGGGCTACCGCTTCGGCAGGTAGCGCGCGAGCTCGGTCCGGATTGCGACCGCCCGGGCCGGGTCGATCAGGCGCGCCTCGCCGAGAAACGCGTAAAAGGCCGAG
>DASRXR010000150.1:0-2425 GCA_035687405.1 Polyangiales bacterium
CAGGCCATGCTCATCGGCACCGGCCTCTCGGAGAGCGACCTCGAGAAGCCCGAGGTAGGAATTGCCTCGATGTGGTACGAGGGTGTCCAGGTGCATGTTGCAGGTGTTGCCCTCGTACCACATCGAGGCAATTCCTACCTCGGGCTTCTCGAGGTCGCTCTCCGAGAGGCCGGTGCCGATGAGCATGGCCTGGGAGGCGCCCTGTGACCGAGGTTCGGTGATGCGCGCGCTGTAGGTGTTGAGCTTCCGCTTCTGGGTCATGGCTGCCCACGTCGTACATCCAAGCTCGCGTGTGATCAAGGCACACGAGCGCGGTCGATCACGGTGCTCCGGCGCGTCCGAAGTCGGTGCGTGCGGCGGTGTACGAGCGTGACCGCTGCAGCGGAGAGCTGCAACGCGATCGACGTGGATCCATCTCTCACGGCTAACGTATAATCGTGTTTCATCTTGAATTTCCGCGACGACACACCGATCGACCTTGCGTGTTCACACGAGCGGCGGCGGTGCAATGGAATGCGTGTCGCGCGAAGTGAGTGCGACGCATCACGTCGCCGAGGAGCCCATGGCCGATAAAGCGCGAGGACAGATCGTACCGCCGCCATCCGATGCGCTGACAACGGCGATCGAAGCGGTCAAGCGTGAACCCGACAACGATCAACACTGGGAGCTCGTCGAAGAGCTGGTCGACAGCGCGCAGCGTCCGAGTGACGTGCGCGAGCTGTTCCGCACCGTGTTGTCGAAGGATGATCTGGTGGCGCGCGTGGCGTCTCAGATCGGGCAGCGCGCGGTGCGTTTTTACGAGGCCTGGTACGGCGACGACTCGCGCGAGCTCGCGGATCTGCTGTCGAAGGTCGTCGAGATCGATGCCGGTGCTTCCTGGGCGTTCGAGCGGCTGACGGTTGCGCTCACGGTCGCAGAACGCTGGACGGATCTGCTCGATGCGTACGACGCGGCGATCACACGGGCGGATCAAACCGCGCGTCGGATGAAGCTGCTCGATGAAGCGGCGCAAGTCGCAAAAGACTTCGCGCAGCAGCCCGATCGCGCGATCGGCTACATGAGCCAGTTGACGTCGCTCGATCCCGACAACGCGTCGCTCGTCGCGTCGCTCGAGCGCTTGCTCGAACGCCAAGGGCGCCATCGCGACTTGATCGCGTTGTGGGGCTCGCGGATCGAGCTGGCGCCGGCGCGCCAGCAGCGCGAGCAGCGCCAGCGCATGGCGCAGTGTTACATCGACGCGCTCAAGGACTACGGTTCGGCGCTGATCGAGCTCGACAAACTTCGCAAGGACGCGCCGGAGTACAAACCGGCGCTCGAGCTCCTCGAGCGGATCCTGGTCGCCGATGCCGCTCCGGCGGAGACGCGCGAAGTCGCGCTGGCGCGGCTCGTCGACTACTTCGAGAAGCAGAAGAAGCAAGACGAAGTCGTGCGCGTGCTCGAGCTCGGGCTGAACTTCGCGACGCCGACCGAGCGCCGCTCTCAGCTGCGCGAGCTCGTCCAGCGGACGACCGCGCTCAAGGAATACGACCGCGCGCTCGGTCACCAAGCCGTGCTCCTCGTGCTCGATCCGACCGCGCCAGAGCGCGACGTGTTGCGCTCGCTCGCGGAAGAGACGCGAGACTTCGAGCGTTATGCGAGCGCGCTCGTCGAGGCTTCGCGGTTCACCAAGGATCCGGCGCTGCAGACCGAGCTGGCGATGGAAGCCGCGCGCTTGCGCGAAGAGCAGCTCGGCCAAGTGCCGGAAGCGATCACGCTGTACCGCGAGGTGTTCGACGCCGCCGCGAGCGCGGAGAGCAGCATCGCGGCCGGTCGTCGCTTGTTGAAGCTGCTCGAGCAGACCGACCGCGAGCAGGAGACGATGGACGTGCTCTCGCGCATGAGCGAGATCGAGCCTGTCGAAGTCGTGCGCAAGCAAATGTTGGGCAGGTTGGCCCAGCTCGCCGAAAAGCTCGGCGACAAAGACCGCGCACGTCGCGCTTGGAACTCGCGCGTTGGCGATGACAGCAGCGACGTCGAAGCGCTCGACGCACTCGTCTCGGCTGCGACGCGCGACGAAGACTACGCGGCCCTCGCGAAGTTGCTTCGCCAGCGTGAGCGCGTCACCAGCAACTTGCAGGTGAAGCGCTCCGACTTGGGTTGGCTCGCAAAGATTTGCGACGAAAACCTGCGCGACTTGGACGGCGCGATTCAGACCTGGCGCCAGATTCAGGAGCTGTTTCCGGAAGACCGCGAAGCCGTCAACGCGCTCACCGACTTGCTGAGTCGCTCCGAGCGTTGGGCCGAGCTCGCGGACGTGCTCAGTCGCGCGGCCGAAGGCGAAGTCGGTCGCTTCACCGAGCTTCAGACGCAACTCGGCGACGCGTATCGCACGCGGCTCGGGAAGCCTGAGCTGGCGGTGCTGCGCTACCGGACTGCGCTGCAGATC
>DASRXR010000151.1:0-2181 GCA_035687405.1 Polyangiales bacterium
GGAGCGAGCAGTCTCAGCGCTGTCATATGCAACTCGCCACGAGCGAGCATCTCGAGTGCGCTTGGAAACTGGCGCGCAATCCGCGCGGCTTTGATCCGCAAGTCCGCCTCTGACTCCGACATGTGGAGCGTCCGAACGGCGAAATCGAACATCGAGCTGAATCCCTGGTCGCGATACAGCCCACGAATATCCACTTCTCCAAGGTGCGCGAGAAGCCGAGCGCTCAGCACGCGATCTTCTCGAACACATCGAGAGAGTTTGGAGATCAGCGCCTCATCACTCAGCTGCTTCGCAAGTTCCAGTTCCTTCATGACACCCCCCAACGTTCAAAAACAATCTATAGCACCGTGTTTTCCGTCCTCCGAGGATGCGACGTGTTCAACGAACTGCTTCGAGTACACGGTGCAAATCGAAATTCGACTCGCGCGACCGCAGGAAGCAGCGTCGGTGCAGCAATCGATGTTGTGAACTCGAGCTGCAAATGTCGTCGAGACGCGTCGCGAAACACGTCAAGTCTTTGCCGAGAAAAAAGAAAAAGAAATTTTCCACGCAACCGACACCGAGTCTGTCCGAAGACTCTAGTGAGAATGCAGATGACCGGGTCCCATCAAGTCTCGGGCACGTCAGCTCCTTGCAGCTATCGGCGGCGGAATACGAGCTGCGACGAGTCACGTGAATCGTACTCTGCCGAACAATCGAGCCCCCTCTGGACCGGGCCCAGGTTTGATCTGCACCCGGCGCGACGTACGCTGCCAGTAGTGCAGCCGCAGTCGACACGCTGGCTTCGGCCGGCCTGGATGATGCGACCTGACCTGAGCGGAAGAAGCTTCCGCGTCGCCGCGCGTTTTGGAAATTGGGGTGCGAGTGGCGCGACCGAGCAGGCTCTTCTGAGCTATCGGATGACGATGCTCGAACATATCTTGGGTACACCAGCCACACGCAGCTATCGGCGGCGGAGTACGAGCTGCGACGAGTCACGTGAATCGTACTCTGCCGAACAATCGAGCCCGGTCTGGACCGGGCACACGTTTGATCCGCACCCGTTGCAACGACCCCAGCTAGTAGCGGCGCAGCCGCAGCTAGCGGCGCAGCCGCAGCTAGCGGCGCAGCCGCAGCCGCCACGATGGCCACGGCGGTATCGGTGGCTTAGTCGAGCTGCCGTCGTGTGGTGCGGCTGCCGTGGTGTGGTGCGATCGACCTGGTATCGCACGGCCAGTAGCGACGCGGCCGATGGTGCATTGTTCGACCAACACTCGCGCTCGGCTGCCTCGTGAACCACTCGCCGCGAGCCAAGCGACAGCAAAACCACCCCCTCATGAGCCGCTCTGCTTTCCACCGCACATGGGCAATCCGCGTCATCGAAACTCACGCAAGAGTGCTCAGACACGGCGTGCACCGCTAAACTCGAGGCGGACATGAGGAACACACCGCTTGTTGTGCCTCCGTGGCGGTCGTGGCAGCTTGCGCGCATGAAGACCGCATCAGCTGGCCGCATTCGCGATTTCTTGGGCTCATCGATCGTGCCGCATCGATTCGTTGCCGCACAGCTGCGACAGCCGACAGGTCTGTTCGGTCGTTGGGTGATGACGCGCATGCTGAATCGCGGCAACGCCGAGCTGATCACGGGCGCAGTCGATGCACTTTCGCTCGAGCGCGATCACTCGTTCATGGATCTCGGCTTTGGAGGCGGGCTCGCGCTGAAGCTGGCTGCCGCTCGCACGAACGCTCCACTGTGGGGCGTGGACTTTTCGGCGGATGTGGTGCTCGAAGGCGTGAACACGTTCGCGTCTTTGATTCGCGAGGGGCGCATGAGCTTGATCTGCGCCGACGTTGCGGACCTTCCACTGCGCGATGGGTTGTTTCAGGCGATCTGTACGACGAACACGATCTACTTCTGGCCCGACCCGGTACGGGCGTTGCGCTCGTTGCGGCGCGTGCTGAGCGCAAACGGACGTCTGGCACTCGGCTTCAGCGGCGCAACGAAGATGAAAACTTTCGGTCAAGTCACACAGCACGGCTTCACGCTGTACGAGCCGGACCAAGTGGAATCGCTTCTGCGAGAAGCGGGGTTCGCGCAAGTGAAGACGCTCGCGCAAACAGGTCAGACCAGCCAGGGCGACTACGTCAGTCTGGCGTCCGCGTAACGATGCCGTCGCATCGGGCAGCCGACTCGCGAGCCGC
>DASRXR010000152.1:0-9253 GCA_035687405.1 Polyangiales bacterium
ATGAGCACTTTGTCGCCTCGACTGACGTTGCCCTTCCGCAAGAAGTGAAGGGCGGTGGTTCCACCGAACGAGAGCGCCGCCGCTTGCTCGAAGGTCAAATTGGTCGGCATCGACTCGAGCGCTTCGTTTTCGCGCATACACCGATACTCGGCATGGAAGCCCATGTTCGCGCCCCCGTAACCCACAACCGCGTCGCCAACTTTGAAGCGCCGCACGTTCTTGCCAACGGCTTCGACAGTACCCGCGAGCTCGGACCCGAGTATGGCTTGCCGCGGCTTACAGACTCCGAGAGCTAGTCTCGCCAGCAGGCCGAAGCCACGCGGCACGTTGAGGCTTCGCACTCGCGAATCTCCCGAGTTGACTGTCGTCGCGTGGATCTTGATCAAGACTTCAACGTCTTTGGGTGTGGGCTTTTCGACCTGCCTAAGCTCGACGACGTCGGGCGACCCGTATCTCTCGTAGACAGCTGCTCGCATGATTCCGGCTCTCCCTGAGGCCGATTTGCGCGAGTCTAGGTGAGGCGCAGGTGCAACGGGGATCTCAGATGCGGCAGGTCGCAAGACGACTCGACGCGCTGCTCCTAGCTGCGAAATGAGGCGCTGGTGTTCGCGCTACGACGTCAGTCGGTCGAGGTCGGAGCGTTCTGGAGTAGCAGCGGGGCGTACGCAGCGACGGCGTGGCAGACCCACATCAGCCCTAGCTGAATCAGCAATGCATTCCGGTTCACCAGCCGACCGCGCACCCATCGGCAAGTCGTCGCACCGCGAGACGTGATTCCCCACGGAATACGCCATCTCCCATCCACATCGTCGTCCGAGTAGAATCAATCACGAATGAACGCCGCTGAACATCTAGAGCAGCACCTCGGCCCGATGGCGCGAGGCTGGTCCTCCATCTCGTGTCCTGACGTCGAGGCTTGCCTGTTCAAGGCTCTGCCTTTCGACGGCATCGACACGTTAGTCACACTGGGGCTCAGCGATCAGGTTCTCGCGATGAGCGACGGACGCTCAGTGCGCCAAGAGCTGCTGATCACGCTCCCCCATGACAAGCCCGTAGACAGGTTCGCTAAGCTGCTCCTGCATGTCGCCGAACGGCTGCGCGAGGGTGGACGGGCGCTTCTTCGCGGCGAGGTGGTCGCTCTCGAGAGTCAGATCATCGACGAGAGTCCGGCGCGCGCACTCTATACATCGATGCCGGTCGTCTTTCCTGAAGCGCTGGCGACTCTACGTGACACATCTCCACCGACCGTCTTCGTCTGGCTCTTTCCGTTGCTGCCTACCGAAGCTGCGCTGGTGGAGTCGGCCGGGTGGAACGATTTCGAAGACAGGTTAGCGAGCGCTCAACCGGATCTGTTCGATCTCACGCGCAAAGCAGTGGTCTGACATCCGCAGCTGTCAGCTGCAGCGGCTTCAGCGGCCGTCGGAATACTTCACTCCGCGATCACATGCCGTCGAGACCCTCGAGCGGATCATCGCTCTTCGCCACTGGACTGCGATTCTGCCTCGCGGGCTCCTGTGACGTCGTGTCCGCCGCGCGTTGCGCTTTCGATGCAGGAGGCGCACTCGGCGCTGCAGCTTGCCGTTCCACTGGCTTCGCTTTTCGCGCCCCCGCCTCCAACTTGCGAGGCTCGCTAGACGGCTTGGCTTGCGCGCGCGGCGCAGCCGCTGGTGCGGTCGCGATTGGCTCCGGCTTGGGTCGCCGCTCGGGCTTCGCGGACTGCTGAACCGGCTGCGCGGGGCTCGCGACCGCGGGTGCAACTGCACCGACCGAACGGGCAGGGGCGTCGGCTGGCGCGACCGCGGGTGCAGCTGCAGGCGGCGCGGGCTCCTCGGCTTGAACAGTTTGGCGCAATGCTTCTCGCTCGCCAGCCACATCGGCGCGCAGCTTGGCGATTGCCGCGGCGTGTTGTTGGGTGAGCATGTGATTGATCTTCTGCTGCGATGCGAGCTGCTGCTGGAGCGGCAGATACCCTGCGAAGAATGCGAGGGCAGCGCCACCCAACACGAACAGCGCTGAGGTCCACCAGGCAAATCGACGCAAGCCGGAGCCACGCGAACGCAAGAGCTCGTACTCATCATCCAGCTGCGGTGCACGTTCCTCGTCACGCACGAGGTGCAGCCGGTATTCGGCTTCGGCGGCTCGCAGCTCCCCCGCTCGCGCGCGCTCGATCAACTCCGCCAACTGTTCTGCCGACGGAGTCCCGAGCGCTGCGGAGCCACCCAAAGCACGCAGTCGGCGTGCAGCGATCGCGATCACCAATGTGCCGGCGGACGCGATCGACAACGTGCCCAACAACAGGCGCGCATTGTGATCGAGGCTGTACGCCGCACCCGAGCTCGTCTGTCCTTGCGTGTAACCGATCGCCAGCAGAGCGAGCGGCACCGCAAGCAGAAATATGCCCGTGATGCTGAACATCACCGAGCGGCCTTGCAGAAATGCACCACCACCCACCAAGAGGACCGCGCTCATGCAGGCGAAGACCGGGGTGGGCAAACGCAACGGCACTTCCACGTTCATCCGAACGATCGCAAAGCAGCAGCCTGCAACCAGCGCAGACGCCAACCACAAATACGGCTGCTCGACGATGCCACGCACGACGACGGTCAACACCGCGGCGGCGACAGCGACACACGCGACACTGGCTGCTGCTCCGAGGACCGTCGCCCAAGGAGCCACGACTCCACCCTGCATCCAGCCCTGCCAGCCGTCGCGCAGCGAGCTGACGAAGGCCGGCTGTGTGACTAACAAGATGTCGACTCCTGCGACCGCGATGAACAATGAGATCAACACGACCGGCAGGTTGCGGACGGACTCGCCGGCCAACGCAACCGGCCTGATTCGCTCGGTAGTTCGCATGCTTCGATTTCCTGACATCGCTGCCTCCGATCAGTCCACGAGGAGCACGATCTTCGTCACGACCTCGTCCGGCTTGATCTTCACTTGAATCGTCTTGCGCGCATTCATCGCCTCGTTCACCAGGTCGACTCGGTGTTCACCGGCTTTCAACGGCACACCCATGATCGGCGTGTTGCCGATCAGCCGCCCATCGACGAACACTTGCGACCAGGGCCGAGTATTGAGGCGCAACAGGCCGAGGCGTCCGCCGCCGACAGCTGCGGGTGCCGGCTCGTCGCCAACATCTCGTGCTGTAGTGCTGGCTCCGGCGCGCCGCGCCATGGCGCTGGGAGCTTCGGGTCTAGTCGCGGGTTCGCTCGACGCTTGGTGTTTAGCCGCGACGTGTCGACCCGATTGCCGCGATTCCGCAGGCGGTGTCGCACCGAGTGCAGGCGCTGCATTCGTATCCGCGACGTCCGCCTGCACCTGAGCAGCCGGAGCAGGCGTCGGCGCGTTCGCCGGAGTGGGCACCGGCGCCGCCACCACCGCCGCGGGCTTTGCCGACGACGGCTCGACGAAGACGATTACCGCCCCAAACAGTACCGCAGCGAACAATGCAACGCCGGGCACGAGCGCACGCAACCACAGCGGCACACGTGGCCGCGCGCTGATGCGCGCAATGTCCTCAGCCAAATCCCACTCTGAACTAGCCGCTGGCGGCGCGACTGGCTGCGGCTCGATCGATGCACGCATCTGCCGAGTCGCACGCTGGGCGGGTTGGGTGCGCTGGTTGCTCGGACGCGCTAGCGGCGGGGTCGGCGCCAGGCTCGGAGGCCTTCGCTCCGCAAACTCGTCGTCATCCCAGCCGATCTCGAACGCGATCGGGGGCGTAGCGTCGAAGCTCTGCAGTTGCTGTGCGGGTG
The DNA here is from genome assembly GCA_035687405.1 of Polyangiales bacterium. Taxonomy (GTDB): domain Bacteria; phylum Myxococcota_A; class Polyangia; order Polyangiales; family JAFGIB01; genus JADGRF01. The sequence continues at coordinate 3,759 of DASRXR010000152.1, forward strand.
GAGCAGCGTGGCCCCAGCCCTCCGGCTCTGCCGAAGCTTGCGAATACCCGTAAACGGGCAGACCGAGCTGATTGCGCGGGATCCACCTCGACGTCGTCTGATCGTCGAACATCCATTAAGCATCCTGCCGGCTAGCGCGTATCCGGTCACTTCAACGAGGGAAGCGAATCACGATGCGCCGTTCGGAGGCTTTCTGCGCTTGGTTAGCACTGCGAACGGATCGACACGGTGAACTAACACCGCGCTCAGATCAAGGACCGTGCTGACGCGTGCGCATCACTAACAAAGACACGTCATTCGACGGGTTGTTCAACGCGTTTGGAGGCGGGCTAGAACGCGTTCCAACGGCTGCTGGTACGGGCGCGCACAAAGAAAGCCGAGTTTTTGCACGTCTCCGCCCGCTCAACACGAACCGGCTCGAACGCTGGTCGCTTCGGTCCCCTGATTCCGATCCCTTGGTCCCCCGCGCGATGAATCTCTCCCGATGAGTCACGTTGGCACGACTGACACAACGTGCGGACCCGGTTGAACGCGCATCGCCCGAGCGCAGATCGTCGGGCCAGACATCGGTTGAACGCGCATCGGTCGTCAGGCCCATACCCTCAATGCCTGCGACGGAGCTTCGCTTCGACTTGGTCGGCGAAAGTCGGGGGCGGGCGATCGAGCGGAGGTGCCGCGCGCTTCGGCAACCGCTTCTCGACTTCGTCGCCGAGCCACAGGCCGTTCGCTCTCGCTTGTTCGCGCTGATGTTCGGCCGACGCGACGTGCAAGCGGCTCTGCCGCTGAGTGGACGTGTGGTTGCGCCGTGCGAGGTCAGCTTCGCCGAAGTCATATGCCGCTGCAGCCGTTGGCGACCGCGACGCCGCACCTTCGAGCGCGTCCAACGCGGCCTGGCTCAAACGAGCCGGTGCGACGTCGAGACGCGACAACACGCGGCTCGAAGCGCAGCGCGGCTCGTGCGCGAGAACGTGCAACAGGTGGAGGGGGAAGGCGCGATGCATCCCCATCGCGACGGCCAACTTCTTCGCGCGTTCGATCACGAGCGCGATGTTGTTCGGACGCTCATCGACGAAGACAAGCTCGGCTGCCAACGCGGCATCGCGCAACCCGAACTGTGCGCACAGCGACAGGACGCTCGGCTCGGATCGATACAACGCTACGAGCAAATGGGCAGTCGACGGGGTTTGGCCGCGGCGTCGCGCCAGTTCGTGGGCCGAGCTGAGTGCGTCCGCGAGCCAAGCTCCCATGGCGTTTCCGATACCAAGCCGGGCGCACGGGCACCAAATTCCTTGCGCGTTGGCAGCCTCGCGCCCGCCGAGGAGTATCCCCGTTTATGAATGCGGAGCGGCTAGTCCAGTTCTGCGACTCCAACCTGCTACTGCGATCACGGAGCCAGCGCCGCAGCCGGCTTCGGCGCGCGCGACAGCTCTGCAAAGTCCGCGAGAATCTTCACGCCCTCGTCGAGGATCAATCGATCTGCGAGCGCTTGAACCGCAGGCCCATCGTTCGAATCCTCCACGGGAATCGCACGATCCGCTTTCGCTTCGTCCTTCGACGAGGTGGCCGCCGGAAGACCCGCCGTTGCCACATTCTTGAGCGTGATCTTGTACGCCGTCGGCTCCTGGCTGAGTAGAGACGTCATTTCTCGCTCGCGCTCGAGCTTGCGATCTTTGGCTCGGGACAGATCTTGCCGGCGCTCGCTTTCGTTCAGCGAAACCGTCTTGCCTTCGAAGTTCTTCTTCAACCGGGTGATGTCCTCGCGTAGATGAGCGAAGCCCGATTCGCTTGCGAGCCGCCGAGACGATTGCTGTCGCAGTGCGTCGAGGTACGGCTTCACGCGATTGAGCGACTTATAGTCGGCGGGCGGTACCGAGCTCCACGGCAACGGATTGTCCAACGCGGACTCGCTCACATCGCTGAAGTCACTGATCGATGGCAGAACGACGTCCGCCGCGACACCGCGCAACTGCGTGGACGAACCACCGGGCCGATAGAACTTGCTGATGGTGATCTTGAGCGCTCCGGGATCGTACGCGTGCGGGACACCGTTTTTGTCCATCACGGGTCCGAGCGGCAGGACACTCTGCACGGTGCCTTTGCCGAAGGTTTGCGAGTCGCCGACGATCACTGCGCGCCCATAGTCTTGCAGCGCGCCAGCCAAGATCTCGGTGGCCGATGCACTGAACCGACTCGTCAACACTACGAGCGGCCCGTCGTACACCACTCCAGGATCGGGATCAGACTCCACGTCGACACTACCGGTGGCAGCGCGCGTTTGAACGACCGGACCCTTCTTGATGAACAAACCCGTGAGGCTGATGGCTTCTGCCAGCGAGCCGCCGCCGTTTTGTCGGACGTCGAGAATCACGCCTTGGACCTTTTCCGCCTTCAGCTTCACAAGCAGCAGGGCGACGTCGGTCGTGGCACTCCGGCCCTCGTCTTTGCGGTCCTGGCCCATCCCCGCATAGAACTCGGGCACCTCGAGGATGCCGAGTCGAAGCGTCGACCCACTGGGCCGCTTGATGTCGAGGATGCGCGCTTTGGCTTCTTGGTCCTCGAGCTTGATTTTGTCGCGCACCAAACGGACGGTTCTCTGAGCTGAAGCGTCCGAGGCTCCCGCGGCAAGGACCGTCAGCGTCACGGCCGTGTCTTTCGGGCCACGAATCAGTTGCACCGCGCGCGAAAGCGGCATGTTGATGATGTCGACCGGCTCTTTGCCGGCCGCAGCTACGTTCACGATTCGGTCGCCCGGTCTGAGAGCGCCGCTGCGAGCGGCCGGGCCGCCGGGCAGTACTTCTCGAATCGTGCAGTAGCCGTCGACGCTCTCCAACGACGCACCGATGCCGAATAGCGAGAGACTCATCGAGATCGAGAGGCTCTCCATTTGCTCGCGACCGAGGTAGTCCGAGTGAGGGTCGTACACGTGTGCGAGCGCGCTCAGATAGACCTCGAGGACTTCCCCGTCGGTGAGCGCTTTCATCGTGCTGACCTGCTGCTCGTAGCGGCGGGTCAACTTGCTCGCGATCTGCGCCGGCTCGGCACTCGCGAGCTTCTCTTGCAAATACTCCGCTTTCAGCTGCTGCTTCCACAGCTCGCGCGCTGCCGCGGCGTCGCGCGGTCGTGCCGCGTGCTCGCGATCGAGGGAATACGTTTCTTGACCCGTGAAATCGAAGCTGGGGTTTTTCAGGGTCTCGGCGACGTAGACACGTCTCTCCTCCAGGCGCTCGCGATAGCGCTTGAAGATGACTCGCGCCGCGCTCGTGTCGCCCTGGTCACGAATCGCGTGTGCCAACGTCGCCTGATAGCGCGAGAACTCATCGACGTCGGTCTGGAGGAACAGCGACCGCGTTCCATCGAGGGCGTCGAAGTAACTGTCCAAGAACTTCGCTGCCAACTCGCTGTCGAGGGCGTGGTGCGCGAACTGCGAGCGCTCCAGGATGTTGGTCGTGAGGCGCGCGATGTTCGCTTCCGTCTGCGCAGGCGTCGAAGCCTGAGCGCGGTGACCCGCGCAACTGAGTGCGCTTGTCGCGGTGGCGAATGCAAAGACGGCGAGAGTGGCAACGGAGCGGATACGACGATTCATCGAGGGTCCAAGGTTGACGGCACGGTGAGGGCGGCACGGGCCGCATCTCGCACTATAGGCTACCGGCGCGAGATTGCCCGTGGGGGCCCGCCGCTCTTCACCGAGCTGCTAGAGTCGCGCCGGGGCCCACTCTTCCCCACAAAGCTACGGCGCCCGCTGCACCTTGCGAATGCGCGCCCGATAGCTGCTGGGTAGCTCGCCGGCGAAGCGCGTGAATCGGCGCGGAACGTACTCGAGCTGTCGTAGCCGAGTTGGCTCGCAACTTCGCTCACGTTGCACGCCGGGTCATCGAGCCACTCCAACGCGCGCATCCACCGCGTCTGTGCAAAAAACTCGCGGAAGCTGGTCCCCAACTCGTCGTGGAGTTTTCGGCGCGGCGTTCGTGTCGAGGTACCGGCCCGGCGCGCTGCACGTTCGATGGTCGCGTCCGCGTGGTCGTCGCGAAGAGAGTCGATCGCAGCGCGCACTGTAGTCGATCGACTCCGTGGCAGGTGACCGATACTCGGCAGAGGCAGCTCCTCCGCGCAGAGTGCACCGAGCGCAGCAAAGAACTGATCTGCGGTGCGCTCGCGCGGATCACGCGAGCCAACGCGCCGCTCAGAGCGGCCTAAACACGTCGCAAGGAAACGTGGCGTCCAGCGCTGTGTCGGCACCGATCAAGAACTTCGTGCAGGAGTCACCCAACAGCTCGATCGCGTTGTCGTTCTGCAGTCGCCAGCCGTTCGGTGCTGGCGCTGCAGCGCCGTCGCACATGAAGGCGCCACCGGGCGCGGGTTGCTGGCAGCAGGCGAGCGCGCTGGTTCCGAGGGTGACAGTACCACTGCACTCCTGACCGACAGTCACGCGGCCGTTCAGGTTGATGTTGCATCCGACCGCGCCGCCTAACAGTGTAGCGAGTGTCTTGATCAACCCGTCAGGGTCGGTCGGCGCGAACGTCTTGGCCATCGGGTTTTTCGGTTCTCCGTGACGCGCGACTTCGTCGAGGTGCGCTTGCAACGCGGCATCGCCACCGGCGAGACTGATGACCCACGTCGTAATGCCGGCAGCGGCGCCGCGATCCACCGCGGTGATCACGCCTTGCCGCTGTACGCTGCCGTCCCCGCCCACGCCGCCAACGCAGATGTCGTTCGGCGCACCATCGGTTGCGAGAATCACATAGACGGGACTGACAGCTTTCTGATCGGGACCTTGGGTCTGAATCCCGGCGATCAGCTGGTCCATCACGGTCGCCAGCGCGCGGTCCGTCGGTGTCGAGCCACCGAGCTCCACGCGCGGAAACGCAGCGTCGATCATCGGCGCGTTGTTGAGCGCCGGTGGCAACACGTTCACTTGGGCTGGGCACATCCCAGCCGTTTTCATGTTCGCGTACGTGAGCGCGCAGGCAGGACTCTGACCTCCCGTTGCTGCACCGCCCGCAGCGGGGACTGGTTCGGCGGTCAACGCGAGAAGCAAATCGATCGTGCCGTCGTAGATCGAGATGCCAAAGCTCACGATGTTCTGCAAGCGATAGATGAGCCCGCGCATCGGATCGAGAAGAGCAGAGCGCAACGCTTGCCAGCGCGTTCCACCACCGCCGAAGGGCGCGCACATGCTGCCGGAGCCGTCGATGACGAACACGATCGTCGGCATGTTCTTCGCGGTTCTCACGAGCGCGCTCGCACAAACCGACGGTGTTGCGGAGTTCGGTCCGGCGATCGCGGGAGGGACCGAACCGCTTCCCCCGAACGGTGCCGGCTGACTGAGCCCACCGTTACTGCCACCGAAAACGCCGCCGCTCGCCCGGCCGCCGGCCAAAGGCACCGGCGGAAACGTCCGGGATCTGGAGTCCTCATCGCTGCCGCCGCATGCAATCGCGGACAGAACGAACAGCAACGTGAACGAGAGTTGCGACCAGCGCAGCACGCCCGGGGAC
>DASRXR010000153.1:0-20577 GCA_035687405.1 Polyangiales bacterium
CGCAGAGAAAGAATGCTGCAGCTGACATCAGCACGATCGGGTGCGAGTGAGGATTCGGTCGCGCCGCCGCGAACCAGAGCCCGCTGCAGTAGAAGAAGGGATAGAACACGAGGCAGCCCCAGCCGAGCTTGAAGCCGACGCGCTCCGCGACGAAGTCGTAGGTGTAGAGGTGAACGCGCTCGAACGAGATGTAGTCGACGATGAAGAAGGTGAACAGCGCGGCGTAGAGGAACACGCCGGGCGATCGGTGGTGATGCGTCAGCCAGTGGTGAGCGGTAAACGAGAGGATGCACAGCTCGAGCATCGTCGCGCCGACGAGATACAGGAACATCTTCGCGTCGAGCCGGCCGCCGAGCCATTGCGGGTTTTCGAGCCGGCCTAAGTACAGATCTTTCAGGAGTGAGGTATGCACTCGCGGTGCGGGCAAGACGATGGCGAGGGTGAAGGCCACGCCGATGGCGACCGCGGTCGCGAGCATTGCAAAGCGTTCGATGTAGAAAACGTCCCAGGCGATGACGCCGGTGGCTGCAAGGGCGACGTAGGTCGCGATTACGACTGCAAACACAAGTGGCCCGTTCAAGTGGTAGCGAAGGCGGCGACCGGAAGAGTCGAAGGCGTAGCCGTCGACCCAGCGGCCGGGGAGAACTGCCTGCAGGACAGCGACGGTGACGTAGACAACGAGTAACGCGAGCATCGGAGCGAGGATATATCGCAGTTCGGTGGTTGTTCGGAGCGAGCTTTGGTCGAGCAGGGCGAGCTTGCTGGACCGTTCCGGCCGCACGCGGACGGCACGACGCGCAACGAAGCGGATATATACGCAGTTCGGAGATTGTTTGAAGCGCCGTGCTGAGCTTTAGTCGGTCGCATGGCGAGCTTGCTAGAGCGTTACGGTCCGGTCGCGTTGGTTGCAGGTGCATCGGAAGGTATTGGCGCTGCGTTTGCGACGGCACTCGCGCAGGCGGGCTTCGGGCTGGTGTTAGTTGCGAGGCGGCCCGAGCCACTCGAGACGCTTGCTAGCGAGTTGCGCGAGAAGTTTGGTAAGCCGGTCGAGACGGTTGCGCTCGACCTATCCGCGCCCGACCTGGAAGCGCGCTTGCGAGAGATCATCGGCAGGCACAATGTCGGGTTGCTCGTTTACAACGCGGCGTTGTCGATTGTCGCGCCGTTTCTCGAGACCTCGCTGGCTGACAAGCAACGCATTCTCGACGTCAACGCGCGCGGGCCGATGATCGCGACACACGTGTGTGCGGAGCACTTGGCAGCGCGTGGCGGCGGCGGAGTTGTGTTGGTCTCGTCGCTGACCGCATTCTGGGGCTCGGCGTGGGTGGCAACGTACGGTGCGACGAAGGCGTTCAACTTGAGTTTGGGTGAAGCGTTGGCGCACGAGTTGGCGGAGAAGAACATCGATGTTGTGGTGAGTTGCGTTGGAGCCACGAGGACGCCCGGCTTCGTGAAGGCCGTGTCGGGACGACGAGCGCCCAAGTCGATGAGTCCAGACGAGGTCGCGATGGAGACGCTAGCAGCGTTGCCAACCCGAGGAATGTTCGTGCCAGGAAACTTCAATCGAGTAGCCCACCAGTTGTTATCGAGAGTTCTGCCGAGGAAGACGGCGGTGAAGATCATGGCGAAGCACACGAAGTCGTTGTTGTGAGCTAGTTGTAGAGCCATCGTGGACCCAGTCTGTGCCCAGCCTCCTTTCGCGCATTGACAGCGTCGCGCGCCCCATCGAAACACCCGTCGCGGCGCCAACGGATCAAAGTTGAGCATGTTCCAGACACAGTGCGATTGTTGTCGCCATTGCGCATCAACTGATCTGGTGTAACTCACGCCCGCAGCCAATAGCTGCTGGCACCGGGCGATGGCAAGATGGTTGTTGAACCCTCATCGGACACTCTCAAAAGAGTCTTCGGACACCTTCGATATTGGTTGCGCAGAAAATCCGTTTTTGGGGTGGTCATCGAAGCTCGATCAAGCGAGCCCGTTTCAACAAGGGATCAGTACGCCGCAGAACAATCGAACCCAGTCCAGCGAAGTAAGGCCGCAACCGTGGCCCGAGCATTGCGGCGCGCCTTCGCCAACTACGCGATGGGCGATCGCCGGCTGGAAGCGCACCTCGACCGTTCGCTGTGGGCTCGACGTGCACTGCATCGGCTACCGCATTCACACGATGGGGGATGGGCGGAGCAAAGTGAGGCCGCTACCGTGAGGTGAGCATTGCGACGCGTCTTCGCAGATTGCGCGATTGGCGATCGCCGACCTCCCACTCAGTGCGAACGCATACGACCCGCCTCCCCCGCGGCCGCGGCTCTGCGACGCGTCTTCGCAGATTGCGCGATTGGCGAGCGCCGCCCCTCCCCTTCGCCCCGAACGCGTACGACCGGCGCCGGCATTCACCGCCCACGACACCCACAAATCGTGCGGCCCCCGCCGCCGACCCCGCCCCCTTACAAAGCTACCGGCGCCACCGGGGAGAACGACGCCAGACGCGCAAGCGACCGCGTTGGAACTCAAGTACCGCGCTCTCCGACCTCGCGTAAACGCCCCGGCGTTCATGACGAAGGACGGTACGTCACTGGTGTAGCGCTAGTGTTCGCATCGGCGGATTGCTCGCAATGCTCTGCGACGCGCGGTTCCGATTGTGTTGCTCGAGCATTGCTCGCGGCCGCCTGAATCAAGAACTGACACGCCCGCGTTGAGCGGTGGACGGCGTCGTGTTCGGTCACGTTCGTGGCTTTGTAAGGGGGCGGGGTCGGCAGCGGGGGCCGATCGATCTGGGGGTGTCGTGGGCGGTGAATGCCGGCGTCGGTCGGATGCGTTCGGAGCACTGGGAGGGCGGCGATCGCCAATCGCGTCGTCGGCGAAGAACCGTCGCAGAGCCGCGGCCGCGGGGAACGCCTGCCGGATGCGTTTGGGCATGCGGGAGGGCAGTGATCGCCAATCGCGTCGTCGACGAAAGACACGCCGCTATGCTTACGCCGCAGTCGCGGCCTCACTTTGCTCCGCCCATCCCCACCCTGTGAATCCGGCGACCGACGCACTCGCAGTGCACGTTGAGCCGATGTCGCCACGAGGTGCTTGAGAACGCGGTGATCGCCAATCGCGTCGTCGGCGAGACACGCGCCGCTATGCGTGCGCTGCGGTTGCCGCCTCACTTCGCTCTGCGCATTCCCGTGTGTGGAATTCGCGACCGACGCGGGGCGCGTTGAACTCGCAGAAGCACCTCGCTGGCCGGGTTCACCCAGCCCAGACCGGGTTCTATTGTTCTGCGGCGTACGTTTCGACCCGGTCCAGACCGGGTTCTATTGTTCCGCGGCGCACCGATCACTTGGGTGAACCGCGGTAGCTTGGTCGAGCTGCGATGACACAAAAGAGATCTTTCTGCGCAACCGGCCTCGAGTTTGTCCGAATACTCTTCTCAGAGTGTCCGATGAGCGTTGGCAACTGCGTCTTGTCATCGCCCGGTGCCTGCAGCCATTGGCTGCGGGCCTTAGTTACACCAGATCAGTTGATGCGTAATGGCGACAACAATCGCACTGTGTCTGGAACATGCTCAACTTTGATCCGTTGCTGACGCCAGACCGCACTACTTCCGCGATTCCTTGTCCTTGCTCGCCGTTACTGGTGCTCTCGATTTTCCTGCCGCACCTAACGACTGCTTCGCCGCTTCCAAGACGTGCAACACCCTTGGACTCGTATCTCCTAAACCCAACTCCACATCGGGCTGCTTCTCCAACATGATCTTGAAGGCCTCAGTCGCGAGATCCTCTCGATCCAACGCGATCAAGGCCGTTCCCAACTCACGCTCGATCGTGACGACCTGATTGCCCGTCAACTGGCCCATGCCCAACAAGCGATTGGCCATCGACACCGCTTCGACGTAACGACCACGCTGGACGTGCTCCCTCAAACGCGGCAAATCGTCGTTCACCTGCATCTGCTTGTCTCGGGCATCACCCTCGAGCGCACACGCCAAACCCTGACTCTGCGCGAGCTTCTTGCCCTGCGCCGACAACACCAAGTTCGACACCGGCACGAGCATGATCGAGCTTCGACCGAGCCGACCCGCCTTCAAGCCGTTGAACCTACGAATGTTCTGCATCGCCTTCTGCGAGCCATCGTAGAAATCCTTCGCTGCCTGGCGGACCGGATCGTGACCACCACTCACACGGAGCGGATGCGGAATCACGAGCTCCGCACCGACATCCGGCTGCTTCCCCGCAAACGACGAGTTCGCATCGAGCAACGCAAACGCACGCCGCACGTCGCCATAATAACGCTCAGCAAGCTCCGCCCAAGTCTCACCCGCCTGAACGCGATGATAACGGACGAGCGGAATCGTAAGCCGCATCCCAACGACGATCGACGACCCCGAATCGCTACCCCCCAAACCATTCTCACTGACGAGCGCCCCCTCACGGCGCGGATCTCCGTAGTACAGCTCCGCAATCGACGCGAGCGTCTCGGACGGGCGCACCACGTGCACGAGCGTTTGCTGCTGCGCCGCTCCCGGCTGCGGTGCCAGCCACGCTCCGAGCGCAAGCATCCCGGCAAAGGCGATCGCCCTCATGGATGGGCCGCGCCCCGCGTCGCCGCGTGGGTGTGCTTGGGCGCGAGCACGGCATGTACGAGCTGCGTTTCGCCGGACCGCACGACGACCTCGGCCGTCTGCTCGGCATAAAACGGATTCACGAACTTCACGTAGTGCTTGCCCGGCGTGAGCGGAATGCGCATCGCCGCCGGCGTCGTCAGCGCGAGCTCGCCATCGACGAACACGTCCGCCCATGGCTCGGCGATCACTCGCACGTAACCCGCCCTCGAGAGCGACAGCGACGTCCCAGCTTCCTCGATCGTCACACCACCGGTGAGCCAGCCCGCCGACGCTTGAATCACACCGCCACCCACGATCGCAAAAGCGAGCAGGCTCGCGAACGCGAGGACCGAGCTCCGAAGGAGCGTTCGATCGCGCGGCGAGGTGCGCGGCACACGCGTAAGACTCGCCGTGAGCGTCGCATCCGCTTGCGCGCGATCGATCACGCTCAGCTCCAGCAGATACAGCACGAGGTGCGCGTTGTGGTTGATGTTCACGCGCCCGGCCAGAAACTCCATCAAGTCGTCGATCAAGATCTGCGTGCTCGGATACCGATTGGCCGGCAGCTTCTCCATGCAGCGCGCGAGAATGCGCTCCATGCTGCTCGGCATCGTCGACACGATCCGCCGCGGATTCGTGTACCGATCGAGCCGAATCTTCTGCATCACCGTGCGCGACTCGTCTTCGATGAACGGCTTTCGACCCGTGATGCACTGATACATCATGATGCCGAGCGAAAAGATGTCGCTCCGAAAGTCGAGCTTGTCGCCGAGAATCTGCTCGGGGCTCATGTAGCTCGGTGTACCGACCCCCGTTCCAGCCTCGGTGAGGTCCGCAAGCGCATGGTCGCGCGCGATCCCGAAGTCCATCAGCTTCACTTCGCCCGTGTGCGAAATGATCACGTTCGCCGGCTTGATGTCGCGATGGATGATCCCGCGGTAGTGCGCGTAATCGAGCGCCCGCGCGACCTGGAGCGCGATGATGGCCGCTGCTTCGACCGGCAGCCGACCGCTGAGCTGCAAGAGGTCGTACAGGTCGATGCCCTGCACGTACTCCATCACGATGTACATCGAGCCCCCGTCTTTGACGAAGTCGTAGACGTGCAAGATGTTCTCGTGCTGCAGCGAGGCCATGAACCGAGCCTCACGTTCGAAACGAACGGCGAACTGGCTATCGAGCGCGATCGACGGCTTGAGCGCCTTGATCGCTACGACGCGCTCGAGGGGCTCTTGGATGGCCTTGTAGATGACGGCCATGCCACCGCTGCCGATCTCTCCGACGACACGACAGCTCCCAATGCGGTCCAGCATCGACACGCAGGCTAGAAAGCCGCATCCCCCCTGTCAAACTCCCACGCTCGATCGATCGCGCTCAGCGCACGATCGACGGCGAACGCACTGCAATCATCGCACAGCGCCGTACCCGAGCCTCACTCCCGGTTCAGCGCGAACCTTGCTGAGCGAGCCACGCACGCGTCGAAGGTGATAGCCCATCCTGGCTCGAGACCGCTGGCGACGCTTGAGTGGCCGCCATAGCTGGCACAGCGCGCGCTGCCGGCGCGGGCTGCGCAGCCGGGGGTGCGCCTTGCTGGGACATCAACCAACGCTGCGTCGCAGGCGAAAGGCCCGAGTTGCCCGCCGGCTGAGCAGACGCGACGGCGGGTGCGGCACTCGGTTCTTTGGCGGACGCAGCCCACGCGTTTTGCGCAGGCGGCGGAGCACCCCACGCGCTCGTCCGCGATGGTGCCGTTGCTGCCGGCACTGGCTCAGGCTCAACGGGAGGCCCACCGCTCTCTTGCAGCGACGCAAGGAACTCCGCCTCCTCGGCAGCTGCCCGCTTGCGCTCGGCATCCTTGCGGTCGCGCTCGGCGACGGCTGTGCGCTCATCCACGATCGTCGCTTGGCGATCCAACTCCGCTACGAACGCGGACCGCTTCTGCTGCGCGAGCACTTGCGAGGCCTTCAACTGCTTCTCGCGCGCAGCCGCTCGCGTTACGACGGCTTGCCGCAATCGAACGAGCTCTTGCTCGCGAGCCTTCACTTTTTTCTGTGCGAGCTCCTGCTGCGCTTCGACCGCGCGCTTGCCGCGTTCGCGCAAGCTGAGGAGCGGGCCCATCGCTTCCCAAATCTTCGTGCCAGCGAGCCCCTCGGCGACGCTCGCCTTGTGCCCCTGAACGCTCGCAGTCGCGAGTACGTGACCATCTGGAGCGTGAAGCGTGAAGCGCGCGAGCCCGTCTTCGATCGTGCCGTCGAGCCAGGCTTCGATTTGGAGCTCTTCCGACAGCTTGAGCCGACCAGCCGGCGTCGTTGGATCCGCACCGACACGCCTGCCCGCGACCGCGATGTCCTCGAGCGCGATGACTTCGACGTCGTTGTGATCGGACAACGTCTCGAGCACTGCACTACGCGCGCGCGCCGGGTTCGGCGCTTGGAACTGCGCGACCGCGATGACCTGCACTGGCCGGCCCGACTTCGGTTCCGCCCGGGCGCCGCTCACAGCTGCAGTCAGGACGAACACGCTCGCAAGCCCAGTCGTCCAGACGCGGGACACCGTCGACCTACTCGAGATCATGGCTTCACCCAAAGCGTCGGATTTTGCCAACCCTTCACCGAAGGGTCGAAATAATAAACGAACCGCTGCAGCTTCTTCTTCGAGAACTGAAACGCGAGCTGACCGTGGGTGGTGTTGAAATACCCGAGGCCCGAACCGCCCTCGAAGTCGTCGCTCTTCAAGTGCCAAGCACCGAGGAACACGTCTTCGACGCTCTTGTCCTTCAGCACTTGCTCGGCCTTCGCACCGGTCGTGAGCTCACCGAGCACGGGCCGCTTCACACCCCCGAGCGACTTCGGCGCCGGCAGATCACACGTGAGCGACAGTGGAACGAACTTGTTCGCGTTCTCACGCACGCCGTCGAAACGGCACCCGAGATCTGCGTACTCCTCGATCTCGTGAACGACGCCCGAGTCGTCCGGCTTCGAGCTCTTCTTCACGCTCGACCAGTTGTCGCGACGCAACATCACGATGCCCTGCGACGCATCGCCCTCGGGGTAGATCGGATAACCGTAGACGGTCGGGAACACGACATTGCCGCTGGTCGACACCTGCAGGATCGGCGCTTTGCGATCGTCCCGCAGCGCTGTGCTCTCACGTGGCAACGCGATGTGAACGGGGCCGGTCACGATCGGCTCCTCCATCGTTTCACTCTCGGCATGCTCCGCCGACTTCGAAGTTCCCGCGCAGCTCTGCGCAGCAAATCCGAAGGCAAGCCAAGCCGCACACGACAACCAGGTCCATTTCGACTGCAAAGCGTTCATACGACCGTCTCCACACAAGGTGGCTTCAAGTTACTGCACCCGGGTCAACGAGCAATCCCTCACATAGGAAAGCAGTTCCAGGAGCACGAAATACCGGCTCGACTCGCACACTGTCCCCAGTCAGTAATCCTCGCGGAAACACTCGAGATCGAGCCTTTCACGTACATCCCGTACCTACGCGCGCAACTTGGATTGGCCCAACCGAGGCAAAACATCGACGCACGCGACTACTGCGACATCTGTGTCGTGTCTTGAGGCCAGGCCCGCCGCACGGTACGGAATATCTGCCTCGCGAGGCTCTAGCCCGCGCGAAGTCGAGGTGCCATGAAAGACGACGTTGCTCCGCTCGAGTCTCAGGAAGACGACAGAGCTTCGAATGACGCAGTCACGGGTGTCCGGAAGACCGAAGGCGTTCAAAAGGACGGCCCGACCGAAGAAATCGAGATCGAGTCGGTCGATCTCAGCCTCACGTCGCTGCCGGCGATTGCGATGGCCGAAGAGCGCCCGCGACGAAAGACGAGCGTGCCACCACCACCGCCTGCGGAAGCACTGCGGCTCCGGCGCAGCACGATTCCACCCGCCGCCGATCTGAAAGCACGGCTCCGACCACCGACGCCGATCGGTCAGCGCGCGACACCGATTCCGATCGGAGGGCCCCGTCCCGCACTGAGCTTTCAGACGCCTCGGCCGGCCGCAGCCGCGAGCGCCAACGACGAAACCGAAGCGCTCACAGCCGAGGTCGAACGACTGACCAAGCGGATGCGCGAGCGCGACGCCTATTTGGCAGAGCTCGAGCAAGTCTACGCCCAGCGATCGGAAGCCTTGCTCGAAGCCGAAGCCAAGCTCGAGCAACACCAAGCCGAGCTCGATGTTCACATCGCGCGAATCGCCGAGCTCGAAGCCAAACTCGCAACGCGCACTCCACGCCCGCTGCTCACTGCGGCACAAGACGATCTCACCCGCATCCGCGGTATCGGCCCGCACTACGCGCGCCTGTTGCAAGGCTTCGGCGTCGAGACGTTTGCAGCGATCGCGGCATGGACGCCGGACGACTGCACGAACTTCGCTCGCCAGCTGAAGGTGAACCCAGGCCGCGTCGAGCGCGATCGTTGGGTCGAACAAGCCCGCGCGCTGTGCGATGTCGCACTCGCCACGCCGCCAGTCGAAGACCTCTAACTCGCGTCGGCCTTCGCGGGTGCCGCGGGCCACGTGAAATAAAACGTCGAGCCCTGCCCGAGCACCGACTCGACCCAAATCCTGCCGCCGACACGCTCGACGATCCGCTTACAGATCGCGAGGCCGATCCCTGTGCCCGGATACTCTTCCTTCGTGTGCAGCCGCCGGAAGACTTGAAACACTTCGTCGAAGTACTGCGGCTCCATCCCGATGCCGTTGTCGCGCACCGCGAACTTCACGCCACCGAGCTCCAATTCGGCGGTGACCTCGATCACCGGCGGCGCACCGCGCCGGAACTTGATCGCGTTCGCGATCAAGTTCTGGAACAAGTCGACGATCTGGCTGCGATCGCCGAGCACCGTCGGCAGGTCCACACGGCGGACTACGCAGCCCGTTTCTTCCAAGCTGATGCGCAAGTTCGCGAGCGCGAGGTCCAAACACTCCGACGAGGACACCGGCGTCGGCGCGCGCTTCCGTGAGCTGATGCGGGAGTACGACAGCAGATCGTGGATCAGCTGCTGCATCCGCTCCGCGCCGTCCTTCGCGAAGTGGATGTACAGCTTCGCGTCGTCGTCGAGCACCTTGCCGTACTCCTCCGCAAGCAAACTCGTGTAGCTCGCGACCATGCGCAGCGGCTCTTGTAGGTCGTGCGACGCGACGTACGCGAACTGCTCGAGCTCGGCGTTCGATCGCAAGAGCTCGCGAGAGCGGGCCTCGAGGACTTCTTGCGCTTGCTTGCGCTCGGTGATGTCCACGACCGAGCAGAGCACGAGTGGACCTTGCGGTGTCGTGATCGGGTTCAGCCCGATCTCCACCGGAAACTCCGTGCCGCTCTTTCGCATGCCGTACAAGTCGCGACCCGCACCCATCAACCGCCGCTCGGGCTTGGCAGTGAAGCTCGCGCGGTGCGCGCCGTGCTCGTGGCGGAAGCGCTCGGGCACGAGCATCTCGATCGAGCGGCCGACCAGCTCGTCGCGCGAGTAACCGAACATCCGTTCGCATTCTGCGTTCACGAGCACGATCTGCCCGCGAATGTTCACCATCACCATGCCGTTCGGCGACGACTCCACCGCGAGTCGGAACCGCTCTTCGGCTTGTCTGCGCTCACTGATGTCGACGATCGAGCTCAAGATGACGAGCCCATCCTGCGTCACGATCGGCGTCAGACCGATCTCGATCGGCATCTCAGTTCCATCGCGACGCTGGCCGTAGATCTCGCGGCCGGCCGCCATCTCGCGCGTCTCGGGACACTCTGCAAATCCGCCGCGCAGGCGCTTGTGCTCGTGGCGAAAGCGCGCCGGGACGAGCATGTCGATCGATCGCCCGACGAGCTCTCCACGCTGGTAACCGAACAAGCGCTCGGCCTGTGTGTTCACGAGCAAGATCGTGCCGCTCTCGTCGACCATGATCATCGCAGTCGGCGCAGCTTCGACCGCCAGCCGAACCTTTTCTTCGGTGCGCTTGCGCTCCGTGACGTCACGCGCGATCGCGACGAGCCCGAGCGAACGCCCTTCTGCATCTGCCAGCGGCGAAACCGTGAGCGAGACGGCCATCCGGCGTGAGTCTCGATCCACGCGAACGGTCTCGCTGCTCGTGACCCGTCCGTGGCGCTGCACCGCGATCAACGTCGCCTCGAGCGACTGCAAGCGATCGTCCGGAAGCACCGCGCGGATGTGCTTCCCCATCGCTTCTTTGCTCGTGTAGCCGAACAGCCGCTCCGCCGCGACGTTCCAGGTGGTGATGATCCCACCTTTGTCCATGCTCACGATCGCGTCCGCAGAGCTCTCGACGATCGCCGACAGCAGCCGAGCACGCGAAGGCGCGCGATCCTGCGTCTCGTTCGCGGCCGGTCGCACGAAACCATCGGTCTCGTCCCACTGACCTGAACGACTCGTCGCGTTTGCGATGTGGGGCCGCTCGGCCGTCCGAACGAACCGCACGATCGATTCGATCACCTCGCGGTAGTCCGACACCGGCTTCGCGACATACGCCGTAGCTTGCAACTCGTAGGCGCGCGCGATGTCGTGGTCGGCGCGCGAGCTGCTCATCACGACCACCGGAATGCGGCGCAAGTTGGGCTCACGCTTGAGCTCCGCGAGCACCTCGAGGCCGGTCTTCCGCGGCAGCTTCAAGTCGAGCAGCACGAGGTCCGGCCGCGGGGCGTCTGGATACTCCGGACCGCGCCGCAAAAACGCGAGCGCTTTCACACCGTTATCGACCGAGTGCACTTCGCAGCCGGGCGCGATCTGGCGGAGCGCCCGATCGATCAGCCGCACGTCGCCCTCGTTGTCCTCGGCCAAGAGAACGCGCAACGGTTCGTCGCCTTCAGCTGTCGGTAGCATCGTGCGTGTGCTCCATCCCCTGGAGCAGTAATCAGACTCTCAGAAAATCTCGTGTCCGAGAAGTTGAGCGTTGATCCACGCGCGCGTGGGCGTTCGCCCACACGCGCGGCTTCTCACGACACGATGCAGGGGTTTCCCACGACAAACGCTAGAGACGGTCTACGCAGAGCTCGCGCGTCGTGATGTCGAATCCGCCGCGCCCGTCGACGACGGTGAAATAGAAACGCACCAATCTTGGGTTGCCGACCAACTCGGTACGCTCTTCCTCGCTCAGCTTCCACGTGAGCTTGGGCGCGTCTACTTCTACACCGGTCGACTCGAACACGGTGAAGCGCCGCGAGAGCTCTCCGAACGTCGCGTAGGTCGAGAACACGATGTCTTCGTCGCGCTCTCTCGACGCAGTTTGCTTCGGATAGTCGATCAAGATCACTCCCGTGAAGCCGGGCGACTTCGGCAGGATCTCGCTCGATGCGGTCGAGCAGTCTTCCTCGAGATCGGGCAACGCCTCGGCCGGCGTCGGATTCCAGTCTATCGGGTCTCCGAACTCGGTCGCTCGCAGCCTCAGCTTCGCCTTCGCGATAGCGGGGTTTTCGTTCTCTTCGTCCGCCTTCGTCGCGATGTTCACGGTGCCGTAGACCGTGATCTCTTCGAAGTCGTCGCGACTCGACTTGGGCTTGCAGCTCGCGCCGGTCGGGCTTTCTAGATCGAGCTGCGGGATGCCATTGCGGCAGATGATGCCTTGCACCAATCGCGGGGACTTCGCCGCCTTCGCGACGGGAACGTCGATCTTGGGCGTGCCAGTCACGCACACGAGCCGAATGCCCGCGATGGTTTGCGTCGAATCCGGCTTCACATCGCAACCCTCCGGCGGCTGCGAGAACCCGAACCCGAGCCCGGTCGTACGGCCTTGAGCCGCATCGATGAACTCCTGACACACGGGCGTGCCGGTGTAACGAATCGGCGCGGTGCATTCGATGAAAAACGAGGCGAGCTCGTCATCCGTAGTTTCGACGTCGGGATACGCCATCGCCCACGTCATCCGCACCCGTTCGCCGGGCTTCGGAATCGCGCGTGCCTCGTCGCCGATCACTTCTTGCCGCGCGCCGAGCGCACGCATGTGGGTGATCAACGTGACCTTCGGCAGATCATCTTCGCAGCCGGTGAAGATCGACAGCAGGCTGAGCACGAGCAGGCTGAACGAGGTTTTGAGAGAGGTCCGCATCAGAACTCTCCTCGCAAGCCGAGGTTCGGGATGATCGGTAACCCGCGGATCTGTTGCGACGTCCGATACTCGAAGTCGTACACGATGTTTTCCGAGTTGACCGAGTTGTAGGCGTTCTGCACGTCGAGATAGAGCGCGAGCTTCCACGCGTCGAACTTCCACTGCTTCTCGATGCGCACATCCAACTTGTGGAAGAGGGGCTTGCGAATGCTGTTCACGCGTCCGTACACCGGCGTGTAGATATCGGTATCCTTGTTGTAGATCGCACCGATGACCGGGGTGTCTGGATTACCCGACGTCAATCGGAAGAGCGCGCCCGCTTCCCACCCGCGGCCCAAACGGTAGGTGCCGGAGACGGTCAAGATGTGCGGCTGATCGTAGTCGAAGACGTTGTAGCCCTCTTTGCGATCCTCGCGCTCGGAACGCGAGAGCGTGTACGAGAGGTAGCCGAAGAAGCGCCCGCGCGGATCGATCTTCGCGGAGACTTCGAGCCCGTACACGCGGCCTTGGCCACCATTCGTGAAGTAAGGAGCTTCGCCGAACTCAGTCCCGATGATGCGATCGTAGAGAAACTTGGTGAAGCCTTCGACGCCGACCCTGAAGCCTTCGGTGATGTCGCGATCGATGCCGACCCCGATGTGAATCGTGCGCGTCGGTTTTAGATCTTTATTGCCGAAGACCGGCGAGCTTTCTTGGAACTCGGGCGGCTGCGTAAACTGACCGATACCGCCCTTCAGCCTCGTCTTGTCGTCGAGGTTGTAGATCATCGTCAGGCGTGGATCGAACGAGAACGCTTTGACCGCGGAGAAGTAATCGACTCGAGTACCGAGCACGACTCGAAACGGCGAGAGGTCGAGATCGCTCTCGAGATAGACCGCCGGCAGCACGCCCGTGAAACTATCCCTTTGCGTGGTCGGCTCGCCGTTCGAAGGCGTGCCCTGCCCCGAGTTTTGCTGCGGGTTTCCTTCGCTCTGCCCTATGCGCGGGCCTTTGTAATTCACTTTGCCCGGCAATACGTTGAGGTCGATGCCAGCGATCAAGCGCACGCGATCGGTCAAACGCGCGCGCCACTCACTGCGCAAGTAAACCTCGGCACCGGACAGCGAGAAGTCGAACGCTTCGCCGACACCGAAGCTCACGTCGTAGGTACCAACTGCGACGTCGACGTCTTGATCGACGCGATCGCTCAGCTTGCTCTGCCAACTCGCGTGCACGTGGTGAAACTGCGACTGCAAATCGAACTGTCCGCGCAGCGAAGCGTCGGTGTCGGAAGGCCGCGTGAAGAGTAGCTGGAAGCTGTCGCGGCTGCCGTACACGATCAACCGCAACTTGTTCTTGTCGTTCGGGCGGTACGTCGTCTCGACTTGGTAGTCGTAGTAGACCGGCGCTGCGAGCGTATCGATGTCGGCCGAGTCGAGAGCGCCAGCGAGCACGACGTCGAGCCACGAACGGCGCACGCCCGCCGCGAACTCCCAGTTGTCAGTGATCGGTCCCTGCAACAAGAGCGAGCCGTCGATCAAGCTGAGGTCGGCAACGCCGTGGAGTTGATCGCGCGGCGGATCCGCAAGCTTCGCTTCGACGATACCGCCGCGCCGCCGGCCGTACCGCACCGAGAAGTTACCGGGATAGAAATCCACGCTCTCGAGCAAGCGCCCGTTGATAAAGCTGGTCAGACCCCCGAAGTGGTAGAGCAACGGCACCGGGATGCCGTCGAGAAAGACTTGCGTATCCGTCGGTGAGCTACCGCGAACGATCAGCGCACCGGCACCGCTCGGCGGACGCGCGACACCGGGCAGAATCTCCACCGTACGCAGCGCATCGCCGCGCGTACCGGGAATGCGCGTCAGCTCTTCTTTACCGATCGTGCGCCGTGTCACTTCGCGCGGCGGCGGTGCCACGCGAGCGACCGCGCGAAACGCTTCGGGATCGGGCGCAGGCTGCAAGCGATAGACGACCGTCGTCGCTTCACCTGCGACGAGCGCCTCGTCACTGTCCTGCTTGATCCACTGCGACTTCGAGAGACTCACGTTGTACTGGCCCGCAGCGAGCTCCGGAATCGCGAACCGACCTTCCGCATCGGTCACCACGCGACGCGCCGTGTTCGCACCGTCCGACACGATCACTTCCACGTCGGCGAGCGGAGCACCAGCCTCCGAGTCGAGCACTTGGCCTTCGAGCCGCGCGGGCGCAGGCGGAGCCTCTTCTTCCACCGGTGGTGGCTCGGGCGCCTTCCACTCGAATACATAAGGAAGCGTAATGCGAGCCGCGACCGCAACGCCGTTGCGCGTCGCTGGCTGAAACGTCAGTTGTTGTGCGGCTGCGAGCGCCGCTTCATCGAAGCCGTGCCCGGCTGGCGCCTTCACGCGCAAGTCGCTGACCTTGCCATCGACGCCGACGACCATCTCGATCTCGACCCGAGCCGACAACGCTTGCTCGAGCGCTTCGGGCGGATACGCGGCTTCGACGAAGTGGTCGAGCTTCGGCGGCACGATCACCGGAGGTGCGGGCGCTCCCGCAGCTCCGCCCCCTGCGGGAGATGGCGCCGCCTGAGCTGAAATCACGGACGGCATGCATAAGGAGATCGCGCACACCAACAGGAGAAGCTTCAGGCGATTCATCGGGGCGGCGCAGGATACTTCGCGCGCACACGCACTCCAAGGGTGCGTGAACTACGGACGCGATGCTGAGCAGTTGGTTGCCTGGGGGACTGTTCAGCGGTATGAGCGCGCAGCCATGACTCTGTCTGTCGGAATCGTCGGTTTACCCAACGTCGGTAAAAGCACGCTCTTCAACGCGCTGTCGTCGAAGCAGGCCGAAGCCGCCAATTACCCGTTCTGTACGATCGATCCGAACGTCGGCGTCGTACCGGTCCCCGATCCGCGGTTCGAGGCGCTGGTCAAACTGTACGAGACAGACAGCCGCGTGCCTGCGACCGTCGATTTCGTCGATATCGCTGGGCTCGTCCGTGGAGCCTCCAAGGGTGAAGGCCGGGGCAACGCGTTCCTGTCGAACATCCGGGAATGCCACGCGATTGCGCACGTCGTTCGCTGCTTCGAAGACCCGAACGTGGTGCACGTGGACGGGAAGGTCGACCCCACGTCGGACATCGACACCATCAACACCGAGCTGATCCTGCGGGACCTCGAGACGGTCGAAAAGCGCGCAGATCGGGCGCGAAAGACCGCTAAAGGCGGCGATGCGGAAGCGAAAGCGCTGCTCGCGGTGTGTGAGCGGCTGCTGCCGGCGTTCAACGCGGGCAAGCGCGCAGCGATGGTGACCCCCGAAGACGAGCGAGAGGTCGCGGCCTTCCACGACCTGCAGCTGCTGACAGCGAAGCCTTTGTTCTACGTCTGCAACGTGAAGGAAGATCAGCTCGGCAAGCTCGAGACTGATCCACTCGTGGGGCGCGTGCGCGAAGTCGCAGCGCAGGAAGGCGCGCAGGTCGCAGTGATCTGCGCCGCGATCGAAGCCGAGATCATGCAGCTGAGCGAGGCAGAGCGACCTGACTTCTTGGCTTCGGTCGGGCTCGAAGAGCCGAGTCTCAATTCAGTCATTCGCACTGGCTATGGCGCGCTCGATCTCATCACGTTCTTCACGGCGGGGAAGAAAGAGGTCCGCGCCTGGACGATCCAGAAGGGCGACAAGGCGCCTCGCGCTGCTGGGAAGATCCACACCGACTTCGAGCGTGGGTTCATCCGCGCAGAGGTCATCTGGTGGGAAGATCTGATCAAGCTCGGGAGCGAGGCCGCGTGCAGAGCGCAGGGCAAACTCGCGACCGAAGGTAAGGAATACGTCGTTCGTGACGGCGACGTGATCCACTTCCGCTTCAACGTCTGAGTCTCACTGGAACGCAGACCCACAAAGCGTGATACATGCGACCTTTTTTTTCGCATGTTGCGCCACGGGATCGCCGCGTTACACGGCCGTTTCGCCTGTATAGGCGATCGCATAGCCAATCTTGATGGTTGCCATGCACACCCAAGCCAGGTGACTATGCAGATTGTGGCCAACGCCACTCGGCAGTGTGCACGAATAAGGTGACCTTCCTGGGACTCGCAGTCGTACTAACTCGAGCTTGGAATACCCCCCGCAGCGCACCGCCGACGGCCTGACTTACATTCGTCATTCGTAACTGGACTCGACCAACATGAACGGGCTGAGCGCACAACGCTCGACCCGCGCAATGAGGCAACGAGATGGCCGTAGACAGGTTTCGTTTTGTACCGGCAATGGTCGGGCCGGCGCTGGCATTTCTAAGCGCCTGCTCAGGGACAATCGACTCGGCAGTTCCCGGCGGATGGGAGAGCACTCAAGCTGCTTCCGATCCGTCACTCCCGACCCGGTCTCCCAACGGTACGCCCCAGTTGCCGGGTAGCAATCCCGGCGTAACCGGCAGTAAGCCGGGTTCGTCGCCAACTACTCCGGGCGGGACGAACGGCACCACAAACCCGACTGATCCGAATGGCGTCGCGGTGGACTGCTCCACGCCGACGGGCGGCCAGTCTCCACTCCGGCGGTTGACCCACGAGGAGTACGACAACAGCGTACGCGACCTCTTGGGTGATACCACCGGGCCTGGTAAAGACTTCGCGACTGATACCCTCGTCGGGCTGTTCGACAACACGGCGACGACGCAAACGGTGCCCGAGCTGCTCGCTGAGCAGTACTTGGACTCAGCTGCGACTCTCGCCGAAGGCGTCACGGACGTGAAAGGCCTCGCGGGTTGTGACCCCGCGGCTTCCGGTTCGACCGGCACGACGTGCGTGAAGAACTTCATTACGAAGTTCGGGCGTCGCGCCTTCCGGCGTCCGCTCGAAGCCGACGAGGTCACACGCTTGCAGTCGGTCTACGACACGGCGAAAGCTGCATCGGATGCGCAGACCGGCGTACGTGCGGTCGTCGCCGCGGCGCTGGCTTCGCCCAACTTCCTGTTCAAGCCCGAGTTCGGCGCGCAAACCGCAGTCGGCGGTGTCGCTGCAGTGGGCACTCAGCTGGTTGGGCAATACGAGGTCGCCGCACGCCTGGCGTCGTTCATTTGGGCCTCCGTCCCGGACGACATGCTGCTCGACGCTGCGCAGCGCAACGAGCTCAAGACCAAAGACCAGCTCAGTGCTCAGGCCCGCCGCATGATCACGGACCAGCGCGCGAAGCCCGCGGTTGCCGAGTTCTACCGGCAGTGGTTCGGCCTGGACCGGATCGAGAAGACCAGTAAGGACACGACCACGTATCCGAAGTTCGACGACACGCTCCGCGCTGCGATGATCGAGGAGTCGAAGCGCTACGTGGACGACGTGGTTTGGAGCGGCGACGCGAAGCTCTCGACCATGCTGAGCGCGAACTACTCGTTCGTGAACAAGCCGCTCGCCGATCTCTACGGCGTGACTAGCGGCGCACCGGCGGATGCGAACACGTTCGCCAAGGTCGATCTGAACCCAGATCAGCGCGCCGGCGTGATGACGCAAGGCAGCGTGCTCGCTGCGTATGCGCGGCCGGATCAGAGCTCGCCCGTCAAGCGCGGCCAGTGGGTGCGCGTTCGCATGCTGTGTCAGGACTTGCCGGATCCGCCGGCGAACGTGCCGCAGCTGCCGGAGCCAAAGGACGGCATCTCGAATCGCGAGCGGTTTGCGATGCACACCAACAATCCCGCCTGCAGCGGTTGCCACAACCTGATCGACGGCTTGGGCTTCGGCCTCGAGGCGTACGACGGCATCGGCGCCTGGCGCACGATGGATCAGGGCGTAGCTGTAGACGACAGCGGCGAGATCACGTCCACCCAGGACATCGACGGCAAGTACAGCGGCGGCACTGAGCTCGCTGGCTTGCTCGCAGGCAGCACGCAGGTTCGCGACTGCGCTCCGACGCAGCTGCTGCGCTACTCGCTGGGCAGGCGCGACGAGCCCGAAGACGCGTGTTCGCTTTCCGAGGTTCAGGCAGCGTTTGCCGACTCGAATGGCGATCTGAAGGAGCTGGTGATTGCCCTGACCGAAACCGACGCCTTTTCCATGTACCGCAAGCCAGAGTAGCGAGGACGCTGATGGATGAACGATTCTTGATCTCTCGACGTGCGGTGCTCGGCGGTATTGGGCTGGCAGGTGTCTCGTGCTGGCTCCCGAAGGGCATGTTGACCCGCCAAGCGCAGGCGCAAGCGGCACCACCCACGCGGTTCATGGTGATCCACGTTCCGGAAGGCATGTGGGGTAGCGCAAGCCGGCCCGCCGCGAGCGGCACGACCCTGGGTCCGATCTACGGGCCCCTCGATCCCTACAAGGCCGATCTCACGATCCTCAATAAGCTGTCGATGAAGTCGCGGGACAAAGGCCCCGGCGGCGACGGTCATCACCGCGGCGTTCCGCACATGCTGACCGGCATCGAGATGGTCGACGAGGGCAACGCAGGCGGCCCGTCGATCGACCAAAAGATCGCGAGTGTGATCGGCAAGGGGTCGAAGTACGCATCGCTGCAGTTGGCCGTCCGCATCATTTATACGGACACGAACAGCCGCCCGATCTGGTCCGCGCCGAGTCGTGTGGTGCCCGCGCTTCAAAGTCCGTGGGACGCGTACACGCGCATCTTCGGTAACGGCATGGCGTCAGCAACACCGCCCGCGACGAGCATGACCGGCAACCCAGCGCCAGCGACACCGGCGAAGTTCGACCTTCGCAAGAGCGCGCTCGACTACGGCATGGACGAGGTCACCCGCCTCAGCCAGCGCCTGAGCGCGTCCGACAAGGAGCGTTTGCAGTCGTACCAGGACTCGCTGCGCGACATCGAGCGCCGCTTATCGGAGCCGATGGTTACGACTGCGGACTGCGTGCCACCGACACTCGGCACGAAGACCGATGCGGCTGCCGAAGCCAACTACCCGAAGATCGGCCAGTTGCAGATGGATCTCGCAGTCGCGGCGATGCAGTGCGGCGTCACGCGCGTCGTGAGCCTCCAGTGGGGCAACTCGAACGACCAGTGCCGGTATCCCTGGCTGGACGGGATCGGCGCGATCGGTCACGACCTCGCGCACAACAACGGCAACTGCGATCCCTCCGGCGCCAAGAAGACCAAGGTGTTCAACTGGTACGCCCAGCAGTTCGGGTACCTCATGGGCAAGCTGAAAGGCATCAAAGAAGGCGCCGGCACGATGCTCGACAACACGGTCGTGCTCTGGGTGTCGGAGTTCGGCGAGTCCAACGGCCATAGCCCAGACAACTTGCTGTGGGTGCTCGGCGGCAATGCCGGCGGGTACTTCAAGCAGGGCCAGGTTCTCGACTGCGCCGGCCGCAGCACGAACGACCTGCACACATCGGTCCAAAACGCCTTCGGCATCGCGGATGCGAAGTTCGGCGGCGCGGCGTACTGCGCCGGCCCACTGCCTGGCCTCAAAGCCTGAGCCTTCGAGGCTCGTCACAGAGTCGCGGCCGCGTGTCCTTCGGGATGCGCGGCCGTTTGATTTTCAGGCCCGGTACAGGCGAATGAGCGCGATCTCGGCCGGCGCGAACACGCGCAACGGCGGGCCCCAAAAGCCCGTTCCGCGGCTGACGTAGATCTGCGTGTCGGTCTGCTCGTGGCGGTACAGCCCGGCGAGGTAAGGCTGGTGCGACATCGCTACGAACGCGCCGAACGGATTCAGCTGGCCGCCGTGTGTGTGCCCCGACAGCTGCAGACCCGTTCCCACGTTCGAGGTCTGATGAATTTGAATCGGCTGGTGCGCGAGCATCACGAGCTCTCGCTGGTCGTCTCGGCCGAACGTCGCGACTTCGACGTCAGGCCCGACGAGGTGCGTTTGGGCCGCGCGATGGTCAGGAATGCCGGCCAAGTCGAACTGCGCGCCGGCTGCGCTCTTGTCCCCGAGTGCCGCGCGCTCGTTCATCAACACGCGAATGCCGAGGCTCTGGATGAACCCGACCCAGGCGTCGGGGCCCCAGTAGTACTCGTGGTTGCCGG
>DASRXR010000154.1:0-2500 GCA_035687405.1 Polyangiales bacterium
CGCGTTGTTTGGGCACTTCGTGTCGCCGCTCAACCCGCGCGCGATTGTGCTCGGCGACGACGTCGCCATGGCGTTTCAGCGCGGCGTTCAGCATGTCGAGTTGATCAGTGGCACCCGCGACCTGAGCCGGTCTCACTTCTATTTGCTTAGCTTCGAGCAGGCTTGCAGCTCGCAGCCTGAAGGTTGTGTCCCGGGTGATCTCTACACCCCGCGCCTCGAAAACGACTGGACCAGCTACCGGATTCGCGACGATGAGGAGCTCAAGAATACGCCAGCTGACTGTCGGCAGTGTCACCAGCGCGGGTCCGACACACCGGTTCTCTTGATGCGAGAGATCGGGCGGCCTTGGACACATTTCTTCGATTCGACGCGGACGGATGCTGCCGCTTCACAACCAGGTGTACGCGGTCGCGACCTGTTACAAGACTATCTGCTCGCCCGGGGCGACGAGCCTTATGCGGGTATCGATGGCTCGACATACGATCCCAGCTTGGCGTTCATTTTGGAGCAGCGAGCAGGTGGCGCACAGCCGCTCGTATTCGATGCGCGGGCGATCGAGCGCGAGCGTTACCCCAGACAACCAGACGGAAGTTTTTCCGCGACGCCGTTGCCGAGTCCGACTTGGGATCAGGCGTACGAGGCGTTCAAACGCGGCGAGCAGTTGGCGTTGCCGTATATCGAGCCGCGTGTGACCGACCCAACCAAGTCAGCGCAGCTGACGGCGGCATACCAGCACTTTCGCAAAGGCGAGCTCGCTGCAGAGAACCTGCCAGACATGGCAGACATCTTCCCGGACGATCGGGATACGCTCGCTCGGATCGGTCTTCTGACCGAACCTGACGCGACTCCGCCGGCAGCATTGATCCAGGCTTGTGGCAGCTGCCACAACGACGCGCTCGATCAGACGCTGACTCGCGCGTACTTCAATATCGATCTGTCGCGTATGTCGCGCGCCGAGCTCGATCTGGCGATCACGCGGATCGAGCTGCCTCGCACCGCGGCGGGCGCGATGCCGCCGTCTCAGTTTCGCCAGCTCGACCCGGAAGTCCGCGTGCGCCTCGTGGAGTTTCTACGCAACGGCGTGAGCTCGGGCAACGTCGACCCGACTCTTCAACGTGCAGCGATGCTCGGTATGCAGGGGCCGCGAACGCGTCAGTGACGGAGAACATCTTCGACGGACAGACATCTTCGGCGCCTCAATTCTCCTGGGAGGCACCGTAGCGGGTGGCGAGGGTGCGTAGCTGCCGGATCACGTAGTACCAGTCGTCGTTCGCACGCTCGAGAAATGCACTGTTCTGCGCGGTCCACTCGCTCGCACGCGGGCCGAGTGAGCCGAGGCACGCCCCGACATTTCGCGCGTTTTGCTCCCCGCCGTAGCAGCTAGGCAAGAATGCTTCGTAGCGCCGCTGCTCATAGTCGCGCAGCGCTTCATACGGAATTGCGAGCGTCAGCGGCGGAATGCGCGCCTCGGAGCTCGGAATCGGGTTGCTCTCCACCATGAACGTGAAGTAGTCCCGACGCGCGCGAACGCTGACGGCGCCACGAGCCTCGGCGTAGATACGCACGTGTCCGCGCTCGGGCGAGTAGACATCGATGCGAAACGCCTGAATCTCGTTGAGCGTGCAGTAAGCGTTGACGATCACCACGCGTTGATTGCGAAACGCACACGCACGCGACCGTTCGACGCCCGGCCATCGTCCGGTTCCGATGTACTCGAGCGAGCCGGACAAGGTGTCGCTCAAGGCTTCTTGTGCCGAATACAGCCCGGGCTCGACTATCGTAGGGAGCTCGTGTGTCTCGACTATCGGTGGTGTGCGGACGGGCTGCCGCTCACGGCGTCTCGGGGCCGCACACGCAACCTCTAAGACCAGCAGTACGCCAATCAATAACCAAAGTTGTCTGCGGTGTCGTCCCAATCCTGAAACCCAGCGCTAGCAGGGTGCGGACTATAGGCGTGCGCATCGCGGACTACCAGGCGGGTCAGTCAGGCTCGAGATCAAACGCGCAGCCAATGGCGTCATCGCGCCAAGAGCTCCATCGACGCGACAGGCTCGTTCGTCTCAGGTGGAAATATCAGCTAGGTTGCCGCTCGGAGTTGCCATGTTTCGAACGCTCTTGTTTTGGACAGCTGCATGCGCGTGTGGGGCCGTCGCGCAAGGCTGCGGCGATTCATCGCCTGGGCAAGACACCGCGCCGACAGCGGCTGCCGGTGCACCGAATCCGCCTGCGGCTGGCGCGTCAGGTGCCCAATCGGCGACGCCGCCGCCGACACGCGACGCTTCCGTGCCTATCTCGGCTCCTGCAGCTGGTAGCGGCGGAGGCACGGCAGGTTCAGTTGCGGGTATGCCTGCCCAGGTCGCGGGCGCTGGTGCTGGCGCGGCAGGGAGCTCAGGGGCCAGTGGTGTTGGAGCCGCGCCTGCAGCAGGCGGCGAGCGCATGCCGTGCGACATCGCGTCGGTCTTGGGACGACAGTGTCACAGCTGCCATGGAGAGACGCAAT
>DASRXR010000155.1:0-2491 GCA_035687405.1 Polyangiales bacterium
AACGCCGACGGCACCAGCCCGCGTGCTAACTCCGCGACCGCAACAGCTGGCGCAACGCGCACAGAGAGCGCGAACACGAACGGCTCGACAAAGCGCGCAGACGCGCCGAACGCCGCCGCACCTGCTCCGACGCGTGCAGAAAACGCGAATGCACCCGACGCCAACAAACGCTCAGACTCCGCGAACACATTCGGCCCGCCCGCGCCCGCACGAGCTCAAAACGGAAACGCCGGCGGCACCAACACGCACGCAGCCTCCGCGAACGCAACAACTGGCGCCCCGCGTACTGAAAACGCGAACGCACCGAGTGCCAACAAGCGCTCAGATTCCGCAAGCGCAACAGGCACCGCCGCGCCCACGCGCGCCGAAGGCGCGAACACGAACGCGAACCGCACGACCAAGCACACAGACGCGCCGACCGCATCCGTGCCTGCTGCGACGCGAGCCGAAAACGCCAACGCGAATGCTCCAGGTGCCAACAAGCGCCCAGACGCGCCGAACGCGACGACCGCCGCTGCTCCACGCGCCACCTCCACGAATGCGCCCTCGCCTCCCGCACCGCGCGCGAACGGGCGCACAGACGTCAGCCCTGGCGCTGCTGCAGCACGTACCGCTCCCGAGCCTGAGAAGCGCCGCGACTCGACACCGCCCGCAGCTTCGCCGGGCAACACGGCTGCGCCTCGCGCGCGCGAGGAGACCCCCGCGAAGGCTCGTCGCGACGCTCCCGATCCTGCCGCCGCACGGAAACCAGCCGCGCCTGACAAGAACGACGCGTCACGTCGCGCTCAACCTGGCAAACCGGAACGCGCTACCGATTCAAAGCCGCCGAACGCCGTAAAAGCACCGCCTGCCGCGAAGCCGACCAACAATCCGAAGGCCGCGAACACCGCGAAGGACCCGGCCACCGCAAAAGCGCCACCCGCTGCGAAGGGGGCGAACACCGCGAAGGCACCAGCCGTTGCCAAGACGCCGAACACCGCGAAGCAACCGAACACCACTTCCAAGAAACCCGCGGCGGCAAAACCTCCCTCCGTCGCAAAATCACAAGACCCCATTCCAACGCTGATCGCTCTACCGATGACGGGCTCGACACCTGCCGCGAGCACGCCGCCACGCGCGCACGACGAAGCTCCGGCGAAGCCAGCCACAGACGATCAAGCCGGCGAGACTCGCGATTCGAAGCCACCTGCAGCCGTCAGCGGCGAGAGCAAGAACGCACCGCCGCGCAAGACCTCCGGCGTATCCGTCAAAGACTTCTGATGCGCAGCGGTTGAGGTTTCTTCACGTTGGCTCAACCGTCCCTACGTTGACTCGCGCGCAGCAGGTCACAGAATCGATCGGGTGGTGGGCGAACTCACTTCACTCGCGCGAGCAGGAGCCGCGAGCGCTGGCTCACCGGCCGTCGCTGGCGGGCAACCCACTGATCTCCTGGACTTGCCCGAGGCTCCGTTACCCGCCATCCTCCTCCTGCACAGGAACTCCAGCGACACAGGAATCGTGATGGCGGATGAACAAAATCTGGTCCTGACGCCGCCGGCCCCAGTGCCGGTCGTAACCGCGGAAAAAGCCGCCGGCCTCGTGCCCCTCAACGAAGGGCAAAAGTCAGAGCTCGCAAAACGTGTCGAATCCTTCATCGACGAGCTCGTCTCGCTCGACGCAAACAGCCCCGCGTTCGGCGAAAAAGTCGCCCAACTGACGACGATGGGCCGCCGCGAGATCACCGACGCCGCCGGCCACTCCAATCGCTTCCTCGACCGCCCAGTCAAAGCGATGGACAAGGACTCGAACGTCGGTACCGACCTCACCGCACTGCGCCGCACGGTCGAACAGCTCGACCCGGGTAAACGCGGCAACCTGCTCGGCTCGAAGAAGCTGCTCGGAGTCCTGCCATTCGGCAACAAGCTCCGCGACTACTTCGACGAGTACAAATCCGCCCAATCGCACATCGGTGCAATCCTCCAGCGCCTCGCGAGCGGCAAAGACGAGCTGCTCAAAGACAACGCAGCGATCGATGTCGAACGCCAAGCGCTGTGGGCCGCGATGGGCAAGCTCGAGCAGATGATCCACATCGCCAAAGCGCTCGACGGGCGCTTACAGGCGAAAGGGGACGAGCTCGAGCTAACCGACCCGGCCAAAGCCAAAGCGGTTCGCGAGTCGGCTTTGTTCTACGTCCGGCAACGCACCACCGATCTGCTCACGCAGATGGCCGTGACGGTGCAAGGCTACCTCGCGCTCGATCTCGTGAAGCGCAACAACGTCGAGCTCGTGAAGGGCGTCGATCGCGCATCGACGACCACCGTCGCCGCGCTGCGAACTGCAGTCACGGTCGCGCAAGCCCTCACTGCCCAGAAACTCGTGCTGCAGCAGATCACCGCGCTCAACACGACGACTGCAAACATCATCGATTCCACTGCTGAGATGCTGCACGCCCAGTCCGGGCAGATTCAGCAGCAGGCCGCCGCGGCGACGATCCCGATCGAGACGCTCAAAC
>DASRXR010000156.1:0-10355 GCA_035687405.1 Polyangiales bacterium
ACATCGGGCAAGCGGTGATGGGCTGTGGCGGGACCGTCGACTATCTCGTCGACAGCGTGTTCAACTACCCGACGCTCGCAGAGGCGTACAAAGTCGCGGCGCTCGACGTGACCAATAAGATGCGAACGGTGCGGGCGCTCCGCGGCGATTCACTCCGGCCGCCCGTCACCACCGTCTAGATGCAGCTCGAGGTGAACTGGCACTGGTGGCCGGTGGACACGAAGCAGGGCTCCGGGCAAAAGCAGCTGTAGTCGTTCACGCCGTCCGTGCAGCCTCCGGGTTGGCAGACATCCGGCGGGCAGTCATCGATGTTGGCGCAGGTGTGGCCGTTCGGCAGGAAGCCGGACGGGCACGTGCAGCTGTAGTCGTTGATCAGATCGTTGCACGTGCCGGGCGCGCACGGGTTACCGGCCGGACAGTCGTTGACGTCTACGCACGTTACTCCGCTCATGGGGTCGCTCACACACTGCGCGTACTCCGGGCAGGCAAACGGCTCGTACCCGAGCAAATCTGCATCGCAACGTTTGCGCACGACGCCATCGCACACCGGGTCGTTCGGATTCTTGCCGAGGCACAGCGGTGCGATCGGCTGGCAGCTCCCTTGCGACGGACCGGGCTTCGTGTTGCAGCGGTAGTTGCCGTCGCAGACGCCGATGATCGTCCAGTGGCCGGCCTGACACACGAGCTTGTCGAAGCTCGCATGACCTAGACAAGTTTTCGCGCCGTTTGGAGAGCACGGAAGATCGACGGCAGGTTCGGGCGGCGGCGGTTCGGGCGGCGGCGGCTCGGACGGCGGCGGCTCGGACGGCGCTGGCTCGGGTTCGTTTTCGCCGCCGTCGGCGGCAGCGTCGTGAGTCGCACCGGCATCGGCTGGCGTGCTCGCGTCGATCTCGTTTGGAGTCGCGCTGTCATCGCCGGCGTTGGGGTGCGAGGCGTCCAGCGATGAATCGGCTTCATTGGAACCCGGACCCGCCTCGGTCGTCGTCGCGTCGCTCGCCACATCGACCGCTGCGTCCGGCTTCGAGGCGCTCGAGATCGAGTCGTCACCCGAGTAGCAGAACCGATCGCTGCGACACGACCAGCCCGACGGACAGTCGCGGTCCTTCGCGCAGCGAAACGCGCCTTGCGGTAGCACGACGTCGCAGCTCCCGAGCAACAGGAGGCAGAGCCAAGCCAAGCCCAGGTCGCGCACCGGCAAAGCGTACGGAAACGAGGGTGCCCAGTGAATGTGGGCCCACTGCCTGCACTGTAAGCTGACGTAACTGTCAGCTGTAAGCTGTCAGGCTGACCGGTTCAGCTCCGCCGCACGACGCAGCGAGCGCACGAGGCTGATCAGTTGGCCGACAGTTTGAACCGCGTCGAGTCCGTGCCCGCGAACCGCGATGCCCTCTACTTGTTCGACGCGATGGGCGAGCACATCGAGCTCGCTTGCATTGAGTCCCCAGTCGTCGCGCAACCACTGATCGGGCTTCACGTCCGTCGGGTCCACGTCGAAATACGCAGCGACAGTGCTGCAAACCGATGCGTACGTGGAATCTCGCATGGAAGCCCTCCTGGCAGTGACAACGCGTATACGAAGAACACACGACTCGAGCGAGCTGTTCCATGTCATCTGAAGACAATCGAACGCATGCGAGCATTAACCCACGACGCGCGCGTGTAGCCCGCGGCAATTTGTCGCGGGATACACGTGTGTATACGCGTCGCGTACGTCCGATCAGTCCGACCATCAGTCGATGAAACGAACAGCGTCCCAACCGCCGCCCAGCTGTTTCAACACGAAGTCAGTGTTTCCCAAGCCTTCGTAGAGTTGACCGGAGCCGTCGTCCGCGACTGCAAACAAGTCAGGCTGCCCGTCTCCCGTATAGTCGCCGGCTCCGGCGAATAGTCGCGGCGCCGCACCTTCGAGCACGAGTGGCTGTTGACTAAAGCCACCTGCGCCATCACCGAGATACAGCCACGTGTTCGTGGCGTCGCGGAGCACGAAGTCCGCGAAGTTATCGCCGGAGTAGTCCGCACCACCGCCGATCGCAGTCGTATCGCGTGCCCAATCCGCGATCACTGCGCTCACGAACGTGCCGTTGCCGTCGCCGCGCGCGATCAGCAACTGGCCCGCGTCGTCGACCGTGATGAAGTCAGCGTGACCGTCGCGGTCGTAGTCTGCACCGGCGCCGATCAAGCGTAGCTGATCACTCACGAACGAGATCGGCTCGTACCAGTAGTTGTCTTCGCCGTCGCCCGAGTAGAGCTCGAGACCGTATTGGAGATCGAACGACACGAAGTCGCGTTGGCCGTCTTCGTTGTAGTCGGCACCGGCGCCCATCGCGAGCGCGGTCTCCCACTCCGAGCTGATCGGAGCGGTCGAAAAGTCACCGGCTTCATTCGGCGCATAGCGGTAGAGCACGCCGTCGTCTTCGATCGCGACGAAGTCGCGGCGCAGCGGTTGAAACATCGCGCCGCAACCCGCGAGCTGGCAGTACTCGGCGCGGATCTCCGACAGCGTGTGACGCGGCGTGCCGTAGCGACCCGGCGGCAGCGAGGACCACTCGTACGACAGGCGATCGAGCGCGTTCGCAAACTGCGTCGCAGTCATTGGGGCGTCGGGCAAATCGACGCCACGACGCTCGATCAACTCGAGCGCACCGAGTTCCTGTTGTTCCGGCCAGAAGTTCGGAAGCTTCAAGCCGGTGAAGGTCTTGTACAAGAACTGATAGCGGCCCGCTGCGGTCGAGCAGAGCGAGCCGGAGCAGATCTTCAGGTTCGGATGCTCCTCACAGCTATCGAAGTAGCGATACGCGAACGTGACGTTGTAGCCATCCTTTCCGTGACCGCGGGTGCCTTCCGTCCACGCGATCGTATCGAGCATCGCGCGCTCGACCGGCGATGCGACGCTGGCCGCGTTCAGCGGATCGCACTGCGCACCACTCACGAGCGCACTCTGGGTGACGCCCAGATCGGATGCCGAGCCGTCGTCGAGCGGCGCAGCGCAAGCCGCGAGCGAGACCGCACACATAGCCAAGATTTTCCAAGCGGACATGGCAGTTTCCTTAGTCAGTCGCGTTGCGTTTCAATCAGTGCAAGGTGGCGAGCGCACGGTCGGCGGTAGCGAGCGCTTCGGAGCGGAGCTCCTGACTGAAGCTGTCAGCGGCGGGCTGCGCAGCGAGCCGAGCACGAAAGCGCTCGACGGCAGGCCGCGCGCTCGGGTCGCCGAGCTTGGCGAGTCCTTCGGCCGCGAGCGTCGCGACGTGGACTGGAAGTTTGTCGGACTCGAGCGCGCCGCCGAGCGCGGTCACGGACTCGGGCGTGTTCAAGCGGCCGAGCGCTTCGATCAGCACCGATTGATTGCCGCGCGCGTCCGCGCCTTCGCGCTGCGACTCGGTCTGGAGCCAGGTTGCGAGGCGTGAGGCCGCCGCCGTGCGCTGCGCTGGAGCGGCTTCGGCTTGGTTTGCGAGGTCGGCGCAGGCCGAGATCAAGGTCGGCGCAAGCTCGGGATCGCGCGAAGGAACGAGCGCGAGCAGATCGGGCAAGAGTTCGACTGCATGCCGATCGCGAACCGCGCGCACTGCCTCGATGCGATCGCCGGCGTTGTCCGATGTGAGTGCCTGTTGCGTCGACGCTCGGAGCTCAGCGCTTTGTTCAGGAGTCTGCGCAGTAGCCCACGCGGGCGCAGCCGACGGCGGCGTTGCCGCTGAAGGCTGCTGGCTAGGCGCAGCCGGTGCCACTGGCGCGGCCTTCGGGGCTTCTTGCGCCGGCGCTGCATCGGAGCTGCCGCGCCAGGTTGGGACGAGCGCAACCCAACTGAGTGCAACCGTCGTGCAACCGGCAGCGAGCGCCCATTTCAATCGCGGGGTCATACGCGAAAGAACGCAGCTCGAGCACGTCGATTCAAGACCGCTGTTAGCTACAACTAAAATGCCGCAACGTGTCAGCGCAAATGGCTACGATTACCCGAATACGACGCAGCGCATCGAGAGTGAGCCTGCGTCGAACCCAGTCACGGGAAACGACGCTTCGTCGGATTTCCCCGCCGCTCCGTACGCGTAGAGCAGCGGTAGGTAGTGATCCGGGCTCGGATGCGACATCTGCCCATCGCGGCTGTCGGGATAGAGCGAGACGAGCTTTTGCGTGTCGTGTTGCGCCAGCACGCTCGTGAGCGTCGAGTCGAAGCGCTCGGCCCAGTCCGGAGTCTCGTAGCGACCGGTCTGCATGCGCGTGAACGCATCTCGCAAGTTGTGCACGAGGTTGCCGCTCGCGAAGATCAGGACGCCTTCGTCGCGCAACTCCGCGAGCGATTTCGCGAGCGCGATGTGCTGCGGCACGCTCAGCCGTCGATCGATGCTCAGCTGCACGACCGGAATGCGCGCGTCGGGATACATGAACTTCAGCACGCTCCAGGTGCCGTGATCGAGCCCCCACTCGCTGCTGCCAGCTGCACGCTGCTCCCCGAGCAGCTGCCGGACACGCGGCACGAGGTCGGGCTTGCCGGGCGCCGGATACTCGATCTCGTAGAGCTCCTTCGGGAAACCACCGAAGTCATGAATCGTCTTCGGCTTCAAGTCGGACGTGAGGTACGTGCCATTTACGTACCAGTGCGCCGAGACGGCCAAGATCGCGCGCGGCTCGGGCAGGAGCTTGGAAAGGCCCGTAAAGCCGCGCGTCCAGACGTTGTCGAGGACGGCGTTCATCGGCGAGCCGTGGCCGACGAACAATGTCGGCATACGGCGGGTGTCCTTCGATTTCGGTTCTTCCGGCACGACGCGCCCACTTTCTTCGGGATTGCGAACCCGGGTTGGCGAGCACGCGAGCGCCACACCGGAAAGGGCGACGCCACGTACGAACTCGCGCCTGCGCAAAAGCACTGCGGTGAATGTAAGGCGCAGTCCGCCTGAGTGCAGCTCCCCCACAGCTAACTTCCGACTCGCGAAACTGATAGATTTGCAGTCGTGACGCACCTGCGAAACGAAGCGCCGATCGCGGTGTTCGATTCCGGGCTCGGTGGCCTCACCGTGGTCGCCGCGCTGACTGAGCTGCTGCCGCGCGAAGACGTCGTATACGTGGGCGATACCGCTCGAGTTCCGTACGGTACGCGGAGCGCGCAGACTGTATTGAATTACGCGCACGCGTGCGCTCGGTTGCTCCGCGAACAACGCGCGAAGCTGCTCGTCGTCGCCTGCAACACGGTCAGCGCCGTCGCGCTCGACCCGCTCCGCCGCGAGCTTCTCTACCCCGTGCTCGGTGCGATCGAGCCCGGAGCTGCCGCTGCAGTGGCCGCGAGCGAAGCCGGAATCGACGCGCGGATCGGTGTGCTCGCGACGCCCGCGACGATGCGCTCGGGCGCGTATCCCAAGGCGTTCGCGGCGCTCGGTTCGCATGCGCACGTGTTCGTGCAGCCCGCGCCCCTGCTCGTGCCGCTCGTGGAAGAGGGTTGGCTGAGCGGCGATGTTCCGCGCCTCGCCGTGCGCGAGTACCTCAAGCCGCTCGTCGAGCGCGACGTGAACGCGCTGCTCTTGGGCTGCACGCATTATCCGCTGCTGGGCGCGATCGTGATGGAAGAGTTCGAAGCTCTCAGCGGCAGGCAGGTTCCAGTGATCGACAGCGCGCACGCGATCGCAAACGAAGTCAAAGCGCTGCTGGAATCGCAGCAGTTGGGCACCGACCGCGATTACCCAGGCCGGGTCCGAATCATCGTGACGGACCAAGCGGACGAGTTCGAATCGATGGCGACGCGGTTCCTCGGCCGCCCGCTCGGCGACATCTCGGTCACCGCGGTCGATCTTTAGTCGGTCTCGGGTCGCTAGTTTCTAGGCGTCGAACAGATTCAGCTGCGACTCGCGATCGGACTTCGCTTCCGGCTTGGGCGCCGCCTTGACGACTGGGACGACTGGGACGACTGGGGAGTGCTCGTAGCGTGGCAGATCCACCGCAAATTTAGCCCGAACCGGCGCGTGATCGCTCGTTCCAAACTCACGCAGCACGGTGCACTCGGTCGCTTGTGCCGCGAGCGATCGGCTGCACAAGACGTAGTCGAGTCGCCACCCGATGTTCTTCTGCTTCATGTTGCGCCACGGCGCCCACCAGCTGAACAGCCGATCGTCGTCCGGATGAAACTGCCGCGACAAGTCGATGAGGTTGCGTCCGATCACGCGCTCGAGCTGGCTCCGTTCACCTTCGGTTTGCCCGATCTGCTCGGGTCGCTGCAACGACGGATGCACGTCGCGCGGCTCGCGCGCCACGTTGAGATCGCCACACACGACGAGCCGCTTTCCCGCTTGTTCGACGTGCGCTGCGAACGCGTCGAGCTCGGTCAAGAACACCTGCTTCGCGACGAAATCCTTGCCGCCATTCGGCACGTAGGTCGACACGAACACTAAATCATCGAGCTCGGTCGTCACGATCCGCGTCTCGTGATCGAAGCGCGGATGGTCGAACGTGAGTGCCGCCGGCGTGAGGTTGCGCGCGACGTGTAGCGCTACGCCCGAGTAGCCTTTGTGGCCGTGCCACATGCCGAAGTAATCCGGCAGCTCGACGAGTGGAGCCGGCACGTTCTCGCTCGAAGCTTTGATCTCCTGAAGGCACAACACGTCCGGGCGTTCGCGCTCGATCAGCTCGAGCACTTCGCTCTGCCGAGCGCGGACTCCGTTCACGTTCCAGGTGATGATCGTCAGCACGCTGTGCCTTCCCGGTGGTGTCCGTTTTCGTACCGGAGCCTGCTTTGTGAGGTCAAGTCGAACCCGGCGATCAGCGGCCCGCATTTTGCAACTAGCCCGCCACGGAGGTCAGGAACATGTCAGCAACCCAGAGTCGCAGAGCCCGAGCCGATCGCGCCCCATTCAAGGGCGAGCCAGCACAGATCGCTGCGAAGGTCGCGAAACACGAGACCGCCATGGACGCCACACCGGAGCTTTTTGTGACTTCCCAAACGCCTCAGCGTGCCGCTTTGGGCGGCGCAGCAGTCGATCCCGATCGCGGTGATCGTCAGGAGACTCTCACCATGTCGCTGTCCGAAGATGGCTGGGCAAGGTTTTGGGCCGCCGCCGACAGCGGCGAGGTCGACGATCTCGATTCGCCTGCGACCGAAGTCGGTGGCTCGGATCACGGATCGGTTTTGGCAGGGCTGATGCTCGAACGGTTCGACGACGACGAGCAGTACCGCGAGCTCGCGCGCACCGGTCGAGCGCTGTAGCAGCGGGTTCGCGGCGTTTCGGGCGTGTCCGCATTGACCCCCTTGCTCGGGGGCCAGCTTGTGGGCACGCTCGGCCCGCCATGCCTACCACCCGCTCCAGTGAGCTCCTGCGCCGCGCGTCCGATGTCTTGCCCGGAGGTGTCAACTCACCTGTCCGGGCGTTTCGGGCAGTGGACGGTGATCCGGTATTCATTGCGGCCGCAAAGGGCGCCGAGCTAGTCGACGTCGACGGCAATCGGTATGTCGACTACGTCGGGTCGTGGGGGCCGATGATCGCGGGACACGCCCACCCGAAGGTGGTCGCGGCCGTCACCGAAGCGATGGCGAAGGGGTCGAGTTACGGTGCGCCGTGCCCGGGTGAAGTGGATCTCGCGGAGGAGATTCGCTCGGCTTATCCGTCGATGCAGATGCTGCGGCTGGTGAGCAGCGGGACCGAAGCGGTGATGGGCGCACTGCGGGCTGCACGCGGGTTCACGGGGCGCGATCTCGTCGTGAAGTTCGAGGGTGCGTACCACGGTGGCGCGGACTACCTGCTCGTGAAGGCGGGCAGCGGGATGGCGACGTTCGGCGCGCCGGACAGTGCCGGCGTTCCGGCAGCGATCGCCGGAACCACGCTGGTGTTGCCGTGGAATGATGCGGACGCGTTGAAGCAGTTGTTCGACGCGCGCGGCTCGTCGATCGCGGCGCTGATTCTCGAGCCGGTCGTCGGCAACATGGGCTGTGTTCCGCCGGCGAACGGGTTTCTCGAGCTGACGCGCGAGTTGACGCAAGCTGCAGGTGCGCTCCTCGTATTCGACGAGGTGATGACGGGATTCCGGCTCGCGTATGGCGGTGCGCAGCAGCGCTTCGGCATCACGCCCGACCTGACGACGCTCGGAAAGATCATCGGCGGCGGTTTGCCGGTCGGTGCGTACGGCGGCAAGCGCGAGATCATGCAAAAAATCTCGCCGCTCGGGCCGATCTATCAAGCGGGTACGTTGAGCGGAAATCCGCTCGCAGTTGCCGCGGGTTTGGCAAACTTGTCGCTGCTGCGCGAGCCGGGCGTCTACGAGAAGCTCGAGCAATCGAGCGCGCTGCTCGCTTCCGACATCGAGGCGGCGGCGAAGTCGAGCACTGTGCCGGTCGTGGTGCAACGGGTCGGGTCGATGCTGACGCCGTTCTTCAGCGCGAAGCCCGTACGCTCGTGGGCGGATGCGGACAGCTGCGACCGCGCCAAGTTCGGGAAGTTCCATCGCGCGTTGCTCGACAACGGCGTGTACTGGCCGCCGTCGCAATTCGAGGCGGGGTTCGTATCGCTCGCGCACGGACCGGAAGAGCGGGCTCGGACGCAGAAGGCGCTGTCCGCGGCGTTCGCAGCGATTTAGAGCTGCTCTAGAGCGAGCGCTCGGCGATCTCGGTCAGCTCTGCATCCGTGAGGGCGATCGGATTCGCGCGCATACTGCTCGCGACCTTGGCTTTTGCTACGAGCGCTGGAATGTCGTTTGCGGTCATTCCGTAGGCGGAGAGCCCCGGCACTCCCAGCTCGCGGCACAGCGTTGCGACCCACTCGACCGCTTCGCCGCCATCGGCTGCAGTGTCTCCGCTGAGCAAGCGCGCGAGCTCGTGAAACCGCGCGACACTTCGTCCGCTCGTATCGCGCGAAGTGAGTGCCTTCAAATTGACGTCCATCGCGTGCGGCAAGAGTGCTGCGCACACCGCTCCGTGGGGTGCCTGGAACATGCCGCCGGCCGGAGCTGCGAAACCGTGGACGGCACCGAGGCCCGAGTTTGCCAAACACAAGCCGCCGAACAAGCTCGCGACTGCGAGATCTTCGCGCGCGCTCGCGTCCGCTTCACCGAGGACGGCACGCCGGAGCGACCGCGCCGAACGCGCGATGCCTTCCCGCGCTAGGGCGTCGCTGATCGGATTCGCTCGGCTCGACAAGAACGGTTCGATCAATTGCGAGAGCGCATCGAGACCGCTCGACCGCAAGACTTCCGGCGGTGCGCCCGCGAGCAAATCGGGATCGATCAGCGCGATGCGCGGCAACATCAACGGGCTTCGTAAGCTCGCCTTCACGCGTTCTTGGGTCGAGCCGAGGACTGCGTTGCGCGTGACTTCTGCGCCCGTGCCGGCCGTCGTCGGGATCGCGATCAGTGGAAGTGAGGGCTTCGCGAGCGCTTGGCCGCGACCGATCACTTCGAGGTAGTCGAGCGGGTCGCCGCCATTGGCGGCGAGCGCGGCGAGCGCCTTCGCGGCGTCGATCACGCTGCCGCCGCCGAACGCCACGACTGCTTCGCTCCGGACTTCGCGGACTTTGACCAGCGAGTCGCGGACCCAATCTACGGTCGGCTCACCGCTGACGCGCAGCGTGAGGAGTCCTGTGGCCGAGCTGCGTAGTGTCGTTTCGAGTGCGCTCGAGCGCGCCGGATCGCGGCCAGTCACGAACAGCACGCGTTGTGCACCGAGCTCAGCGAGCAGTGCGGGTACTTCGGAGAGCTTGCCTGCGCCGAATACGATTCGGGTCGCGGTCGCAAATTCGAACGCGGGTAGGGTGGTCACCACTCCTCGCGCGGTGGAAACAGGTCGTGGAACTTCGTGCTGCTGCGTGGCTCGGCCAGCATGTCGGCGACGGTGTCGCGCCACTTCGCGTAGTGGGCGGTGCGTTTGTGAGCATCGGGTGCGTCGGCCGTTTTATAGGCTTCGACGAGGACGAAGCGGCTGGGATCTTCGTTCGACTGCACGAAGTCGAAGCGAGCGATCCCCGGTTCTTGGATGCTGGCGCGGCAGTTTTCGAGCGTTGCCGCGATGAACGTCTCGACGGTGTCGGATTTAACGTGCACGTGAACATGCACGACGAGCAGTGGGGCTGACATGTCAGAACGCTAGCGCGATCGCTGGCGGTCGGCGAGCTTACGGATTTCTGAGGCGCAACATGTAAGCCAGCATGGCGCTGACCAACGCGAACAACGCCCAGACGTTCGCGGGTGAACCGGGCGTGCTGGTGCAATCGCTGCTCACCTTCGCGCGACCACTCGCCTCGCACGTTCCACCGTCGCAACCCGACTCGCCTTCGCTCGCCGCCTTGATCGTGACCTTCGCGTTGAAAGCTGCCTTCAGCGCGTCGATGCACATGTCGAGGTTGTCGCCGTTGTCGACGACCTGACCGTCGCAAAACAGAGCGCCGTCCGTC
>DASRXR010000157.1:0-2051 GCA_035687405.1 Polyangiales bacterium
GATCTTGTTCCTCGCGCGAGATAGTGGAACGAGTGCTCCGCGCGCCACCGAGACTCAACGCGTGTGCTTCGAGCCGAAGCTCGCGTGTTGCTCTGGCCGCATGAACCATTCCATCCGACGAGGAACATCATGGGACGCGACTTTTATCTTGGCGTAGTCATCCTCATTACATTCGGCTCGTGCGTATTCGGCTGCTCCGACGACGAAGGCTCTAAAGCTCCGCCGAACGAGACTCAGGACGCGGGCGAGACTGACTCAGGCAAGTCCGATGCAGAGGACACGACCCCATCGATGAACGCAGGCGGAACCGATCCGCTGCCCGCACTTCCCGACGACGAAGCGCTGCCAATCGTGTTCGTGCACGGCTTTTCAGGATCTGCTCAACAGTTCACGTCACAAGCGATGCGCTTCGCCGCAAATGGCTATCCGGCGGATCGCCTTCGCGCGTACGAGCACGACGGTGCGGGCACCGGTGTCGCGGATTTCATCCCCGGCCTCGATGCGATGGTCGACGAGGTGCTTGCGACATTCCACACCGACAAGGCATTTCTGATCGGTCACTCGCGCGGCACGTCAGTCTCGAGCACGTATTTGAGTGATCCGGCGCGCGCCGCGAAGATCGCGAAGTACATCGCACTCGACGGTGGTGGCTGCGCGGGCATTCCGATCCCCTGCGCCGCTCCGGCACAAACCACGAACACGCGCGCAGGACAAACGCATCCACTGCCCGGTCAAAAGCACGTGGAAGTGGCGACTTCGAAGGAGTCGTTCGCTGTTCAGTTCGAGTTTCTGTTCGGCAAGGCGCCGGAGGTTCTGGAGGTTCTGAAGCAGCGCGGCCCAGTCGAGATCTCCGGACGTGCCGTAAACGTCCCTGCAAACACTGGGCGTGAAGGAACGTTGCTGAACGTTTGGGAGCTCGATGCCGAGACCGGGATGCGTGCGAAGGACGAATCGCTCGCGTGGTTCGAGATCGGCGCAGACGGCAATTGGGGACCCGTCACGGTCGATCCCGAGAAGCACTACGAGTTCGTGCTGTCGTCGGCTGATTCGCCTTATCAGCATCACTTCTACGAGCAGCCGTTCTTACGCAGCAGTGCGTTCGTGCGTCTGCGATCGGGTCCACCGGATTCGGCAGCTCGCATGCACACCAACACCGGTGATGGGCACGCGGCTTTGACTGTCAGTCGAATGCGCGAGTGGTCGACGACGGATAGTCTCGAGATCAGCACCCACAGCCAGAGTGGTGACCAAGAAGTGAAGAACGTGATCGGCGAGGTCACCGGAGAGAGTCGCATTGCGATCTATCTGCACGATGACGCTGCGACTCCGGGAGAGAGTACGCTCGCCGCGCTACCTTGGTTTCCGGAGCAGCCATTTCAGACCGGCGTCGATATCTACATGCCGGCTAGCGCAGAGCCGAATGGGACGATTTCGATCGAGAACCTGCCGCGCGGGGATGCGACTAAGCCGCAGGTGCTGAGGGTTCCGAACTGGGCTTCGACGAACCACAACGTGTCGGTTCTGTTCAGCGACTTTCCGAGAGAATAGCGCCGCGCAGCGGAAGCAGGCCGGGAGCCGCCTTACTACGTCAGCTAACGAAGACGCTACCGCTCCCGCACGACCACAGCTTCGCGCAGCGGAAAGCACCGGGCTCCCGGCTGCTTCCGTTGCGCGGAGTTTGTGTTATTCGAAATTCGGATCGATCACGATCCCCGGCATCCGACTCATGCACTTGGTCCCGACCAAGTCACCGATGATGATGCACATCATCCCGTCGTACGTCTTGTTCGTGAATCGCAACGCAATGTCCTGCTGATTCACTTCGTGACACTCCCACCCGAGCGTGTCACCCGGCTGGAGATCGAGAATCCCACTCCAACCGCCATCCTGCATACCCATCGGGTCCAACGGCGGGTTCTTCGACAAGCTCGTGAACTCGAGCCACAACGGTTCTTCCCACTTGTAGCTCTCGTAGATCAGCTCGCGCTTACCCGCACGCGTCCGCCACGCACTGAAGCGAACATCGTTTGCGTGCACGTGACCAAACATGC
>DASRXR010000158.1:0-12641 GCA_035687405.1 Polyangiales bacterium
CGTCCGAGTAACGGACGAAGTA
The DNA here is from genome assembly GCA_035687405.1 of Polyangiales bacterium. Classification (GTDB taxonomy): domain Bacteria; phylum Myxococcota_A; class Polyangia; order Polyangiales; family JAFGIB01; genus JADGRF01. The sequence continues at coordinate 23 of DASRXR010000158.1, forward strand.
CTTCGGGATTTGCATCGGCGGGCCGCCATCCATGCCCTCGACGTTCGCGTTCTCTTGCGAGCTGACGTACACGCGCCGGCCGTCGCCGTTCTTGACGACGAAGATGCGGCTGAACCACGCCGGCAGCTGCGTGCCGAACGGCTTCCACATGGCGGTCGGCGACTCGCGCGACCACACGCCGTTGTTGCCCTCGGCCGTGCCCGTCACGAGGTACAGCGTGTTCTTGTTGATCGGATCTTCGGCGAAGTCGGAGATCCACTGGCCGTTGAGCTCGGCCGCTTCCTTCCAACCGCAGCCATCGGCGCTGCTGCAATACATCTGGTCGACGGTGCCCACGCACGCGCTGCCGTCGGTCGCCGTTTTGAACGCTTGGACGCTGCGGCCCATCAAGCTGCCGTTGACTGTCGTGTAACAAGACATGCCGAAGGTTGCGGCGCGATCGCTACTGAAGAAGATGCCGCCGTCGCCGTTGATCCAGCGCGCAACTACGCGATCAGGATTTCCGGAAGCCACTTCGATCGAGGTGAAGAGCTCGACTGGACCGGCCGATACGCCGCTTGGAATCGTGAGTGCGAGCGCTGACCCGATCACGCATGCGCGCGTCCAAACCCAAACACTTCGGCGATTCATGCAGGTAGTCATGCCCGGCCGGGCGGCTTCCTGCAAGGTCCGGAGCCGACAGCCGTTGACCGGGCCTGAGACGGCAGATGCGCACGACGTAGCGAGTTGCAACTCGGGAGAGTGTTGCCGCCAGTGGCGGCAAGGAGTCTTCGGGTGGTGCATTCGGCGCGCAGCTGAGCTCGGAGAGGCGGGGGCTAGCGGGGAGATCCCTTGGGTGGTGGGGCCGAGGTGGTTTGGACTCAGAAGTGAGTCCGGAGGGGTGGTCGCCGTCGCCGACGGCGACGGCGACGACCCCCAACCCTGGCAAGGCTGCTTTTGCTACTCTTTTCACTCTTTCCCCCCGCAAACACTGGCGATTCCCGCCCTCGCGCCGCATACAGGAACCCATGGCCTCCGAAGAATACGAACGAGAAATCCAGGTCTGGCGACAATCGCGGCTGACGCGGCTGACCGCGCCGGATGGCTGGCTCTCGTTGATCGGCAAGACCTTCCTCGAGCCCCGCGTCCCACTCGCGATCGGCTCCGCTGCAGCTGATGGCGGCATAAGCCTGCCGGCCGGCGCACCGGCCGAGCTCGGCACAGTCGAGCTTCAAGCGAAGAGCGTTCGGTTCACGCCAGCAGGGCAGACCGTGGTGCGGATCAAGCGCGCCGGAATCCCACAGCCGGAGCCGCTCACGGGCGCGGTCGAGCTCACGAGTGACGCGCGCGGACCGAGCGATCGATTGTTCTATGGCGACCTCGTGCTCGACGTGATGGAACGCGGCGATCAGTTTGCAGTCCGCGTGCGCGACGTATCGCGCGCCCATCCCGAGTTTGCCGCGATCGAGTACTTCCCGATCGATCCCGCATGGCGGCTCACTGCGAAGCTCGAGCCGTACCAGCCCGAAAAAGCGATCGACCTCGTGTACGAGAGCGGGACCGAACAGGCGTACTACTCGCCGGGCGCACTCGTCTTCGAGAAAGACGGCGTCGAACATCGGCTCGACCCTGTGTTCGAGTCTGATCGGAAGCGGCTGTGGATCGTGTTCGCCGATCCGACGAATCGGGACTCGAGCTACGGCGCGGGCCGGTTCTTGTACGCAGCGCTCCCGAAGGACGGCCAAGTCACTCTCGATTTCAATCAAGCGTTCAGCCCGCCGTGCGCGTTTTCTCCGTTCGTGGCGTGCCCATTGCCCCCGTTCCAAAACCGATTGAAGGTTCGGGTCGAGGCAGGCGAGAAGCGTCCGGCCGATCACGCGTGAGCTGATTTTCCAGCTACAGTCTGCCGCGACCGACGTATGCCCGATGAGCTGGCCGCAATCCGGAGCCTGCTGCTCCAACACTACGACGAGCACGCACGAGACCTGCCGTGGCGGCGTACGCGCGATCCGTACGCGATCTGGGTCTCGGAGATCATGCTCCAACAGACCCGGGTCGACACCGTAATCGCGTATTACGACCGGTTTCTGAAGAAGTTTCCGACGCCCCACGCGCTCGCGGATGCCAGCGAAGACGAGGTGCTCGCGAGCTGGAGCGGGCTCGGCTACTACCGGCGCGCACGGCTCCTGCACTCGGGCGTGCGCGACGTGGTGACCCGCTACGGTGGTGTCGTGCCTCGCGAGCCTGAAGCGCGTCGCGCTTTGCCGGGCATCGGCCGCTACACCGCGGGGGCGATCGGCTCGATCGCGTTCGACCTTCCGGAACCGCTCGTCGATGGCAACGTCGCGCGCGTTCTCTCGCGCTTGTTCGCGATCGACACGCCACCGGAGCGCACGGATACGCTCGCCCGGTTGTGGCAGCTCGCGGAGGCGCTCGTAGTCGGAGAGCGGCCGGGTACGCTCAACCAAGCCTTGATGGAGCTCGGCGCAATGACGTGCCGCAAGCTCGCGCCGCGCTGCGAGGTTTGCCCGGTCGCGGCGCATTGCCAAGCGCGCGCACAAGACCGCGTCGAGGAGCTCCCGGTCGCGAAAAAGCGCGTCGATCCGAAGCCGGTTTCGCTCGTCGCGCTCGTGGCGCTCGATGCGCGCAGCGAACGGGTGTTGCTCGTCCGAGGCGCGGCGTCGCTGTTCGGCGGACTGTGGAACTTGCCGATGCGCGAAGGCGCGGGGCGGAAGGTCGCGCTCGGGTTGTGCAAGGAGCTCGGCCAACCCGCAAGCGCGCTCGACCCGCAGCCGATTGGAAACTTCAGCCACGTGCTGACGCATCGCAAGCTCGACATCGAGCTGTGGCGGTCGCAGCTCGACGCCGATGCCGTGCGCGAAGGCCAGCGGGTTCAAGCGCGCGCGGCGCTCGACGAGCTCGGGGTCTCGCGGCTCACGCACAAGGCATTCGAGCAACTGGAGGCCCCGGCCCAGCTACGGCTCGGTCTGCACGGTTTGACTCGTCGATAGCGCAGGCTTCGGCTTCGTGGGGCCCGCGCGCGCAACGAGGTATACTCTTTGTATTCTGAGTTCGCGCGCGGGCGCCACGGAGCCAAAGAACAAGCTAGCGGCGGGTCAAACGCTCTCTGGCGCGGATTGCCGCCAAGGCGCGGACGCGTTAGTCATGCCTCCGCATGGAAAGTCTTTGGGCCGACTCTGAAGCGCAGTCGTTCGTCGATCGCTACGCCGACAGCTGCAATCGCGACCTCGCCGAGCGCGTCTACAGCTCGCGCTTGATCGGCCGCAATCCAGCGCTGGTCCTGCACGGCGGTGGCAACACGTCGGTGAAGACGCGCGTGCGCGACGACCTCGGAACCGAAGTCGAAGTATTGTGCGTAAAAGGCAGCGGCTGGGACCTCGAGCTGATCGAACCGCAAGGCTTTCCCGCACTTCGCCTCCCGGAGCTGCGCGCGCTGCGCAGCCTGCCCGCGCTGAGTGACGAAGACATGGTGAACGCGCAGCGCACACGCATGCTGAACGCGAGCGCGCCGAACCCTTCCGTCGAGACCTTGTTGCACGCGTTTCTGCCGCACAAGTACATCGACCACTCCCACGCGGACGCGATCTTGTCACTCGTCGATCAGCCGGACGCGGTCTCGATTTGCCGCGAACGTTTTGGAGAGCGGTTCAGCATCGTGCCGTACATCATGCCTGGCTTCGCGCTCGCAAAGCTCGCGGCCGAGGTCTACGAGAAGAACCCACAAGTCGAAGGCTTGCTGTTGCTGAAACACGGCTTGTTCACGTTCGGATCGACCGCACGCGAGTCGTACGACCGACACATCGCTGCGGTCGAAACGGCCGAGGCGTACGCAAAGAAGCGCCGCTACTGGTCGACGCGCAGCTCGCTCCCCCCGCCCATCGGCCTTCCCTACTCCGAGCTCGCGCCAGCGCTGCGCGGGCTGCTCGGTGACGGCTCGCGCCGGTATTTCCTGCACCTGCGCAACACCCGCGAGCTCTACGATTTTGCGAGCGACCCGCGCGTCGAGACGCTCTCGCAGCAAGGCTGTGCGACGCCCGATCACGTGATTCGCACGAAACGTTATCCGCTCGTGTTGCGCTTGGATCTCGGCCGCCCGGTGAGCCAGCAAATGCCGGCGATTCGCGATGCACTGTCGAAGTACCGCGAAGCGTACGCGGCGTACGTCGCGCGCCAAGCCAAGGAACGCAACCGTCAGGTCGTCGCGCTCGATGCCGATCCGCGGATCTTGCTGGTACCCGGACTCGGCATGATCTCGGTCGGCGACACGCCCAAAGCTGCGCGCATCGCCGCCGACATCTACGAGCACACGGTCGAAGTGATCCGCAGCGCGGAAGCGGTCGGCCGCTACGAGTCGCTGCCCGAAGGCGACATCTTCGACATGGAGTACTGGTCGCTCGAGCAAGCGAAGCTCGGCAAAGGCGCGAAGGCACCGCTCGCAGGCCAAGCGGTCTACATCACGGGAGCCGCGCACGGCATCGGCGCTGCGACGGCGCGCGCATTTGCAAAAGCAGGTGCGGCACTGTTTCTGGTCGATCGCGACGCCGAAGGGCTCGCTGCGATCGCGAAGCAGCTATCGGCGGCGAGCGCCGTCGTGGATCTGACCGACGAGCACGCAGTACGTGCGAGCATCGCCGCGGCAGTCGAGCAGTTCGGAGGACTCGACGGCGTAGTCTCGAACGCCGGCACTGCGCCGCAAGGAGCGATCGCCAAATCGAGCACGGCTGATCTTCAAGCGAGCTTTCAGATCAACTTCTTCGCCCATCACTGGGTCGCCTCGGCCGCAACCGCAGTGTTCGAGCAGCAAGGTATGGGCGGCTTCTTGCTGTTCAATGCGTCGAAGTCGGCGTGGAACCCCGGGCCCGACTTCGGCCCGTACGCAGTCCCGAAGGCAGCACTCCTCGCGCTCGCCAAGCAGTACGCGCTCGAGCTCGGCCCGATCGGCGTGCGCAGCAATGCGATCAACGCCGACCGAATCCGAACCCAGCTGCTGGATGCGGACGACGTCGCAGAACGCGCCAAGGCGAGAGGCCTCACCGCCGACGCGTACTACAAAGCAAACCTGCTCGGTCGCGAAGTGACAGCCGACGACGTCGCGCAAGCGTTCCTGTCGCTCGCGCTCGCACAGAGCACCACCGGCTCGGTGGTGACGGTCGACGGCGGCAACATCGCCGCTAGTCCTCGCTGAGCTCCGCGAGCTCGACACCCTTCACGTCGCCATGCTCGAGCAGCAGCTTCGCGAGCTGCCCGCACAAAGCGACCGGCGGATTCGGCAGATGCGCGCCGGTGATCTGCACTGCGAGCATCGCGACCAGAATGCGAGTCGATCCCTGCATCGCGACGAGCGGACTCGCGATGAACCGGCGCCCGTCGTCGTCCGTGTAGATCATCGCGCCGGGCCGACTGCTATCGCCATCGAGCGTGCGTGTCGAACCGTCGACATTCGGTGGCGCGCTGCTGTACGTCACCGTGCCCACCGTCACCCCGTCGAGGGAGCGCTCCTTTTCCATCAGCACCCAACCGGCAAGCCAACCTTCGAGTTCGGGTTCGGCCTTCGTCTCCGGCAGTCCAGCGAGCGGAACGAGTCCCGACGCATCCACGCCGTACAGGTACCCGAGGTAGCTCTCCGTGCTCTGCAGCAACATCGTGAGCGCACAGCGCGCGCGATCCGACGCATCGGTGCACTCCAAGATCTTCCCGCGCAGTGATTCAGTCTCGGGATCGAACGCGAGCGGCTGCAGCGAAAGCACGATCGGCATCGGACCGTGGCTCGGCGGCCCGAGCTCGCACTGGCGAGCATCCTCGAGCAAGCGCGTGTACTTCACGTTGAGATACGCGCTCTGCCCCTTCGCATATTCAGTCGCGCACAGCCCCGCGTACCGCTCGAAGCCGGCGCGATCGCGCATCAGAATCGCGACCCGCGCGCGCGCTTCGTAGCAGAAGCCGAGAGCGAGCCCGCTTGCACCCGCCGCTTCGCGATCGCGCGTCACCACATCGAGCTTCTCCGTAGCGGGAGCGAAGTCCCCCGCTTGCGCTTCCATCAACGCGGCTTCGATCAACAGCGGGATCTCGATCCCGACGAGCTCGAACTTCCGCATGTCGTCGACGTAGCGACGTGTTTGTTCGAGCGCGGCGGGCGTCGCGCCGAGCTCGCGCATCACCCGCACGTGCTGTACGGCCGACAACGTGTACGCGGGATCGACGCCGGGCCGCAGTTTCGCGCAGGCGGGCGCGATCCACTCGTTTGCAGACTGAACGTCGCCCTGCAACAAGCGATAGCAGCTCTGCGCCCACGGCACGAACGCGCGATAGCCCGGATACGATTGACCGAGCGCGGAGATCGCATCCAGCGCGCTCTTGACGCCGAGTAAGTCGCCGAGCTGATTGAACGCGAACAGCTCGAGCGTCGCATCGGTCCCGGCGTAGTGCGTGAGGTCCTCGTCTTGCAACCGCAGCAGCTCCGCGCGGCGGGCGGCTTTCTGTGCCGCTTCCACGTTCCCGCGGTTCAGCGAGAGCAAGCTGCGCACGCGCCACGCCGCAACCCGCAGCGAGCGCGTACTCTCCAGAATCTTCGCACGCTCTTCGGCGTGATCGAGGCCCTTCGCCGCCTCGAGCAACGCGAGCGCATAGTGAATCCCCATGCGCGTGCGCTGGTGCTGCGAGCTGTCCATCCCAGCGTGGTCGGGCTCCTCGATGCGCGCGAGCACTTCGTTGTAGTGTTTCACGGCGCGACCGTGGCGCGAGAGAACCATGTCGCGCGTCGTGTCCTCCAACAGCGAGACGACACGCAGCGCCGGCGACAGCGGCAGCAGCGGCTCGAGCGACGGCAAGCGGTCGAGCAGCGCTGGCTCGAGGAGCGAGCCCGCCATCGAACAAGTCGCGCCGATCAACCGTGCGAGCTCGCGCACTGCATCGCCGACCGCGTAGACCTGGTCGCGCTCGGGGGTCGCTAAGTAGCGTTCCTGCTGCTTCGCGAGCGCTTGAGGCAAGCGTTGCTCGGGCGGCAGCGAGTCGAGCTCACGGTATGCCACGAGCCCGCTGTCTTGCTCGAGTTGCCGCAACACCGGCGGTAGACACCGCTCGAAGCTGTCCGCTGCGAGTAACAGCGACGCTTGCGTGAGTAGGGCCATCCGCAATCGATGCAGCGCACGTGCCGAGAGCGAGCCAACATTCTTCTCGGCGTGCTCGACGGCGAGCTCGAGCAGCGCAAGCGGCGGCGGCCGGTCTTGAAGGTCGAGCGCGCACAACTGCTCGAGAGCTTCGCGCTCGCGACCCGCGTGGAACAGGTGATGCGCGCGCCGCAATACGTCGCCCCCTGTGCTCGCGAGAAAGTCGGCCATGCGCGCGTGCGACGTGTGGCTGCGGGCCGGCGCCAGGTTTTCGACCAGCACCGACACGAACCCGCGCTGACTGAATCGATGCTCGTCCGCGGCCGCGATCAGCACGCGCGCGCTCACGAGCTCTTGAAGCGCCGCAAACACGCGCTGCGAATCGCGGTGCGTCGTCAGCTGCCCGTAGCTCGCCAGCGACAAGCGGTGCCCGTCGGCGATCGCGAGCGCATCGGCGAGCTCGCGCGCATCCTCCGTGAGCTGATTCAAGCGAAGTGCGAGCGAGCCGGACAGCGTCGCCGGCAGATCGTTTTCGTGGAGCCGCACCGGCAAGCTCCAGCGCCCGGATTCATAGCGCGCGAGGCCTCGATCGACGAGGTGCTGGGCGAGCTCCATGCTGATCCGCGGACTGCCTTGAGCGAGTGAATAGATTCGGCCGGCGCATAACTCCACGTTGGGCACGTCGCCGAACACCGACCGCATCAGTGATCCAGTCTGCTCGAGGTCGAGCGGCTCGAGCTCGACCCGATGCGCGACCGATCGCAGCAGATTGTGCGATGCCGAGCGAGTCTGCTCGACATCCGAACCCATCGCGAGCACGAGCATCAAGCTGAGGCTGTCGCTCTTGTCGCCGACGGCGGCAAGCAACGCCGCCGAAACTTCATCGATGCGATCGGCGTCGTCCACGACGAGCAGTAGCCGCTGTTGGCTGCCCAGCGTCAGGATGAAGTCGCGCAGCTCGCGCAAGAGCACGCTGCGCTCGGGAAACGACGCCGTGCGCGTGCCGGTGTTGCTCGTCTCGGACTCTGCCGCAGCGACCTCTTCGATCACGTGCGACAGGACGTGGCGCGCGAGCCGAGACGCATCGAGCGCCTGGTCCGGCATCAATGCAAACAGCTGCGAGCACAAGCGCCGCGCGCAACCCCAGGGTTCGGTCACGGTGTCGGTCGCACCCGCGCGCGCGACGTTCGCACCGAGCAGCTTGGCTTCGAACACGCACGCATCGAGCATCCGCGAGCGGCCGCTACCCGGCGTGCCTTCGACGAGAACGACGCCGCCTTCACCGCGCACGAGCGAGAGCATGCGCGTGCGAACACCCACCAGCGCTTTTTGCCGCCCGACGAGGCTCGGCGTCGTCAGATACGCGCGCGAGATCTCGGGCAAGTCCTCGGCCGGCAAGTCGGCGATCACACGCAAGCGCTCCAACACTTCGGCCGCTGTTTGCGGGCGCGCTGAGCGATCGAGCGCGAGCAGCTGCAGCACGAGCGCACTCAGGTTCGGGGGGATCTCCGGGTTGATGCGCTGCGGCGGAATCGGCCGCGAACGCCAGACGTCGCGCAAGTCGCTCGGCCGAGACGCGGGATAGGCGTGTCGACCGGTGAGCGTGTGGTAGGCGAGCGCGCCGAGCGAGTACAGATCCGCGCGGGCGTCGAGCGCTTGCATCTGCAGCACCTCGGGCGACATGAACGGAGGAGTACCGACCACTTCGTCGACGACGCCGATCGAGAGCATCGTCCCGAAGTCGAGCAGCTTTGCGCGACCGTCCGCGGTCTGACGCACGTTGCGCGCCGACACGTCGCGATGCAGGAGGCCGCGCGAGTGCAGGATCGCAAGCGACGACGCGATGTCGCACATGAGCGAGCACGCCTTGCGCCACTCGAGCTGACCGGCCTTGTCGAGGTCGGCGCCGTCGAGCAGCTCCATCGTGTAATACGGGCCGGACTCATCGACGCCGAAGTCGTAGACCTCGATGATGCGCGGATGTTTGAGCTGCGCGAGCGTGTGGAACTCGCGTTCGAGCAGCGCCCGACGTTTCCGCGCCTTCGCGGGGTCGCGCGCCCAGGCACGCTTGAGCGCCACGCGTTGTCCAGTCTTCACGTCGCGGACGCGATAGACCGCAGCCATTCCCCCCCGGCCGAGCGCGTCTTCCACGACGTAGCGCCCGCCGATCGCCGCAGCAGTCGACATGGCTCAATCGTCGCATTTTTGGTCGGGCGCACGGCACCCGACACCTGCGCCTAACCCATTTGGGTGGGCTCGAGATCAAATCACGGGCAGGCGGCGGCCATCGCCCGCACCGGCGGCAACGTGCCGGCGGCCATTTCCTCGGCCGTGTACGTGTTCTGGGTGAACTTGCAGCCGTAGTCCGGCGCAGCGACCTTCGCTGCATCGAGCACGTCATCACCCTCGGGCTTGACGCCTTCTTGCTCCCACTTCGCGAGCTCGCCGAACGCAGTCGCTTGCTCGGCGTAGGTGAACTCGCAGTGGCCGGTGCCGCGAATCGCGCGCTGCACGAGGCGATCGGAGTTGCCCTTCTCCGTCGCGCGCTTGCGATAGATCTGCTCCATGACCCACGGCACGTACAAATCGCCGAGCGTGTGAAGCGACAGCACCGGGATGTCGAACTCGCCGTTCACCTTGGGAATCCAGCGCAAGCCGTCGTCCCGCAGGCCGTTCGCGCCGTCCTCGGGCGTCGCACGGTGGACTGCCGCGTTGAACGCCTTCTCGTCGTCGCTCTGCGCCGGGTCGTTGTCGAGCTGATAGACGATCTGACGCGTGTCGACCACCGGCTTGCTGAGGATGCCGCTGATCGTCCCGTCGCCGCCGAACGTGCTCCAGACCGCGTCCTGCCACTGCTTCGAGCTAAACCCGAGCTCGAAGTTCGGCCGCGCGCCACCGGTGAGGTTTTGCACGATGGCCTTGAGCTTGTCGCCGGCCGGCGTCGTCGCCGTCGGATACGCCGTGAACAGCGCGTCCTGCGTCGGCATGCGAACGTTCATGAAGTCGGTGGCATTCGTGGTGACGACCATCGTGCCGGCGAGCTGTTGCGCCGCGAACTGATAGGCGCCGAAGTAGTTGAACAAGTCGGTGTCACCGAGCACGCCGCACATCGGCATCGCCGCGACGTACTTGACCTTGTTCTGCGCGGTCGTCTGCGCTTCCTTCTCGATCGCAGCGCCCGTGACGTGGCCGCCCATCGAGTGGCCGATCAGGTACCGCTTCTTCGGCTCGTCGATCGTGCGACCACCCTCGGTGACCAGGCGTTTGAACGCGAGCGCGAGCTTGTTGGTGTCTTCGACGCCCACGCGCACGTCGTAATAGTTCTTCGTGTAGCTCGACGCCGCCCACGCGTACCCGTTTTCGGCGAGGTAGCGGCGGATGCTCGGCGTCGTGAGGCGGAGGGCCGGGCCCGTACCCGCGTAGCCGTGCGCGTACATGACCAAGATGCCGTTCCAGTTCTTCGGAACCTCGATGCGGTACGCCGCACCCTCGAGCACGCCCGAGTAGCGATCGGTCTCGACCGTCGGAGCGGGAAGCGCATCGAATGCGAGCATCGTCTCGTCCGGCATGAACGGGCGGTCGTCCTGGGCGCGCTTCGTGGCTGGCTCTGCTGCACCTGCAGCGCCGCCCGCCCCCGCCTTCGCACCGCCCCCGCCAGCGCTGGAACCCGCAGCCGAACCGCCCGAACCCGCCTTGGCGCCGCTGGCGCCTGCAGTTGCGGCCCCGCCAGCACCACCGGCGAGCGGAGAACCCAGAACCTCGGTGTCACGACAACCGAAGCAAAACAGCAATCCGACCAAACATCCAAAGCGAAGATTAGAAAGCGTCTGCGTGATCGTCAGCATCCGCGCGGCGTAACATGCCGGCACTTAACGTTGGAAGCAGCGAGCACTCGCTTTCGAAATGATTTGTTAGTCGGGTTTAGCTCTCGGCCTTAGTTCCCATTCGTGGCTGCGCCAGTTGTGTCATGCGCATGGTCATGATCGTGATCGCCGTCGTGCGCGTGGTCGTGGTCATGATCGCCATCACCTTCGAGCGTCTTCTTGCCCTTGCTCGCCGCGTTCACGGCTTCGTCGGCAACGCGATGACTTCGGTCGTCCACCCAACCCGCGGCGGGGCGAATTTCCTCTTTGAAGCTCTCGTGCGCACTGTTGACACGGTCTGTCACGCTCTCGGACTTGCTTTCGTTGCCGGTACTCTCGTGCGCGTTACCCGAGCTCGCAGGTTTGCTATCGCTGCACGCCACAGCCAATAGCGAGCACGTCCCGAAAACCAGATACCAATGTTTGGGCTCCATGCGGCGGAGTCTACCCCGCACCGCTTCCAAGGCCAGCTCCGGCCTCAACCGATGAGGGCGCGCGGAGTCACCCCGTGCCACGCAGCGCGTTCCGATTCGTACGGCGCCAGCTGCAATTCACTCGTCACATCGAACACCATCGTCGGCCGGCGCTCGTCGTCGTAAGCGGGCCAGCGGCCGCCGAATGCCTCCGGCAAGCTGGGATCACCGTTCTTCGCAAAGGCGAGCCACGCATCCATCATGCGCTCGCTCAGGGCCCGTACGTGCTCGCCCGTTCCAGCGAAACGTTCTTGGTTCGGGCCGCCCCACGTGCCGAACATGAACGGCAAGTCGAGCGCGTGACACGCTCGCAGCGCACCGCGCATCCCCGGGGACTCGTAGGTGAACAAGTACAGAAACGTCGCGGGTTGGTGCGCGCGGTACGCCTCCATGAAGCGCTCGTTCGGCACGCGCCACAGCGCGTCGCTCGTGATCGCCGCTTGCAGTGCCCGACTGCTCGCGGGCAGGCCGTGCTCGATGCGCGAGCGGCGATAGGTCTCGACCAGCCCGCGGATGCGCGCCTCGTCCGCGCCCAACGCCACGCGCTGCAGACGCTCGTGAAGCTCCGAATCCTCGAGAGGCTCGTCGAACTTCTTGACCGCCGAGCCGAGGAACAAGTTGATCTCGTCGCGGGTCGTGCCGAGCATCAGCGGCACGTTTGCGCCTTGCCCGCGGGCAAATGCCTCCTCGAGCGGCAACGGCACGGTATCCGCATCGTAAAGCGGCGCGAACGCCGAAATGTCGTTGAGCGCGCTCTCGCTCGACCGCGCCACGGCGAGCTGTGCCGACACGAAACGTTCCGCAGGGACGTCCCAGAGCGCCTCGAGGCTATCCTGCGGGATCTCGAGCGCCTTCAGCAACGCGTAGGTGCCGCGGGCCGGATCGCCTGCAATGCGCGAGAATCGCGCGCCGCTCTGAGCGACGGCCTTGTGAAAGAGGCCGCGCGCGAGGGGCATGCCGAGCAGCATCCCGACCGAGTACGCACCGGCGGATTCGCCCATCAAGGTGACGTCGTCCGGGTTGCCGCCGAACGCTGCAATGTTGTCACGCACCCAGCGCAGCGCAGCGATTTGATCGAGCAGGCCCGCGTTCGCCGTAATCTCGAGGCGCTTGCGGTCCGGCTCGGGCAAGTACAGGAAGCCGAGCGCGCCGAGCCGGTAGTTGATCGTCACGACGA
>DASRXR010000159.1:0-5399 GCA_035687405.1 Polyangiales bacterium
TGCGAAAGGCCTCGACGTCGTCCGGCAGAAATGCGCGGTCACCCGCGCCGCGCGGCCGACCGCGCATTTCTGCCGGTAGATCGTCTGGAAACCCAGCGACGACATCCCGACGCGGTAGGGGCTCGGATAACAGAGCGCCACGCGTTCGGGCGCTTCTTTCCGAAGCGTGCCGATCTCAGCCGCAAGCCGAGTGCGAAGGGTGGCCCGGTCAACCATGGGCCCCCAATCTGTCACGCTTTTCGGACAGGGGCCAACCGAGCCCCTGAGACGCACCAGGGTTACAAATCAAATGATCTTGTGGAGCATGCGCTCCCAGCGGAAGCCTTCCGGCCCGCTCGACCAGTAGATCGACAGTGCGCGACCCTTGATGCGGTTGATCGGGATCGCACCGACCATCGGGTTCCGGCTGTCGTTACTGTGATCGCGATGATCACCGAGCACGTAGATGTGGCCCTCGGGCACGTGCACCGGCACGGGATCCGGTGACCCACGCGCTTTGCTCATGCGGAACTCGTGGTCGCCGACCTTCGACACGAACACGCGGCATTCGGGCTGCAACGAGCCGATGCCGGTCTTACACGCGCCGGAGTCTTGGAGCGGCAAAGGCTTGCCGTTGCGATACACGCGGTCGTCCTTCATCTCGATGAAGTCACCGCCGACGCCGATCACGCGCTTCACGATGTCGACGCCGTCCGCCGGACTCTTGATGATCACGACGTCGCCGACCGACGGGCCGGACCAAGTGACTTCGGCGTGATCGCGCAGCGGCAAAAACAAACCGAACGCAAACTTCGACACGACGACGCGATCGCCGTTGAGCAGCGTAGGCTCCATCGAAGGCCCTTCGATCTCGAACGCTTCGAACAAACACGTTCGGATCACCAGCGCGAGCAGCACCGCACCGCCGATGGTCTTCAGGTTGGCCGCGATGCGCTCCCAGCGCGATTCGTCGACGTCGGTGACGCTGCGGGTCTGACTCGATAACGGTTCGGGGGCTGTGCTCATCCGTGTACCTGTGGACCGAGGGGTAGTTGGCGAACGATCTCGGCCTCGCGCGCTGCGAGAACCGCCAGCCGCGCTCGGCTCGCATCGTTCCCGAAGCAGGTCGCAGAAAGAGAAGAGAACAAGGTGAAGTGCCGCGCCTCGGACGCCATCAGCTCGCGATAAAACGCGCGCAACCCGAGGTCGGGCAGAAACTCCGAGAGCAAACGAAAGCGCTCGCACGAGCGGGCTTCGATCAACGCCGCGATGAGCAAGCGGTCGAGTAGCGCCGGCGCTTCGCGACCCTTGCGCGCTGCAGCTGACAGCCGCGTCACGTAAGTGTCGGTCGTTGGTAATTGCAACGCCATCTCGCGCTGCGCGAGTTGCTCGTGCACTTGCGAGAAGTGCTCGGTCTCTTCGCGCGCGAGCGCTGTCAGCGGCTCGACCAGCGCAGGCGCTTCACCCCCGTAGCGCGCGAGCAGACTGAGCGCGCTCTGCGCGGCCTTCAGCTCACAGTGCGCATGATCGGCCAAAAGCGCCGGCAGATTCGCGGCGGCGACTTCGGGCCAGAGCGGGTCAGTGGGCGTCAACAGGGAAAGCATGAAGGAGGTTCGGCCTGCGACAGAAGCGCAGCGCTCGAGAGGGGTGGCGAAAACATCACCCGGCTGCTTCGAATACCACGCGGCGACCGAGAGCGCAGGCCGCGGCCGGACCCATGGCTTTCTTTGTGGCTGGTGGCGTGTACAGTCACGCTCCGTGACGCGCAAGCTAGGGGTATCTCACGGGTGGGTCAAGGCTACCGCCCAGGGGATCGCCGGGGCGTGCCGCACGCGTAACGTGTCTCGTCCGTAGGTCTGCGTGGTACTCGAGAGGAGTTTCGCTCACATGGCTTCGCGCATGCTGGCTTTCGACACGTCTGCGGACGTCACGGCAGTGGCGGTGCTCGAGGCTGACCGGGTTCTCGTCGAAGACAATGCGGCGAGTCCCGAGCGTCACGCCGAGACGCTGCTACCGCGCATCGAGCAATGTCTCGAGCGTGTGGGGTTCGCGCTTTCGGACATCGACGTGTTTGCGGTCGGCGTCGGGCCCGGATCGTTTACGGGTGTTCGCGTCGGCGTCGCAACGGCGAAGGGGCTCGCGCTCGCAACGGGCAAACCATTGCGAGGTGTCGTGTCGCTGGCTGCGCTCGCGGCTAGCGCGCTCGAACTCAATCCGCAGTCGGAGTTGCTCGTCGCACCGATCATCGATGCGTACAAAGGCGAAGTCTTTGCTGCGCTCTACGCCGTGAGCGCGCAACACACGACCTTGCTGGCCGCACCGTTTCACGCCGCGCCCGAAGATGCTGCTGCGCAGCTCGTGCTCGCTGCAGGAGGTGCCGAGCTGCGCGTACTGGGGAGCGGTTATCGCCGGTATGTCGAGCGGATCTCGCCGCTCTGGGATGCGGGACGGGTGATCGCGCTCGACGCGCAACATGACGCTCCGCACGCGCGTCACATCGCGCGCGAGGCGCGGCGGTTACTCGGTGTCGAGGGTGCGTCGGACGTCGCGAAGCTCGCGCCGTTGTACGTGCGCGGCAGCGACGCGAAGTTACCCGACGCGCCGTTGCGGCTGTAAGCCCGGACTTGGCCGGCGGCTCTACGGGCGGTATCTTCCTGCGCTCGAGGAGCCTCGTATGCCGTCATTCGATGTCGTTTCCAAGCTCACGATGCACGAAGTCGACAACGCCGTTCAGCAGGCCCAGAAAGAAGTCAGCACGCGCTACGATTTTCGCGACATGCAGGCGACGATCGAGCGCGGCGAAGAAGGCATCACGCTGCGCGCGAACGCAAAGGCGCGTGTCGAAGCTGCGTACCTCGTGCTTCAAGAGAAGCTTGCGAAGCGCAAGGTGTCGCTGAAGTCACTCGACCCTCAGCCGGCGGAACCCGCCGGTGGCAACACCTACAAGCAGCTGGTGAAGCTGCAGCAGGGGATCGAGAAGGAGAAGGCGAAGGAAGTCGTGAAGTACTTGAAGGACACGAAGCTCAAGGTGCAAGCCGCGATTCAGGGCGACAGCGTGCGCGTGACCGGCAAAAAGAGAGACGATCTGCAGGAGGCGATCGGCGCGCTGCGAAGGCACGACTTCGGGATCGAGCTGCAGTACGAGAACTTCCGCGACTGACGTTCAAGCGGCAGGTTGCTGCAGACTTTGCCGGATCCGCTTGTACAAGTGCTCGTAGCGACGAGCGCTGCGCTCCCACGACAGATCTTGGAGCATGACCCGCTTGCGCAGCGCATCGAACTTCGTGCGCTGCGCGAACGCGGCGAGCGCGCGTTGAATGCCGGCGAGCAGCTCGCCGCTGTCAGCGTCAGTAATCAGAAAGCCGTTGCCGGTTTCCAGCTGTGAATCCACGTCGACGACGAAATCCGCGAGCGGCCCGACCGGGCGCACGATCGGCAAGGTGCCGTAGCGCATCGCCGCGATCGCAATGTCGAGCGCGACTGGCTTGCGCGCCGGAAGCAGCAAGAAGTCGGCGCCTCCAAGTGCGAGGTGACGCTCTTTGTCGTCGTGACTCGTACGCAGCGCGAGCCGCTCCGGATACTGCTCGGCCAAGACCGTGAGTGCTTCGGCCGCCGGGCTCTCGTTCGCGAGCACGATCAGCTGAACCTCGTTGCGGAGCGCGGCTTGTGCGACCTGCGCGATCAGATCGCCGCCGCGCGTTTCAGACAGGTCGCCGATCGCCGCGATCACGGGAAGGTCCGGCGCGATCCCCAAGCCGAACATGTACTGGAGCGAAGCTTTGCAGCGAGCTTTGCCCTCGAGGTGCGTCGCGTCGAAGCGCGCCGAAAGATTCGAATCGATCAACGGATTCCAGAGCGACGAATCCACGCCGTTCACGATGCCTGCGGCCGCACCGCGTTTTGCTGCAAAGGCGGGCCCGAGCTCTGGGTTCGACAAGAACGTCTGCAGCGTGCTCTCGGCGGTTACGATCACGCCGTCGGCAAACGCGAGGCCGATCCCGGCCAAGCTGGGTGCGAGGCGTAGCTCTCCGAGCTGCGACGCCCACGACGCTGTTTCCCATTGTGTGTTCGCGTTCGATGCCGCCGTCGAGTTGGCGCTCAACGTGCCGAGCTCCGCGAGACCGTTCTCGAGCGGGTGAGAGGGCTGGCCCTCGTAGACCGAGAGCACGCACACCAGCTCGGGCCGCGCGTTTTTCGCGCAGGCGACCGCGAGGGCGGCTCCTGGGCCGTGTGCATGAAGCACGTCGACCGCCGGATCGCGTTTGGCTGCGAGCTGTGCGGCTGCGCAACCGAGCACCACGGCAGCGCGTGTGCTCAGATCGTCTTGAACGTCTGCGGCCGTGCGTGAGCCGAACAGCTCGGCGTTCCCGAGAAAGATCAGATCGACGCCGCCCGTAGTCCGGCCGTCATACAGCGTGCATGCGTAGGTTTTCCCGCGCAGCTCGACGTTCAGTGTCGACAGGCGTCTCGCGAGCGAACGCGCCGTCGGGTCGATATCGCGATACAGCGGTGATATCACCACGACCTTGTGGCCGAGGCCGCGCAGTGCTTTGGGCAGCGAGGCTGCCACATCGGCCAACTCGGATGGCTCGCCGCTACGGCTGTACGGGGCGAGCTCGGACGTTACGAAGACAATTTCCACGGCGACGCACCATAACCGTAAGCCCGGCGGGAAATGAAGTCTTATCCCTGAATGACGAACACGATGGGCGTTGCAAAAGCGGCACGCCTTCGGCATACCCCGGGCACGTGTGGTCACGGCGCGCTGCGTAGTTCGTAAGTGTTGGGCGTATTTGCGGGCCGAAACCGTATGGCTGAGATGAGCAGATGAGCTCGAGTCCACTTCCGCCGTTGTCGATCTCCGAAGTGTGTGTGATGGGCGCCACGGGGCTGGTCGGCCGGGCGCTGTGCGCCGCTTTGGAGCGCGCTGGGGTACGTGTGACGCGGTATTCGCGTGGTGCGCGGCCGGGATTCGCCCATTGGGATCCGTCCAAGGGCGAGATCGACGCTGTGCCGTTTGCGAAGGCGGATGCGGTCATCAACCTCGCTGGCGAGGGTTTGGCGGACAAGCGCTGGACCGACAAGCGAAAGCAGCTGTTGCGCGACAGTCGCGTGCAGAGCACGTGGCTTCTGGCGCGGACGTTGGCGACGCTCGAGACGCCGCCCAAGGTGCTCGTGAATGCGTCAGCGGTCGGGTACTACGGCGATCGTGGCGAAGAGGCTGTCTATGAGGAGAGCCCGCCGGGGCGAGGGTTTTTGCCCGAGCTGTGTCAGGCGTGGGAGGCTGCGGTGCGGCCTGCAGCTGACCGCGGCATTCGCGTGGTGACGCCGCGATTTGGGATGGTGTTGACCGTCGAGGGTGGTGCGCTCGCGCGGCTCTTGCCGATCTTTCGAAGCGGCGTCGGCGGGCGGCTCGGATC
>DASRXR010000160.1:0-6745 GCA_035687405.1 Polyangiales bacterium
CAGGTGCTGCTCGGCGTCACAGGGTCTGGCAAAACCTTTACCATGGCCAAGGTGATTGAGGCCACCAATCGGCCGAGCCTGGTTCTGGCGCATAACAAGACGCTGGCCGCGCAGCTCTATCACGAGTTCAAATCCTTCTTCCCGGAGAACGCGGTGGAGTATTTCGTCAGCTACTACGATTACTACCAGCCCGAGGCTTACGTGCCGTCGAGCGACACGTTCATCGAGAAGGATTCGATCCTGAACGAGAAGATCGATCAGCTGCGGCACTCGGCGACGCGCTCGCTCTTGTCACGTCACGACGTGATCATCGTCGCGAGCGTATCGTGCATCTACGGCATCGGTTCGGCCGAGTGGTACGACGAGATGACGATCCGGTTGGAGCGCGGGGCCACGTTCCGCCGGGACGAATTCCTGCGGCGCTTGGTCGACATCCAGTACGAGCGCAACGACATCGACTTTCACCGCGGCACGTTTCGAGTGCGCGGGGACGTGATCGAGGTGTTTCCGAGCTACGAAGAAACTCGCGCGGTTCGGATCGAGTACTTCGGCGACGACATCGAGCGGATCTGCGAGATCGACCCGCTCCGTGGCAAAATCATGCACGAGCTCGATCGCTATGGAATTTATCCGGGCTCGCACTACGTCACGCCGGAACAGCAGCGGAAGCGCGCGACGGGCTCGATTCGCGCGGAGCTGGTAGAGCGGCTCGCGGAGTTCGAGCGCGAAGGGAAGTTGCTCGAGCGGCAGCGGCTCGAGCAGCGCACGAACTACGACCTCGAAATGCTCGAGCAAATGGGGTTTTGTTACGGCATCGAGAACTACTCGCGACACTTGTCGGGTCGCAAGGCGGGCGATCCTCCACCGTGCCTGATCGACTATCTGCCGGAAGACTACATCTTGGTGATGGACGAGTCTCACCAGAGCATTCCGCAAGTCGCGGCGATGTACCGCGGCGACCGTTCACGTAAAGAGGTGTTGGTCGAGCACGGCTTTCGTTTGCCGAGCGCGCTCGATAACCGACCGCTGAAGTTCGAAGAGTTCGAGCCGAAGATCAAACAAGCCATCTACGTGAGCGCGACACCAGCCGACTACGAGATCCAGCACTGTCAGGGCGTGATGGTCGAGCAAGTCGTGCGTCCCACCGGGTTGCTCGATCCGGTCGTGCACGTGCGGCCGATCGGCAACCAGGTCGAAGACTTGCTCGGCGAGATTCGCAAACGCGTCGCGCGCAACGAGCGCGTGCTCGTGACTACGTTGACGAAGCGCATGGCGGAGGACCTGACCGAGTACTACTCGGAGCTCGACGTGCGCTGCCGCTATCTCCACTCCGACATCGACACGCTCGAACGCGTCGAGCTTCTGCGCGACTTGCGGCGCGGCGAATACGACGTGTTGGTCGGGATCAATCTGCTCCGCGAGGGCTTGGACATTCCCGAAGTCTCGTTGGTCGGGATCCTCGATGCGGACAAAGAGGGGTTCTTGCGCTCGCCGCGCTCGCTGATTCAGACGATCGGCCGCGCCGCGCGTAACGTCGGGGGCGAAGTCATCATGTACGCCGACCGCGAAACCGAGGCGATGAAGCGCGCGATGGGCGAGACCTCACGCCGCCGAGAGCTGCAGAAGCAGTACAACATCGATCACGGCATCACGCCCGCGACCATCATCAAGGGCATGAGCTCGACGCTGCTGGAAGCGGCAAACTCCGACTACGTGACGGTGCCGATCCTCAAGCGTGGCGAGTCGAGCGATCAGCCGGAGAAGTTGATCGAGGAGCTGCGCGCGGAGATGACCTTGCTCGCGGAGCAGCTCGAGTTCGAAGAGGCCGCGAGGGTTCGCGACCGAATCCGCTCGATGGAGCAAGACGCCGAAGGCGGGCCCGGTGCGGTCGTCGCGACGCTGACGCCCAAAAAGTCCTCGAAGGCGCGTAGAGCGCGCCGCTGACAGCGTCCGAAGCTGGGAGCGGATCGTCGAGCCGATGGATTTCTCTCGGGTTTCGACCGGCGTGTGCCGGCCTGTGCCGCTAATTGCGGCGCAGAACGAGTGATCCAGTCGCGATTGCCACAGCTCTCGTCCCGAGGTTAAAGCCGAAGGAAATCGCACCCGTGGTTGAGTCGCCCTACAGCAAGCGCTAGGCTGCTCGATGATGCTGCGGTCGTGTGCGTCTTGGGTCTGGGCGGCCTTCGCGGTGGTGTGTTCCGTTTCTCTGGCCCGAGCGGACGAAGCACCCGCGTTGCCACGCGTTTTGGAATTGCAGTACACGCCGACCAGCCGCGCGCAAATCGCGATCTGGGTGGAAGACGGCGATGGCATGTTCCTCGCCACGCTCGGGCTGACCGACGCCGTCGCTACGCGCGGCATCGGCAATCGGCCTGGTGCATCTCAGATGAACAGCGGGTTCCGCTGGCCGTACGGGCGCCGCGAAGGCGCGCTGCCGATTTGGGCGCACCGCCGCGCCAGCGCTCCCGACGCGAAGCAGTTCACGCGCGTGATCTTCCAGGATCGCCCGGAAGGCTGGGCTTCCCGCAAACGCGAGGACAGCTCGCCCGACAACTACTTCTGTCTGGCCTGGGACCAGTCCCGCTCGAAGAAGGACGCGCTCGACGCCGTCAGCTGCGCGAGCGTGTTCTCGAGCGACAAGGGCCGGTTCATGACCGACGCCGACGTCCAGGCGGGTTACGGCGAGCCGTACGAGGACGTCGCCACGCAGGCAGGTCGGCTGCAGCCGCTGGCGGGAACGTCGCTGTACCCACCGCGGCGCGATGTCGACCGGCCGTGCGGCGCGAGCTGTACCGAGAGCGACGACGTCGCGGATTTTGCAGCGCACGCCCGCGAGGTCATGCCGGAGATCGATGCCGTGAGCATGGCGACTCCGCCCGGCGGCCAGCCGGCGTCGGCCTTGTACATGGTCCCGGCGGATTGGGCCGAGGGCAGCTATCGCGCATGCGTCGAGGTCAACGTCGAGGGCGACTACAACTCGAACTTCGACGCCGATCAGTACCCGACGCCGAAGACTCCCACGATGTTGTGGGACGCCTGGGCAACCTCACAGGGTTACGGCTATCCGTACCGCGGCCAACCTTCGGTCGTGTATTGCGTGCCGTTTGTGCTCGGCGAGGAGCAGGTTCAAGAGTTCAGCGTGAGCGAGCCCGAGGGTTCGGCCGGCACGTGGGACACCGCAGCTGACAGCTTCGGCGATGCGCTCGCGAGCATGGATCGGATGACGAACGATCCGAAGAACGCTCCAGGCAGCGGCGCGGATCGGTTGCGCAAGAATGCGGACGGCGATCGCTTCAAGGTGATCGTGAAGCCGCCGATGTCGTGTGAAGGCAACGCTCCGCCGAGTGCGGTTTCGCAGCTCGGGTTGAAGCGCTTCCCGAACGACTTGCACGCGCACGAGTGGGCAGAGCTCGATTTCATGGCGTCCGGTGATGACACCGCGATCTATCGCTACGAAGTGCGCATTTCGATCGATCCGATCTCCGACACCGATTCCTTCATGCGTGGCCAGCCCGCGAAGGACGCGACGATCGCCGCCGAAGAGCTGCGCGTCCCGGTGGATGCAAGCCGAGGTTCGATGGTCTCGATCGACATGGGCGGGCTCGTCCAGGGCACGCATTACTACGTCGGCGTGCGTGCGCTCGACGGCTGTTCGGCTTCGAGCCCGATCACCGTCGCGGAGTTCACGACGCCGATGCGCGTCTTCGCGACGGTCACGCCTTGTTTCGTCGCGACTGCGGCTTATGGGTCGCCGTTGGCGGCCGAGATCGGCGCGCTGCGTCGGTTGCGTGACCGGCACCTCGCGAACAACTATCTCGGACAGCAGCTCGTGGCTGCATACGGTGTGGTCGGGCCGATGCTCGCCGATCGCATCCGGACCGACGACTCGTTGCGCGCTGCAGCGCGCACGTTCCTGACGCCGCTGGTGGCGATCGCGCGCTGGCTTGATGACTGAGCCGGCGCTTTCGTGAGAACTTGCCGGCTTCGCCGTTCGCGCTAGACCGGCTCGAACCGATTTCGATCCCGAGAGGACGTCCTCCCATGTTTCACAGATCGATGGTCTTGTCCGCGCTGCTTGCGTGCGTGAGCGTGAGTGCGATCGGCTGTAGCCACGTGAAGCCTTACGAACGCGAGTACATGACCAGGCCGGGGATGGAGAGCGAGTCGGAGGAATTCGGGCAAGAGTTCGAAGCCCACGTGCAGAACTCGCGCGAAGGCGCACCCGGTCGCGGCAGCGTCGTCGGCGGTGGCTGTGGGTGCAACTGAAGCGATGCGCCTGCACAATTCCGAGCTCGAGCAAGGCCTCCCGGCAGGCCTCCGCAACCGATCCCACCCGAGCCTGCGCGCCGTCTTGCCGCTGTTGTGTGGATTCGTCGCCGCGTTTGCGCTGTTCGCAGCGGCCGGTATAGCGCGCGCGGATGAAGCGTCGGGCACGTGGACCGGCAACGTGGAAACGCGCGGCAACTACTACTTGGAGCGCTCGACGCGCGTCATGATGCCGGCCGTCCGCGTGAACGTGGAAACGCCCAACGGCATTCGAGCGCGCGCGAGCTACGTGCTCGACGTCATCGCGAGTGCGAGTATCGCCCAGACGGGTGGCGCGAAGGACGGCGTGTTCACCGAGCTGCGGCACGGCATCGGGCAGATGGCGCTCGGCAAGAAGATCGACACCGGCAACGCCGAGATCGATCTCGCGGTTCACGGCACCTACAGCACGGAAGACGACTACAAGTCGTTGACCTACGGCATCGTCGGCAGTGCAGCGGTGAACGAGAAGAACACCACCGTGACGCTCGGCGTGACGCGGGTGGATGACACGGTCGAGAGCAACATCGATCGCACGTTCCGTGGCCAGCTCGGCGCACTTTCGTTCGGGCTCGGGTTGTCGCAGTTGCTCTCGCCGGTCCTCAAATTCGATGTCGGCTATCAGCTGCAGTACCTCGAAGGGTTCCTCGGTAACCCGTATCGACGTGCGCTCGTCGGTGCCAGGCCACGCGCCGGTTCGGACAAGCTGATGGGTGGTCTACCGAAGCCGGAGGACCCGCCCGATTCACGCTGGCGCCACAACCTCGAGGGCGCGCTCTCGTGGTACCTGCCGGCGAGTGCAACGACGTTCCAACTCTACTTGCGGGGTTACACGGACTCCTGGGGTATCCAAGCACTCACACCCGAGCCGCGCGTGTATCAACAGCTCGGGAACAATCTGGTGGTCCGCGCGCGTTACCGGTTCTACACGCAGACGCGTGCGGATTTTGCCCCGGAGGATGGTCAAACGGCGTACCCCGTCGACTACATGGGCCCGCTCACGAGCGATCCGAAGATGGTCCGGTTTCAAAGCCATCAGGTCGGACTGCGTCTGACATATCAATTCGCGTTCTTGACCGGTTGGCTGCGCGGGCTTCGTGACGTGGCGATGGACGCGAACCTCGACCGAGGCTGGACGACGAGCAGCTTCGACAACTACTGGGTCGGCTCGATCGGCGGTAGGGTCGCGTTTTGAATGGACCCGCTGCAGATCGATGACCGCCTCGTCATCCCAGCCGACTATCTGAGCTGGTCTGCAGTGCGTGCGTCCGGAGCCGGTGGGCAGAACGTCAACAAGGTCTCGAGCAAAGTCGAGCTGCTGTTCGACATCGCAGGCTGTCCGAGCTTGCGGCCCGACGTGAGAGCGCGCCTGGCGGTCGCGACTGCGAAGAAGCGCGCGGCAGATGGTCGTGTGCGCATCACGAGTCAGCTGACGCGCGATCAGCCCAAGAATCTCGAGGACGCGCGCGAGAAGTTGGCAGAGTTGATCCGTGCTGCGATGGTGGTGCCCGTGAAGCGGCGGCCGACGAAGCCGACGCGTGGGTCCAAGGTGCGCCGTGCCGATGCCAAGCGGCATCAGTCCAACAAAAAGCAGATGCGCGCGCGAATTACTGGCGACGACTGATTCGAACACCGATGGTACACTCGCCCTTCGGGTCATCGCTCGAATGCCGGCAAGGGAGCATACGTGAAGCGTCTGGCTTGCTTGCCAGCTTTGGTGCTGTTGGCTGTGACGGCGAGCGCGCACGCAGAAGTTTACGTGTATCCGCGCCGGCCAAGTCAGACGAACGTGCGCTACGCCGACTTCGATTGGAAGTACATCGACATCGGCACGAAGAAGGACAAGAAGCCCGAGCTCTCCTGGGGTGAGAGCACGAAGCTTCATCAGCAAACGTTTCGTCCGCCGACTGATGGCGGTTGGGCGTGGCCCAGCCTGAAAGACGCGCCGCTGTTGCGGAACGATCCGCAGCGAAGCTCGAGCGCAGATCTGGCTCAGGTTCCACCGACGGGCCAGAACACTGGCATGCCGCTGTCGACGCATCCGACTGCATCGCGCGAAGGTGCAGGTCATGCCGGCGGCGTGCGGCTCTACTTCTACGAGCGCGAGCGTTCGATCGCCGAGCGTGCGGCCGCGAGCATCGAGGACTCGTATCGCTATCTCGCGCACGAGTTCGGGTATCGGCCGGGCAAGACGTTCGCGTACTTCCTGTATGCGAGTTACATCGAGTTCCTGCAGACGGATCTGTTTCCGTTGCAAGAAGGCGTGCTCGGTGTGACGAGTCCCGAGACGCTCGACGTGACGTTGCCTTACTTCGGCGATGCGCGGCTGTTCTCGGACGTCTCGACGCACGAGCTCGCGCACGAGTTCACGATCCAGAAGGTCGCGCACTTCGCCGCGCGTGCCGATGACATCGAGCGTCTCGGGGCTCGTGACGCCGAG
>DASRXR010000161.1:0-16065 GCA_035687405.1 Polyangiales bacterium
ACCCGGCGCAGCTGGGGAGTGAAGCGGGCAAAACCAAGGTGACGTATGATTTGTCGTCGTGGCTTCCGCCGTCGGATCGGACGAAGATCCCCGCGGCAGACAACGAGCCGCAGGCTTGCAACTGCTACCGCGACTTGCCGATCGACACGGCGCACGGCCCGTATCCGCCCGTGATCTTCGTGCACGGGCTCGCGTCGTTTCGCACAGGTTCGCTCTCGACGATGACCCAGTGGGCGAGCCGCGGCTTCATCGTGCTCGCGGCCGATCATCTCGGCGAGTACTTGCTGGATTTCACGTCCGGGCTCTGCGGTGGCGGTGGATCGGGCGCAGTCGGCGACTTCAACGGCGACGTCGACGCTGAGCTCGCTGCGATCAACGGGAAGACTGGGGACTTTGCGTTTCTCGGTACTTCGGTCGACACGTCGCGCATCGGAATCAGCGGTCACAGCATGGGTGCGATGAGCGTCTCGAGCGCGAGCCGCAAGACGAACGTGCAAGTCGTGATTTTGATGGCGGAGCTCGGCGGCTCGCCGGTTCCGTCGTCGACGAGCTTGAAGTCCGTGCTCGTGATCGGCGGCATGGTCGACACCGTCACGCAGTGGTCGGCAGATCTGAGTGCCTACGATGGTTCACCGATGCCGAAGCGGTTGGTCGGGATCACCGGCGGCGATCACTTGGACGTCACCGACATTTGCTCGGAGCAAAATGCCGCCGGTGAGACATCGATCGACGTCGGTACGCGAAACAGCGTGTGCGCTCTCGGGATCGTCAACGGGCTGGCGCACTGCGGCAACATGCCCGATCCGAAGCAAGGCCCCGCGATCGTGAACTACGTGAGCACCGCGGTGTTGGAGGAGACCTTACACTGCGTGGATCGAACCGCCGTATTGGCAGACGCCGCTGTCAAAGCGAAGTTCTCCGCGCTGGGTGCCTATCAACACGCACCCTGACCGTCAGAACGACCCTTCACAACTCAGCGTGGCGGACCCGGTCCGCTACCCTCGGTCGCGACGTAGCACCTCTAACAGAGGCACGCCTTCGCGCTGGACGATGTGCAGTATTCGACCGGCAAAACTCGGACAACCCTTTCTCGAACCCACCAAGAAGATGTCCGCCGCACCGCCGTCCTTCACCACCTCGAACTTCGCGCTCGCGTGCGCGATCTCGTCGATGTAGTGCCTCGTCTCGTAGAAACACGCGCAACTCGCCACTCGCACGCGCTTGCCTTGCGTCGGTTGGACGTTCTCCACGACCCACGCCAGGCCTTCTTGATAACTGGCGCCCCAATAGTCCGTCTCGAACTGACTCGACGCACCCACCAAACCGCCTTCGAAACGATTGAAGTAGACGTATTCGTACGGATGCAGCGCGAGCATCTCTCGCGCGGTCGAACCAAACATAACCAACAGCAGCGCGCCCACGACGAGGCGTTGCACTGCCATGACGCGCACCGAACTCAAATACGTCGCAATCGCGCAGCCGCTCACTGCAGCCAATGGCGGCAAGACGAACAAGAAATGGCGGTGCGCATCGTAGAGGATCGTCCGCAACCCAACCGCGGCGACCACGGGCGCTACCGCAGCAAACGCGAGCAAGCCCAGCGCCAGCGCATTGAGACGCGCAGGCTGTTCTGATCTGCCGCTCGTGCGGAACCATCGCAGGGCAATCGCGATCCCACACAGCGTCGCGACCAGATACGTCTCCGGCAACGTGATCGCGAACCAAGTCGGCAGATAGTCCGACGGCACCGCTTGTGCGTGCACCATCGCGCCGCGGAACAACATGTCGCCGCTCCAACCGAAGTGCGTCGCGTTCCAGACCGCCTCGAACGGACGGCGCAGGGGATCGATCTGCGCCCACGGCCACGCGACCAACATCACGCTCCAAGCGATGCCCACGAACACTGCGACGCACGCAGCAGCCCGCAACTTCGAAGCTGGCGTCGCTGGTTCGTCGCCGTCAGCCGCCGGCAAGGTTTCGCAGCCGTCAGCTGCAGGCGAGCCCAGCCTGCGATCGAGCCAGCTTCGTGCAACCAGCGCGATCGCCGGATACGCCAACAAGAACATCCCACCTGCGCGAACGCCGAGCGCAGCACCGGTCGTCAAACCCGCAAACACCACGCTTCGCCATCGCACTGGCCGCGGGCCCGTGGCGATCCGCAGCGTCGCGTAGAGCGCCCATGCTGCAGCGGCTCCGAACGGAATGTCCTTGGAGTTGAAAAAGCCGTGCCCGATCCACGCCGGCGTGAGCACGAGAAGCAGCGCGGCGAAAAACCCAGCGCGCGGTCCTGCGACATGTGATGCGAGCTTCCACGCCGCTGCGACGCCGAGTGCAGCCATCAGCGACGTCAGCACGTGACGTGTCGCAACATCTTCGTACGGCAATAGCCACGCTAGCGCTTGTGCCGGCGCTTCGAACAACCCGCCGTACTGAAACAACGGCGTCGCGTAGGTGAGCGCACTCGCGTCTCGGAAACCGCTCTGATACCAGGCTAAGATGCGGTTGCCGTACCGCAGCTGCAGCGGTTCGTCCCACGTCAGACCGAGTTGCGTGCTGCACGTGAAGGCGATCGCAACGAGCGCAGCTGCACCGCACCATGCAACGACCTGCCACGCGCGCGCCTCGAACGCGCGAGCGTCGGTGACTACCGAGGCCTGACTAGACCGCCGCTGCGTACTCCAGGAAATCAGCTTACGCACCCTGCCGCGGAGAGCGGCGGCCAAGAAATAGCTGGCTCGAGGGCTCGCGCGCAAGGGGACCGCAGTGCGCATCCGCAGCCGTACGCTGCAGATCG
The DNA here is from genome assembly GCA_035687405.1 of Polyangiales bacterium. Taxonomy (GTDB): domain Bacteria; phylum Myxococcota_A; class Polyangia; order Polyangiales; family JAFGIB01; genus JADGRF01. Next base: position 2,795 of record DASRXR010000161.1, read on the forward strand.
CAACAGCGTGCGCGATAGCCCGCGACTGGTGCTAGCGAATCACTGCGTATGCTGAAGGTCGTGGTCCCGAGTCCGAAGTGAAGTTCGGTACACGGTGAGCGCAACCCAGCCAATGCCCACTGCAAACCACAACGTCGCCAAACGCGTGAGCATCGTCGCGGCAGTGGCCACGGCTTTGGTCATCTCGGGACCGCCGAGCGCTTGCAGAAGTCCCGTCATCCCGGCTTCAGTCACACCGAGTCCGCCCGGCAACATCGCGAGGGCACCGACGATCGTGGACGCTGCATACGCAAACGTCGCTGCGTCCCAGTTGAGATGCACGCCCGGGAAACCCCGCACGATCGCATACAGCGTTCCGCACTCGAGACTCCAGGCAGAGAACGCGATCAACGTACCGAACAACAGCGGCCCCGGTCGCAACATCGTGAGCAGCGAGTCGTACGCTTCGTGCAGCTTGTGACCGACCTTCGAGAGCTTCGGAATGCGCTCGAGTAAGCCGATGCAATATTCACCGAACGGGCGGTACGCAAACACTGCAACGATCGCCGCGACGATCACAGCACCGGCGCCTGCGATCGCGACACCATGCTCGAACGCGAGCGCGCCGACCGCCGTCAGCAGCACGAGCGCGATCAGATCGGTCAAACGTTCTGCGATCACGATCGGCGCAGTCTTCAGCATCGATACGCCGCGCAGCTCGTAGAGGAGCAGCGACTTGAACACTTCGCCGACCTTGCCCGGCGTCACGCTCATGACGAAGCCGGCGAGGAACACCACCGAACTTTCGAACAACGGAATCGCGACGCCGAGGCATCGCAAATAGTACTGCCAGCGCCAAATCCGCAGCACGTAGTTGCCGGCTGCCAAGGCGAACCCGAGTGCGACCGCGGCCGGCGCGAACGACATCGCCGCGTGCCGCAGCTGTTGCACGTCGCCGTACAGCGCGAGGCCGGCGAACACGAGCCCACCGAACAACGCCGCGATCATGACCTTGCGCGCGAGCCCGCGAGCCATCGCTTGCGCGTCGGTCGCTCCGGGCGCGACCGCGTCCTGAGCGACCGCTGCCAGCGCGGCGTCGTTCGGCCTCTGAGGGGCTGCCGAGTCGCGAGACACGCCAGCAGGCGGCGCGGAATGAGGGCGGGGCCCGGGTGCGTCGTTCATCTGCGCGCGAAAGGTGACACGGTTCGGCCGCATTCGCCAAGTTGGCTTCCAGCGTTGCCGGTCGGTGATTTGTCGACCAATATGGCGGCGTCGAGAGCCCGCGGCCGATGCCGAAAGACGAGAAGAAAGCGGCAAGGCGCCATTCGCTGCGCGAAGACGCAGTGAACTTACCGAACATGCTGACGATGGCGCGGGTCGTAATGATCCCCGTCGTCCTCTGGCTGATGTGGCAACAGACGCCGGTCACGAACTTTTGGGCCACGATCGTCTACTCGCTCGCCGCCGTGACCGACTTCGTCGACGGCTATCTCGCGCGCAAGATGGGGCTCACGAGCATCCTCGGGAACTTTCTCGACCCACTCGCGGACAAGCTGATCGTCCTTGCCACCCTGGTCATGATGGTGGAGCTCGGCCACGTGCCGGCCTGGCCGGTCATCATCATTGCGGGCCGCGAGCTGTCGATCACGGCGCTTCGAACGATCGCGATCAGCGAAGGTGTCGTGATTGCGGCGAGCCGCGGGGGCAAGGACAAGACCGCGGTTCAGATGGTCGCGCTCGTCGCCCTGATCTTGCACGACACCTACGTGCTCGATTGGGGCTTCTACAAGGCGGCGGTCGATCTCAACGCGGTCGGGCTGGGGCTGCTCTACCTGAGCGTGTTCTTCGCGATCACCAGCGCAGGCGAGTACATCAGCCTGTTCGTCGCGGCGGTCGAGGCGAAGGAAAAGCGCGAACGCGAGTTACTGGCCGCGGAGGAAGCGTTCGAAGCCGCTCCCACTGGGGCAAGCGACTCGTAGTTTAGGGTGCCAGCCGCGTGAGCATTCGTGGGAATGGCGAGGTTTCCCGCACGTGGGGCAGCCCGCACAGCCACGCGACCGTACGTTCGAGACCGAGGCCGAAGCCCGCATGTGGAAACGTGCCGTACCTCCGTAGATCCGTGTACCAGCCGAACGCCTCCGCCGGCAGGTTGTGGTGCGCGATCGCTGCTTCCAGCTTCGCGAGATCGTCCTCGCGCTGCCCGCCGCCCACGATCTCGCCGTAGCCCTCGGGTGCGAGGACGTCCATGTTCAGCGCGAGGTTCGGCTCGTTCGGGTCGGTCTTGAAGTAAAACGCCTTCATCGCGATTGGGTAGTGGGACACGATCACCGGCCGATCGAAGCCGCTCGAGATCACGGTCTCCTCGTCGCCTCCGAAGTCGTCTCCGAACTTGGCCGGGTGCCCGGCCTTCTGCAGCGTCTCGATCGCCTGCGCGTAGCGAATCCGTGGGAATGGCTTCTGAACGCGCTCGAGCGACGTCGTATCGCGTTCGAGTACCGCGAGCTCCTCTTTGCGTTTGTCGAGCACCCGCGCGACCACGCTCACGAGGAAGTCTTCGGCGAGATCCATGTCGCCCTGCAGGTCCATGAATGCGACCTCGGGTTCCACCATCCAGAACTCGGCGAGGTGACGCCGTGTCTTCGACTTTTCTGCGCGAAACGTCGGCCCGAAGCAGTAGACCTTGCCGAACGCCGCGGCCGCCGCCTCCATATAGAGCTGCCCGCTTTGCGTCAGGTACGCGGGCGTGCCGTGAAAGTCGGTCTCGAACAACGTCGAAGTGCCTTCACACGCGTTCGGCGTGAAGATCGGCGCGTCCACGAGCACGAAGCCGTGACTGTCGTAGTAGTCGCGGATCGCGGCCACGATCTCGGCGCGCACGCGTAAGATCGCGTGCTGACGCTTCGATCGCAACCACAGGTGCCGGTGGTCCATCAGGAAGTCGGTGCCGTGATCTTTCGGCGTGATCGGATATTCGAGCGCCGGTCGCGCGATGACCTCGACCGCGTTCACGCCGACTTCGAACGTGCCTTTTTGGCGCTCGTGTTCGCGCACGGTGCCGACCAGCTCGAGGCTCGTCTCTTGCGGCAAGTGCTTCGCGAGCTCGAATAGCTCGGGTGTGACGTCTCCTTTGAAGACGACACACTGTGCGAACCCCGAGCCGTCTCGCAGCTGCAGGAAGATCAGTTTACCGCTGCTCCGCGAGGCGTAGAGCCAGCCTTTGAGCGTGACGGTCTCGCCCACGTGATCGCGGAGGTGTTCGATCTGGACGTGTGGTGCCAAGCGCGGCTCCTGTGAAGGGGCTACCAGCGTGGCAGTCGGCGAGTGCACCCGTCAACCGGCACCACTCGCTCGTAGGTTTCGAGCGCGCAGCCTATACTGGCCGGCGGCGTGTTTGGATGCGTGGAGGCGACATGAAGCGACGTTCGGTGCAGCTGGTTTGGCTCGTCTCGTTGATCGCGAGCAGTGTGGCCCCGGGCTGCACGCGCGGTAAGGCGAAAGACCCGGCAGCGCCTGCGACCGCGACGGACAAAGCTCCGGCGCCCGTCGCCAAGTCAGCCGATCCTGCACAGCCGAATGACGAGTGGCTCCACGGCACGCTGCCCGTGTCGGTGACCGAAGGTACGCCGGTGCCGGGTGGTGAATTGACGGTTGCGATCGATGCCGATCCGCCGTCGCTCAGCACGCTCGTCGATGCGGATTGGTTGGCGTCGCTGATCACGGATCACCGCGTCTACGAAGCCTTGATCCGGCTGAACGTGATGAATGCGCCGAAGTACGAGTACATGCCCGAGCTCGCCGAGCGTTGGGATCTGTCCGAAGACAAGAAGACCTACACGTTTCACTTGCGCCAGGGCGTCAAGTTTCACGACGGCACGCCGTTCACTGCACGCGACTGCATCGCGACGTTCGACAAGATCCGCGATCAAACCACGAAGGCCGCGCACATCCGAGCGCTCTTGGAAGAGCTTGCAAGCTACTCCGCGCCGGACGACTTCACCTTCGTGATGGTGTGGAAGAAGCCATACGCGTTCACGCTCAACACGCTCGAAGGCATTGGCATCCAGCCCGCGAGCGCGATCAAGAAATTGAGCGGCAAGCAGTGGAACGAGGCGGCGACGAATGCGCTCAATCGCAAACCGAACGGCACAGGGCCGTTCAAGTTCGTGACTTGGGAGAGCAACAGCAAGATCGTTCTCGATCGCAACGCGGAGTACTGGGGTAAAAAGACGTACGTCGATCGGCTCGTCTTTCGCATCGTTCCGGATGCGACGGTTCGCCTGCAACTCGCAGAACGTGGCGAAACAGATCTCTCACCGAAAGTCACGTCGGACCAATGGCGGCGCATGGCGGACAACGCCACGCTTCGCAAGGATTGGAATCGCTCGCGCTTCGCACCGAACCAATACGGTTGGATCGGCTGGAACGAAGACCGTCCGATGTTCAAAGACAAGCGAGTGCGGCGCGCGCTGACGCTGCTCACCGATCGTCCGGGCATCATCGAGAAGCTCATGTACGGCTTGCCGCGCCCGGCGGAGTGCATTTTCTACTGGAATAGCCCGCAGTGCGATCCCGAGCTGAAGCCGCTGCCGTACGACCCACCGGCTGCGATCAAGCTGCTCGACGAAGCCGGTTGGAAGGACTCGGACAACGATGGCGTGCGCGACAAAGGCGGTACGCCGTTTCGATTCGTGTTCATGATCCCGTCGGCTTCCGAAGAGGCCGCTCGCTGGGGCGCGAAAGTCAAAGAGGACATGGCGCGCGCCGGCATCGCGATGGACATTCAACGCGTCGAGTGGTCTTCGTTCCTGAAACGGTTGGTCGAGCACAGCTTCGATGCGTGCACGCTGCTCTGGGCGAACAGCAGCCCGTACCAGGACCCGACGCAAGTCTGGCACTCGAGCTCGGTCAAAGGCGGGTCGAACTACATCGGCTTCAAGAACGCCGAGATCGACTCGATCATCGAGCGCGCGCGACTGGAGTTCGACGACGCTGCGCGGGCCGCGCTCTATCGCAAGCTCGGCGAGATCCTGCACGAAGAGCAGCCGTACACGATCATGTACACGCGCGCTGAGCTGGACCTCCTGCACAAGCGCATCAAGGGAGCCATCCCGAACCTCGGCTCGTGGAACTACGAGACGATTTGGATCGACCCCGCGTTACGGCGCAAATAGCGCAGAGCGCATGCTCCAGTATCTCGCGCGCAGACTGCTGTGGATGATCCCGACTCTGATCGGGATCACGCTCGCGTGTTTTTTGCTCCTGCGCCTCGCTGGCGGCGATCCGGTGCGGAACCAAGCCGAGGCGGGTTTGCGTGGCCAGCAGATCTCACAAGAAGCGCTGCAAGCGCTGCGCAAGCTCTACGACCTCGATAAACCTTGGTATGTTCAATACACGAGCCTCGTGCGGCGCCTCGTCACGCTCGATCTCGGCAATCGCTGGCAAGACGGTCGGCCGATTCTGGAGATCATCGGCGAAGCGCTCCCGATCACGCTCTTGCTCGCGTCGCTGTCGCTCGTGCTTGCGTATCTGATCGCGGTGCCGCTCGGTGTGTACTCGGCGGTTGCGCAGCACACGGTCAAGGACAAGCTGATCACGCTGCTGTTGTTCGTGCTGTACTCATTGCCGAGCTTTTGGCTCGGCACGATGCTGATCGTGTTCTTGGCGAGCGGAAAGTTCATTTCGTGTCCGTGGCTCGAGCAAAGCGCCTGCTTTCCGCTGCAAGGCTGGCACGCGTTCGAGGGCTTCGAGCGGATGACGTTCTGGCAGAAGGTGCGCGACGTTTCGTGGCACTTGATCTTGCCCGTGTTCACGTTGACGTACCCGGCGTTTGCGGTGATCTCGCGCTACATGCGCGCCGGCATGCTCGAGACGCTGCGCCAAGACTACGTCCGCACCGCTCGCGCAAAAGGGTTGAGCGAGCGCGCGGTGGTGTTCGGGCACGCGCTGCGCAACGGCCTGATCCCGATCGTGACCTTGCTCGGCATGGAGCTACCGGAGTTGATCAGCGGCGCCGTGATCGTCGAGTCGATCTTCGGTGTGCGCGGAATGGGTTTCGTCGCACTCGAAGCGATTCGCTTGCCCGACTATCCGCTGGTGATCACGATCGTCGCATTCATCGCGACCGTGACGATGTTCAGCACGCTGCTGTCGGACTTCTTGTACGGGCTGGTCGATCCGCGGATCGATCTCGGTGCAAAAGACCATGGATGACCGGCTCTCCGCCCTGCCGGCAGAGCCCTCGCTGAGCTTCGCGCAGCAGGTTCGAAGACAGTTCTTCAAGCGGCGCAGTCACCGTGTCGCGGTTTTCGTGATCTTCGCGATGATCGCGGTCGCTCTTCTCGCCGACCTGCTCGCGTCCGACTTGCCGCTCGCGCTCTCGTTTCAAGGCAAGACGTACATCCTGCCGAACGTCGCTCGGCCGGGAACGCTCAGCGGGTACGACAACCAGATTCTGCTCGCGCAGATGTCCGAGGACGATTGGGCGGTATTTCCGCCGGTACCTTGGGGTCACAACACACACGACCTCGAGAACGTCCTCATGCCGCCGAGTGCCGAGCATTGGCTCGGGACGGATAGCGGCGGTCGCGATGTCGCGTCGCGAGTGATTCACGGCGCGCGCGTCAGCTTGTCGGTCGGGCTCTTGTCCGTTTCGGTGCTCGTCCTGGTCGGCGTCGTGATCGGTGCGCTCGCGGGCTACTTCGGCGGTCTCGCGGACTTGCTCCTGATGCGCATTCTGGAGATCGTCCACTCGCTACCGACGTTGCTGGTGCTCGTCACCATCCTCGCCGTGGTCATGCCGACGGGCGCGCGTGCGGTGATCGCGATGATGCTCGTGATCGGTTTCGTGCGTTGGACCGAGGTCGCGCGGCTCATGCGTGGCGAGATTCTTCGCATCAAGACCATGCCGTACGTGGAGGCGGCGCGTGCGCTCGGCTGCGGTTCGCTGCGGGTCATCGTGCGCCACATTTTGCCGAATGCGCTCGCGCCGGTGCTCGTCGCCGCGACATTCGCCATGGCGTCGGCCATCTTGCTCGAGGGAGCGCTCTCGTTTCTGGGCTTCGGCATCCCTCCCGACATGGCGTCCTGGGGCGGCATGCTGAACGACGTGCAAGGGCACACCGAGGCGTGGTGGCTCGCGGTATTTCCGGGAGCGGCCATGTTCGTGACCGTGACGGTCTACAACCTCGCGGGGGAGGGCCTGCGCGATGCCATCGACCCCCGGCTCAAGATGTGAGATGACGTAGAGCGATGCGCCGGTCCGCATTCGCCTTGCTGAGCGTCACGTTGGTCGTGTCAGTCGTGTCAGGCTGCACGCGCGGCGATTCGAACTACTACGGCACCGTCGAGCCGAAGCATGGGCCGGATGAAATCTGGTCGAACCTGGGTCCCGAGCCGGAATACATCGATCCGGGCAAAAGCTCGGATCACACCGGCGGCACGGTGATCATCAACCTGTTCGCGGGCCTGTTGCAGCCACATCCGGCGACGCTCGAACCGATGCCGGATCTCGCGCAGTCCTGGGACGTCGCGGACGAGGGCAAGAGCTACACGTTCCACTTGCGCCCCACTACCTGGTCGGACGGCACGCCGCTGACGGCTGCAGACTTCGTGTACTCGTGGCGGCGTATCCTCGACCCCTCGACCGCGTCGAAGTACGCGTCGTTTCTCTATCCGGTGCGCTACGGCGAGATGTTCAACTCGCGCGCCGTGCTCGTGAAAGGGCTCGGATCGGCGACCGAAGCCGACTTCAAAGTGTTGGTCGAAAAAACCGTGCCGGTCGACTCGCTGCGGATGGCGCCCGAGCTGGATGGCGCGTTCGTGCTGGTCGCAGGTGATGACGACGCGCGCGGCCCGGCTCGCGAAAAGCTCGTGCGCGCATTGCAAGGCGCGAGCTGGTCCGGTCACACGCTTTCGGCGAGCGTGGTGACGAGCGATATCGTCGCTGTGCGCGCGCCCGATCCGCTGACGTTGGTCGTCGATCTCGAATCACCGGTGCCGTACATTCTGAACCTGCTGTGTTTCTCGGCGACGATGCCGGTGCCGCGCCACGTGCTCGAGCGGCTCGCGAGCGAGAAGAAGAGCACCGACTTGTGGACGCGTCCCGAGTACATCGTGTCGAACGGTCCGTATCGGCTGATGGAGTGGCGCTTCCGTAACTACATGCTGCTCGAGAAGAACCCGCGGTACTGGGATGCAGCGCACGTTCGCACGCAGCGGATTCGCTGGAACATGGTCGAGAGCTACAACACGATCTTGAACCTGTACGAAGCGGGTGAGCTCGATACGATCGGCAATACTGCAAACATTCCCGCTGAGTTCATGGACACGCTGCGAACCACGGGCGACTTCGCCACGGCGCCGCTGAACACCGTGTACTTCTACTGGGTGAACACCAAGGCGCCGCCGATGGACGACGCGCGCGTTCGCAACGCACTTCGGCTCGCGATCGATCGCGTCTCGCTCGTCACGCACATCACGCGAGGCGGGCAGGTGCCGAGCTCGGACATCGTGCCGGACGGCCTCGCCGGCTACGCAGGCCTGAAGAGCCCCGTGTTCGATCCCGAGCGCGCGCGCAAGTTGCTGGCGGAGGCAGGCTACGGACCGAACAAGCCGCTGCCCACGATCACGCTGACGTACAACACGTCCGAGGGCCACAAACAAATCGCAGAAGCGATTCAAGCGCAGTGGAAGGAAACACTCGGTATTCCCGTCGAGATCGAGAACCAAGAGTGGAACGTCTACCTGCGCAACTTGAAGTCGCACAACTTTCAGCTCGCGCGCCTAGGCTGGGTCGGTGATTACCCCGATCCGTTCACGTATCTCGAGTTACTCACGAAGAACAGCGGCAACAACCACTCGCAGTGGAGTGACCCGCGGTACGAAGACCTCCTGCGGCGCGCGAACCTGAAGACGGTGAAGTCCGAGCGCATGGCGCTGCTGAGAGAAGCCGAGGCGCGCGCGGTGGAGCAGGCACCGCTGATCCCGGTCTACGTCTACACTCGGTCCGAGCTGACCAAGCCGTACTTGATGGGCGACGTGATCAACTTCGAAAACCGCCACTACCTCAAGTACTGGTGGATCGACAAGCGCTGGTACGACGGCGTTCCGACGACCAGGCTCGATCACGGCTTTCCGCCGCGGCCCAAGCAGCTGATGGCTGCAGGAGAGGCGAACTGATGTTGCGGTTTGCGGTGCGGCGCTTGCTCGGCTTGATTCCGACGCTGCTCATCATCGTCGTCGTGTCGTTTCTCGTGATCCGGCTCGCGCCCGGCTCACCGTTTGCGAGTGAGCGCGGCATTCCACCGGAAGTGCTGGTCGATCTCAAGGCCAAGTACGGCTTCGATCGGCCCTTGCACGAGCAGCTCGTCAACTACGTTTGGCGCCTGATGCGCGGGGATCTCGGGCTTTCGACGAAGTATCCGAATCGCACGGTGAATGATCTGATCGCGGACGGCCTGCCTGCGACTTTGCTGCTCGGCGTGTGCGCGCTCGCGTGGGCGCTGTTCCTCGGTATCGGCGCGGGCATCATCGGGGCGATTCGGCAGAACACTGGCTGGGATTACGGCTTCATGACGCTCGCGATGGTCGGCATATCGCTGCCCACCTTCGTGCTCGGTCCGGTGCTCGTGCTGATCTTTGCGCTCACCGTGTATGTGCTGCCACCGGCAGGTTGGGGCGATTTGCGGCACGTCGTGTTGCCCGCGCTCACGCTCGGCACCGCCTACGCCGCGTACATTGCGCGGCTCACGCGCGCCGGCATGCTCGAGGTCGTGCGCTCGGACTTCGTGCGCACTGCGCGCGCCAAAGGCCTGCCGGAGCACACGATCGTGTTTCGCCACATGTTGCGAGGCGGTTTGCTGCCGGTCGTCACGTACCTCGGGCCCGCGACGGCGCATTTGCTGGTGGGTAGCGTCGTCGTCGAGAAGATCTTCGCGACGCCGGGCATCGGCCCGTACTTCGTCGATGCGGCGTTCAATCGCGACTACTTCGTCGTGATGGGTATCGTCGTTTTGGAATCGAGTTTCCTGTTGGTCATGAACCTGCTCGTCGACCTGGCGTACGGCTTCATGGATCCGCGCATTCGCTACGAGTGATCATGTCGGCTCTTGGAACCAGTCCTACGTCCGTCCCTGCGGCTGCGCACACCGATGAAACGCTCGTCGGCGTGTCGCTGTGGAAGGACGCGTTGCGACGGCTGCGAAAGAACCGCATGGCGATGGCCGGCGGCTACATCACGGTCACGCTCACGCTCGTGTCGTTCCTCGGTCCGTTTTTGATCCGGGCGACGTGGGGCTACGACTACGACCTGCAGAACTTGAACTACGGCCCGCGGCCGCCGTCCGCTGCGCACTGGTTCGGGACCGACTTCTTCGGACGCGATTTGCTGACGCGCGTGCTCTACGGAACTCAGATCTCGCTCACGGTCGGCCTGTTGGCGGCGCTCGTCGCGGCCACGATCGGCACGGTGTATGGCGCCGTGTCGGGCTACGTCGGGGGGCGCGTCGATTCGCTCATGATGCGCACGGTCGACATCATTTACGCGCTTCCGTACATGTTTCTCGTGATCGTGTTGGTGACGATCTTCGGAAAGAGTCTCGGCCTGTTGTTTCTCGCGCTCGGTCTTGTCGGTTGGCTGATGACGGCGCGCATCGTGCGCGGACAGATGTTGACCTTGAAGGAGCGCGAGTTTGTCGTCGCAGCGCGCGGCCTCGGCGTGCGCGGCTGGACCATCCTGTCTCGGCATCTGATCCCGAACACGCTCGGGCCGATCATCGTGTACTTCACGCTCACGGTCCCGACGATGATCTTGCAGGAAGCGTTCTTGAGCTTCCTCGGCTTGGGTGTGCAAGCGCCGCGGCCGAGCCTCGGCGCGTTGATCAATGATGGTGCGCTGCACATGGCAGTCTTTTGGTGGGAGCTCGTGTTTCCTGGGAGCGTGATGGCGACCTTGTTGTTCTCGCTCAACTTCCTTGGCGACGGCGTGCGCGACGCGCTCGATCCGCAGATGCGAGGTCGCACGTGAGCGCGGAGCCCGTGCTGTCGGTTCGCGATCTGTGCGTGTACTTCCGCACCGAGGTCGGCGTCGTGAAGGCGGTCGACGGCGTGTCGTTCGACGTGTTGCCTGGCGAAGTGCTCGGCATCGTGGGCGAGAGCGGTTCGGGCAAGAGCGTCACGAACCTGGCGGTGATGGGGTTACTTCCGCGTCCGCCCGCGTACTTCCCGCGCGGCGCCGTGCACTTTGCGGGGCGATCTCTGCTCGATGCGCCCGATCGCGAGCTTCGCTCGCTGCGTGGCCGGCGAATGGCGATGGTCTTTCAAGACCCGATGAGCTCGCTCAATCCGTATCTCACGATCGAGCGGCAACTCACCGAGGTGCTCGAGGTGCACGAGTCGCTCAGTCGACGCCAGGCGCGCGTGCGTGCGGTCGACATGTTGGCGCGTGTGGGGATCTCCGACCCCGAGCGGCGTTTGGATGCGTATCCGCACGAGCTTTCGGGAGGCATGCGCCAGCGCGTGATGATCGCGATCGCGCTGATGTGCGGGCCGGAGTTGTTGATCGCCGATGAGCCCACGACTGCGGTGGACGTCACGATCCAGGCGCAGATCTTGGCGTTGATCCGCGATTTGCAGCGCGATCGGTCCTCGGCCGATCGCACGTCGGTGGTCGGGGCGCGACGGTCGTCACCGGAGGTCGCGCAAGCGGGGCAGGGCGGGGTCGCTCCGGCTGCGGGCGCCACGGTGTCCACGGTGCCCACGGTGTCCATTTCGCCCACGACGCCCACGGTGTCCACTGTGCCCACGACGCCGCTCCGGCCCATGAGCGTAATTCTGATCACGCACGATCTCGGCGTGGTCGCGGGCATGGCCGATCGTGTCGCGGTGATGTACGCGGGTCGAATCGTCGAGGCCGCGGATACTGAGACACTGTTTGCGAAGCCTCGCCACCCGTACACGCGGGCGTTGCTGCAGAGCATGCCGCGGCTGGACAGTCCGCCGGGTCAGCCCCTTGCGACGATACCGGGCTTGCCGCCTGACCTATCGAACTTGGATGCGGGTTGTCCGTTTCGTCCGCGGTGTCCGCTCGCGATGCCGAAGTGTGCGGAGTCGTATCCGCCGAACTTCGGCACGGTCGAACATCCGGTCCACTGCTTCGCCGAGGAAGGTCTGCAGCCATGAGCGGCGACCCCACCACCCCGGCGAGTGCAGCCCAGAGCGGCAGTCGGCCTGCTCGGCCGGAACCGCTGCTGACGGTCGAGGACCTCACGGTGACGTTCCCGGTCAAAGCGCAGGGCTTGTTCGATCGGCGAAAGCTCGAGCTGCGTGCGGTCGACGGTGTGAGTTTGCGCCTCGCCCGTGGGAAGACCCTCGGGTTGGTGGGTGAGAGTGGTTGCGGCAAGTCGACGACGGGCCGAGCGATTCTGCAGTTCATCGAGCCGCGTCGCGGCAGCGTGAGGTTCGACGGCGTCGAGCTCACTACGCTCTGGCGTAAGCGTTTTGGTGCGCGGATCTGGGGGCGTGAGCTGCGCGATTTGCGGCGGCGCATGCAGATGATCTTTCAGGATCCGTACGGCAGCTTGAATCCGCGCATGACCGTGGAGGACATCGTTGCGGAGCCGTTGCGTACGTTTCGCGTGGGTGATGCGACGCAGATCAAGAAGCGTGTCATCGAGTTGCTCGTGCGTGTCGGGATGGATCCGCGGTATCGGGCGCGTTATCCGCACGAGTTTTCGGGTGGGCAGCGGCAGCGGGTCGGAATTGCGCGTGCGCTCGCGTTGAATCCGGAGTTGGTGATTTGTGACGAGCCGATCAGTGCGCTCGATGTTTCGATTCAGGCGCAGATCTTGAATTTGTTGATGGAGTTGAAGCGGGAGTTCGGGTTGACGTACGTGTTCATCGCGCATGATCTCGCTGCGGTGCGGCAGATTTCGGATCAGATTGCGGTGATGTATCTCGGCGAGATTGTGGAGATAGGGGATCGGGATCGGATTTGTGATCGGCCGTTGCATCCGTATACGCGGAGTTTGATTCAGGCGGTGCCGGTTCCGGATCCGGTGCGAGAGCGGAGTCGGGTGAAGTTGCCGTTGCGGGGCGAGGTGCCAAGTCCGTTGGCGCCGCCGTCCGGTTGCCGTTTCCATCCGCGTTGTCCGATTGCGATCGAGCGTTGCAGTGTGGAGCACCCGGTCTTGAGGGTGGTGGAGGACCGAGAGGTAGCGTGTCATCGAGCCGGCGAGGCTTGAGCGGGAGCGGGGCGTCGGTAGTTGAAGCTGCTCGCAATCTAGGTCGCTCGGGGC
>DASRXR010000162.1:0-9268 GCA_035687405.1 Polyangiales bacterium
GTGCGACGCGGAGCCAAGCTCGCTCGCAGCCCGACTGGATCGATCGCTCGGTTGCCTACGGAGTTCTTCCTCCTCTGTTCGGCGAAGCTGGGCTTCGCGATGTGACGCGCGCGCTCGACTCGCTTCACGATCTCGGTGTCAACGTTCTCTGGCTCGCTCCCTTCATCGAAACGCCGACCGGCGACGTCGGTTACGCCGCCACCGACAATCTTCGCGTTCGCTCCGACTACGGCACCGACGCCGATCTCGCCGAGTTCGTTCGCGAAGCAGAGGCGCGCGAGATGCGCGTGATCCTCGACCTCCCGGCGAACCCCACGTCCGTCCGGCATTCTTGGTACTCCGACGCGACGGCTCGCGGGCGCGAGTCACCTTATTACGACTACTACGAACGCGCCACGGACGGATCAGCCACTCACCACTTCGACTGGACACATCTGTCGCATCGCAACTATCAGAACGCCGCTCTCGCGACGGTCATGCTCGACACTTCGCAGCGTTGGATCGTCCAGTTCTCGATCGATGGTTACCGTTTCGAGCTCGGGGTACACGCTTGGAAAGGCGTGTTCGACGAACCCATCGACATTCCGAAGCGCCTCCACGCTGCAATCCTCGAGACTCAAAAACACACGCGCGAACAGCAGCTCACCTGGCGCTTCCTCGACGACAGCGACACCGCGGAGCGCTTCATCACGCGCCACGGCGAAGGCATGACGCGCGTCGCCACCGCGGCGCTTCTCACCCTGCCCGGCATTCCTTGCGTGTACTCGTTCGACGAGGTCGGCGCCGAATACCAGCCCAACGCTGCGCTGCGCCCAGTCACGCCTTCGCGGCCTGAGCTGCGCGACTTTCACTGGCGCTGGATCCGTATGCGTCGCGCCCGCGCCGCTCTGAGCGGCAACGGTTTCAGCGCGCTCCACGTCGGCGAATCGGGTCATGCAGCACCTACTGCGTTCGCGTATCTGCGTCAGGAAGCATCCGAAACCTTGCTCGTGGTGTTGAGCTTCTCGGCGACGCCAACCGAGCTCACGCTGCAGCTACCCGCCCCGCACTGGGGCAAAAAAAGCGCGCGCGACTTGATGCGCGGCGAGGAACTGACCCTCGAAGAAAATCAGCTAAGAGTGCAGCTCGAGCCCTGGGACGCCCGCATCTTCGAGCCGCGCTGACCGCGAAAAAATCACGAAAAGAGTCCAGTCGCCTGTAACGATCCGCCCCGCCCCGGTACGTCTATCCGGAGGCGACAATGACCGTTACGAACACCCAATCCGGCACGAACGTTCACGAAATTGCTGCTGGCGTGTACCGCATTAGCACACCGGTTCCACCCAGCGAGATGCCGGGCGGCTTCACGTTCAACCAGTTCCTGATCGTCGACGACCTACCACTCCTGCACCACACCGGGACGCGTCGCCTCTTCCCGCTCGTCCGCGAGGCAGTCGCACACATCCTCGGCGACGTCTCGAAGCTCCGTTACGTCACCTTCTCGCACGTCGAAGCAGACGAGTGCGGCTCGCTCAACGATTGGCTCCGCGAAGCGCCCGAAGCGCGGCCCGCATGCGGCGCCGTCGCGGCGATGGTTTCCGTCAACGACCTCGCCGATCGCGAGCCGCTCGTCCTGACCGAAGACCACGAGCTCACCCTGGGCGAAAAGCGCGTGCGCTGGCTCGATACCCCGAACCTCCCGCACAACTGGGAATGCGGTCACATCTTCGAAGCGACGACGCAAACGCTCCTGTGCGGCGACGTCTTGACCCACGCGGGTGCCGAGCTCCCGGCCCTGACGGATCGCGACCTCGTCGGCGAATCCGAAGCCATGCGCGTGGGGATGCCGCCGGGCTCGGTCGCGATCGACGTGCACACCCGTCGCCATCTCGAGAAGCTCGCTGCGACGAACCCGAAAACACTCGGCCTCATGCACGGCAGCTCCTTTCACGGGGATTGCGCACGCATGTTGCGCGATTGGGCGACCGCACTCGGCGTGTAACGGGCGAGTACTCTTGCACGTCCTCGTGCACGTACTCGTCCTCGTGCACGTACTCGTCCTCGTGCACGTACTCGTCCTCGTAGCCGTGCACGTCCTCGTTGCCGTGCGCGTGCACGTCCTCGTTGCCGTGCACGTCCTCGTCCTCGTAGCCGTGCACGTCCTCGTAGCCGTGCACGTCCTCGTAGCCGTGCACGTCCTCGTAGCCGTGCGCGTCCTCGTTGCCGACCCGCGTCGCCACACTCAAGCCGGACGAGAGCCACGTAGTTACCGCGATGCCAGACCCCAACCGCTCTCAGGTCACCTCTCCAGCGTGCGCATCGTGCTACGCTCGCGCGCGCATGGACGACATGTCCGACGCCGAGCTCGTCGAGTGCATCGCGGAAGCAGGTCCGCGTCGCGAAGCTGCCGAAGCTGCGCTCTGCCGGCGCTTTGCTCCGCGCATCCGCCTGTACGGCATCAAACATCTGCGCGATGAAGACCTCACCCGCGATCTGACACAAACCGTGTTGGTCGCAGTCCTGGAAGCCGCGCGGCAGCGACGGATCGACGATCCACAACATTTCGATCGCTTCGTGTTCGGCACATGCCGCAACACCGTCGCACGCATGCGGCAACAAGCGACGCGTCTACCGCTCGCAACCGATGAAAAGCTCGCAGCGCTCGTAGCCGTTCCGCCGCTGACAGTCGAGCTGAACGGACTGTTCGCGTGCATCGCGAAGCTCGAGGAACGCTCGAGTCTCGTCTTAATGATGTCGTTTCTCGAGGAGCGTTCCGCCGCCGAGATCGCAACGAAGCTCTCGCTCGAGACCGGCAACGTGCGTGTGATTCGACATCGCGCGCTCGGTGCACTGCGACGGTGTCTCGATGCCGGAGAAGGGACGTCACATTGAGCGGTCCCGACCAACACCTCGATTGGGCGAGCCTCGTCGATTACTGGGCCGGCGATCTCGCGCCGGACGACGAGCTGACGCACGACGAACACCTGTTCGGCTGCGAAGCTTGTTCAACACTCTCGGCGCGCGTCGCTGTGCTCACCGAAACGCTGCGCGACTTGATCCCACCTCTGATCACACCCGAACGGCTCGCGAAGCTCGCCGCGCGCGGCCTGACGATTCTAGAAAATCCGATGCAACCGGGTGACCGCCGCGAGGTCGTGTTCCCGAAACACGTAGACATCTTGCTTCACCGGCTCGGCGGGCTCGATCTCGCGAACGCAACCCACGTGAGCTTCGTCATGCGCGTCGAAAGCACGAACGAAGTGCTCTCGACCGTCCTCGAAGCGCCGTTCGATCGCGCGGCCGGGACGGTGCTCGTCGCGTGCCAGCAACACTTCGCGGCGTTCCCACCCGACACCGTGGCGGAAGTGCACGTCCATGCAGCCGATGGCGGCGAGAAGCTCAGCAGGTATACGATCCTACATTGCTTCGAGCCGCCGACCTGATCGCCAGTCGTTCGGAACGCGTCCATACTAACGGTATGACTGTCGAGCCGGCGTTTGCCGGGCCGCCTCATATCCGACATGGCGCGCAGGACGAGCTCCACGCCTGGTTTACCGATCCGCCGGGAGCGGTTCTACAGCTCTCCAAGCCGCAGCGCGCCACAGTCGAGCAGGCGCGGTGGCTCGTCGGCCCTGCGATCGAGCTTCTTCGAGCCAGATTTCCGAGCGAAGAGAAAGTGATCCTCGTTCTCGATTACCGGAACATGACGAGTAGGGACACGAGCGCGCGCACCCTCATGATGGAACATGCGGGCGAGATCGCGCACATGTTCTCGCACGTGTACATCGTGCCGCCGCTCCAAGCGAACCCGGTCTACCGCTCGGCACTACATGCCGCGATCGCGCTAGTCAGCGTGTTCGGATCGCCGCTCGAGATCGTAGAAACGCTCGACGAAGTCATCGCCAAGCAATCCCTGCGTGCGCTCCGCGGCTGAGCGCCGTCAGACCACAACACTCAACAGACCACATCCTGACACCTAGTCTCCGGTGAATCACGTGCGGCAGATTGGTACCTTCTAGCACGTGGACGTTAGTCCAAACGACCGTTACCGCGATCTCACTCTAGTCGGGCGAGGCGGGATGGGCGCGGTATACAGCGCGTATGACGCCGTGCGACAGCATCCTGTCGCACTGAAGCGCTTGCTAATCGACGCAAACACGCGACATCGCGAGGAACGGATCGCGCTTTTTCATGGCGAGTACCGCACGCTCGCAGAGCTCGACCACCCGTGTGTAATCGCGGTGTACGACTACGGCCTCGACTCCGAGGGCCCGTACTATACCATGGAGCTGCTCAGCGGCAGCGACCTCTCGGGAACGCCTCGGCCGTGGCGCGAGGCTTGTTCGCTCGTGCGCGACATATGCTCGTCGCTCGCCCTGCTGCACTCGCGCGGCTACGTGCATCGCGACGTGTCGCCGCTCAACGTCCGCTGCACGCAAGACGGCCGTGCGAAGCTGATCGACTTCGGCGCAATGGTGCCGATGGGCGTGAGCGCGCTAACGATCGGAACACCGTCGTGCATCGCGCCCGAAGCGCTCAAGCGCGAGCCACTCGACGGCCGCACGGACCTCTTCGCACTGGGTGCCACGCTGTATTTCTCGCTGACCGGACAGCAAGCGTTTCCGGCGCGGACGCTGCTCGAGCTGAGGACGGCTCACCGCCGTACGCTTCGACCGCCGTCCGCGATCAAACCGGAGCTTCCGCACGCGCTCGATCGTTTGGTGCTTTCTCTGCTGAGCGTCGATCCGATGGCGCGGCCACGTCACGCATCCGAAGTCATGGAGCGGTTGACGGTTCTCGCCGATCTCGCGCCGTTCGAGCAGCTCGCGGAGCACGAAGCGTATTTGAACACGCCCGCCTTGGTCGGGCGCGCCGAGCCGACGCGCAAGCTCAACGAAACGGTCGTACGTCTCAGCGAGAGCCGCGGCGGCGTCGTGCGTCTCTCTGCAGCTGCTGGCGGCGGACGCTCGCGCATGCTCCAAGCTGCAATGACCGAAGCCCGATTGGTCGGTCTCACCGTGCTCTCCGCCGATGCAACGGATGCGACGTACGGCGCCTACGGCGTGCTGCGGGCGCTGCTCACGGAGTTGCGCGACACCGTCAGCAAGACGCGCGAAGCACTGGAGCGCGCTCCGGGCTTGCGCGCGATCCTGGCGGGCAGTGACCTGGGCAGCGAGGCGGCGGCTCGCGAATCCATCATGCGCGAAGTGACTGCGCTCATCGCAGCGATCAGCCACGGCCAACCGATGCTGATCGCGGTCGACGACATCGAGCGCAGTGACGAGCCCTCGCTTGCGGCGCTCCTGAGCTTGGCAGCGTCGCTGCGGCGCGGACCGATCGGGATCCTGTACACCGATTCGAATGACGCCGTCAGCGGCGATCGTGCCGCACTCTCACTGTTGCGCGAGCTGTCGAACGAGATCGCGCTCGAGCCGCTGAGCGAGTCGGACACCGAAACGCTGCTCGGATCCGTGTTTGGCCAAGTGCACAACTTGGCCACGGTCGCGCGCCACCTGTTCCAGCGCGCGGCGGGCAATCCGCGCTCGACGATGGAGCTCGCGCAAACGCTGGTCGAACGCAAGCTCGCTCGCTACGAGCTCGGCAGTTGGTCGCTGCCGGGACAACTTGCAGCAGACGCGCTGCCCGCGTCACTCGCGGATGTACGCCGCGCGAAGCTCGATGCACTCCACGAGGATGCGCGTGAGCTCGCAAACATGCTCGCGGTCCTCGATCGGTATGGATCGTCGGCGGACGATGTGATCTCGCTCGCGGACCATGGCAGCGCGGAGCGGATCGCGGCCGCACAGCATGCACTGATCGAAGCGCGGGTCGTCAGCGCGCTCGACCCTCAGACGCTCGCTGACCGCGGCTGGATCGACTTGCTGCGCGAGCGTATGGAGCCGGCGCGCTCGAGGCTGATCCACGCGCGGCTCGCCGAGCGGTTGGTGGCTCGACGTGCAAGTCCGATCGCGCTCACGCGCTGTCTGTTCGCCGCCAGTCAGTTCGATCGCGCAGTCGATGCGCTGTGCGGTGCGCTGACAGTCAATTCGCTCGTCGATCAATCGGATACCGAGTACCCAGACCTGCTGCTCGAAGCGCTGACCCACTGCAAACAGCTCGAGCGCCCTACGCGCGATGCGTTCAGCATCCGACTCGAGCTGGTTGCGCTGGCGGACCGCGTCACGATCAAAGGTTTGGCGGAGTGCTTCCATTCCGTCTTGCGGCAACTGACGAAGGATAGTGGGTGGGATGATTGGGAGCGGCTCGGAATGCCGAGCTCGCCTGACGTTTTAGCTCCGCCCGCTGCCGAACGCCTGACTGGAGCATTGACGGCCGTACAGGCTCGCTACGACGCGTCGCCGCTCGCCGAGCGCGTGCTGTCGCCGATCGACGCGATTCGCATCCTCGTGGAAACGGTCTACGCGGGCTCGGTATATTCGGCGGTGATCGGCGACCCTAGCCTGATTCGATCTCTGCCGACGCTCGAGCCTTTCGTTCCGTTGTCGCCGGCGATCTCCGGAGTCATCGCCGCGATCGAAGCGCAGAAAGCGCTGATCGGTGCCCGCTATGAGGACGCGCTCGAGCTGTACCACGTCCGCCTAGAAGCGCTCGAGACCTCCGGCCTGAGTGAAGTGCAGCTCGCGCGGTCGCGCCCACTCTTGACCTACGCCGTCGGTGCGTTGCAAGCAGGCCTCGGAATCGAAGGAGCTCTGGAGCGTGCGACCGAGCTCGACAGCATGCCGCAAGGCCAGATCCTCGCGAGCGCAGTCCGCGAGGCGTATTGCTTGCGCCGTGGCAACCTGCGCGGAGTCGAGCAGTGGCGCCGCCGCCGTGAGCTGCTGCAGATTCAGCAAAAGCGAGCGCACGAGCTGCGCTTGCGCCAAACGACGCAGCTGCTCGAGTGTGCGGCGCACGCCGAAGACCTCGAACAAACCAAACGCAACGTCGAAGTCTTGCAGGAGCTCACGGAGTTTTATCCGTCGGCCCAGCCATACCTCGACTACGGGCGCGCGGAATACGAACGGATCCGGGGCAATTACACCGCAAGTCTCATGCACGTGCGGCGCTGTTTGGACGTGACCCAGCCTGCAGTGCATCCGGCTTGGCCTTGGGCTGCAGGCTGTGAGATCGATTGTCTGCGCCTGCGCGGGGAGTTGAACGAAGCGCACACGAGCGGAGTGGCACACATCGCTGCGGCCACTGCTTCGGGCTTGCGCGTGATGCGCGACCACATCGAGTGCTTTCTCGCGCTGGTCGAAGGCGAGCTCGGCCTGTTCGACGTCGCGTGCGAACGGCTCGACCGAGGCATCGCATACCGTGAGCAGTACGGAATGCACGGCTTGAACCTCGGCTGGTGTTACGAGGCGCGAGCGCAACTCGCGCTGTTGATGAAGGATCGCGCGATGTTCGAGCACTGCATGCGCCGGTGTGCTGCGAGCTATCAAGGCGAGCGAGACAACCCCGCGCTGCTGGGACGGCATCAACACTTGATGCAGCGCGCGCGAGAGATCTGGGAAGGTTTCGGCGAGATCACGATCTGGGACGAGGTCGAGATGACGACTACGGTCGAGTCGGCGATTAGTCGCGCCCCAGCTGCGACGACGTGGCACAGGTTGCTTCGTTATCCCGATCGCGAGCAGCGCGCGGCGGCAGCGCTCGGCATGGTGCTGTCGCTCGCGAAGTGCGAGCACGGAAGGCTGTATCTGTTGACCGAACAGGGCCTCACGTTAGTCGCCGGCCCCCCTGACACGCCCGAGCTTCACGCGATCGCAAAGCGTTGGATCGGGTCGGACGAGGACGAGGACGAGACGGGCGAGATGACGGTCACGGGTGAAGACGAATTGACCACGGCAGTTCCCGAACACGGGCCGATGCGGCCGGTACTCCTCAGCTGCGAGCGCACGGATGGACTCGCCACGGTGGGCGTGGTCGCGCTGTCATGTGACAAGGCCGATGAGTCGAACAAAGTGTTCCATCTGGCGCGCGAGTTGAGCCATGCGCTCATCGATTTCGGCGATGTGAAGCCGCGCATTCGTGCCGACTTCAGGACCGAGAGCATCATTCGAGACTAACGAAGATAAGCGTCGCGCACGTCATGCCGTACACCGGTCCGTCGCTCGCGTTCCAGGCGAAAGTTCCGTGGCGCCAGAACTGCGCCGCAAACCGCTGGACGAAGTAGCCGTCTTCCCACAGCCCGCGCTGGAGCGTGGAGAAAAACACTGCCGCGACGAGGCCAGCAAAGCTCCCCGCAAGGAGCACGCGTAAAGCTTGGCCACGGCGAGCGCGCATGGAGTGCAGCAGCGTCACGGTAGGCGAGTGCCTCGGGACGGGCAAGTTGCGGCAGAGTTCCGTCGTGAAAGCGTTCGCAATTGATCGAGGTTCCGTTTCGCTATAAGTCCCAGACGGTGAACTTGGGTTTGCGTCAGCGTGTGTGTTCTGGAGGGTCATCGCTGCTGGTCAGCGCTGCGTTGCTCGTCGCGGTCGGCTGCGACGACTCCGGTTCGCATGGGGAGCTCGTGGTCGCGATCGGCACGGACATGGCGATGCCGCAGCAGATCGACACCGTCGAAGTGCTGATCCAGATGAACGGCAGAACCGAGTTCAACCAGATGTATTCGGTCGGGGCGGGCAATCAAGACAGTATGATCCCCGCGACACTGACATTGGTGTCCGGCTCACGGCGGGATCCTGTCACCATCCGCGTGTCTGGTCAGAAACGCGGCAAGTGGCGCACGTTCCGCGAAGCGACCACGACGGTACCCACCGACCGCAGCGCCCTGATTCGCATGCCTGTTCAGTGGCTGTGCGACGACAGCGCAAAGGCGGTGACGTTTCGCGATTCGAACGGCGTGACGCAAATCCGCATGCTGTCTTCGTGCGATGACGGCAATACGTGCGTCGCTGGCAAGTGCAAGCCGAGCCTGATCGACAGCACGATGTTGCCCGACTTCGGTCCGAAGGAGGTCTTCGGTGGTTCGACCAATCCCGAGCGCGGTCAGTGCTTCGATACGATTCCGTGTATGGCCGCCGGCAGCGTCGTCGACCCGGATGACAGTTGCACCATTCCGAAGCCCGACGGTGACGCTTTGAACGTAAACGTGGCGTTACGCGTGACCGATGACGGTATTTGTGACTCGACCACCGGCACGATCTGTTTCGTCCCGCTCGATCGGGACCGGACGGAAGGCTGGTCGCTGGTCGAAGGCGGCGATCGCTTGCAGCTGCCAGAGGCGGTTTGCGAGAAGCTGAAGACGAGGCTCGTGAACGCGGTGTACGTGAGCTCGGAGTG
>DASRXR010000163.1:0-17850 GCA_035687405.1 Polyangiales bacterium
ACCACGTCAACCCCGACGTACGATGAGACGAAGTTCGTGTACGCCGGTCCGTCGCCCGTACAGTTCTTCATGCAACCCGCGACGATCACAGCCGAACGCGCGGCGCTGTTGCGCGGGTCGGCGAGCGATCGCAACGGCGCCCCGCTGTCCAACGTGCGCGTGACCGTCCTGAACCATCCCGAGTACGGCGAATCGCGCACGAATGTCGATGGCGTGTTCACGATGGTTGTCAACGGCGGAGGCACGCTCGTGCTGCGTTTCGCACAGCCGGGATTCCTGGCAGTCGATCGCAACGCGACGCCCAAGTGGGATGACAACATTACAGTCGCCCCGGTGGTGCTGACGCCGCTGGACTCGGCAGTCACGACCGTCTCGCTCAATGGCTCGACGGGGATGCAGCTGGCTCGCGCGAACACGGTCGTGGACGCAGATGGCACGCGCCGCCCGACGATCTTGTTCCCCGCGGGCGTCGGCGCACAAATGGTCATGCCGAACGGAACTGTCCAGTCGCTACCCCAAGCCAGTGTGCGTGCGACTGAGCTGACTGTCGGAGCTACCGGTAACGAGGCGATGGTTGCTCCCTTGCCTCCGAACACCGCCTACACGCACATGGTCGAGTTGAGCGTGGATCAGGCGCAAGCTGCGGGCGCCGCCTCGGTGAAGTTTAGTCAGCCGGTCATCTACTACAGCGAAAACTTCATTCACGCACCGACGGGTAGTGGCGTTCCGGTGGGCTACTACGATCGCGCGCGTGGCCAGTGGGTCGCGTCGAAGAATGGTCGCGTGATCGCGGTCCTGAGCGAAAGCGCGGGCCGCGCGGTGCTCGACGTAACAGGCAGTGGCTCAGCCGCAACGGCCGCGCAGTTGACTGCGCTCGGGATTACCGACGCGGAGCTGACGCAACTCGCGAGCTTGTACGAGCCGGGTGCGACTCTGTGGCGAGTGCTCATCCCGCACTTCACGCCATGGGACTGCAACTGGCCGTACGGTCCTCCGCCGGATGTCGTCTATCCACCGCCGAACGGACCACTGAGCAACGACGACAACAGTGACAATCCCAACGATCCGCCGTGCATGGGTCCGAATTGCCGCAAGACGCGCGACAAGGAAGACAAGTCGAAAGACAAGAAGGACACGAAATGTCCCGGCTCGCAGATCGGCTGCTTCAATCAGAGCCTGGGCGAAAACATTCCGATCACAGGCACGCAGTTCAACCTTCACTACGAGAGCGAATCGACAAAGCCCTCGCTGCACGTCAACGTCTCGACTGACGACCTGCCCGCAAGTTTGCTGGGCATCGACCTCACGATTCAGCTTGGTGGCCGGGAGTTCAAGCAGAGCTTCCCGATTTCGCCGAATCAAGACTACAGACTCGACTACGACGGGCTAGATGCGTTCGGCCGGACGTTGTCCGGCACGGAAGTCGCGAAGGTCGAGCTGTGCTATCGCTTTCCGGTTGTCTACTACCCGACGCCGGCTGCGTTCGAACAGTCTTTCGCTGGGTTGTACGGTTCGGCAGGTACAGGCACGAGTTTCACTGGGAGGGCCGCCACCGCAACGACCACCACGTGTCGCACCTGGCAGACCGAGATGTACTTGGGCCGCGGACTCAAACAGGTCGGTCTTTGGGACGTCAACGTCCATCACGAGCTCGATCCGATCGGCAGCGAGGTTCACCGGGGTGACGGTGGACACCAGCCAATCAAGACGCCGTATGGATCCGCGTACGAGTTCTTCGGCAGCGAGAACATCATCAGTCCGTGCGCGACGATTTACGAGTGCGGCGAAGACGAGGTCGAGAATCCAAACGGCATTTCGCAGGCAGTCATTTACGGCCTTGGTTCGTCTTTTGCGTTCACTCAAGCAGCCGACGGCACGATGTTCGTTACTGGAAGCCGCGATCTGTTCCAGCCTGCATTCCCCTACGTCACTCGCTATCGCCCGAACGGCGCCTCCATGCGGATCGTCGGGACTCCCGAGAGTTACGACTCCGTCACCCCGCGCCCGCCCCCAACCAAGCCGGGGACACGGACCCAGTTCGCTCGTTACGACGGAGTCAACCGATTGTTCGTGGACCAGATCGTCGAAATGACGATCGGCCCCGATGACAAGCTCTACATCCTCGTGCAACAGCCAACGCGCGGGTATTGGTACATCTACCGCTTCAATCAGGACGGTTCTCAGCCCGAGCGGTTCGCCGGCGATGAGGAACTGTTCAGCTCGAAGCCTACAGCAGACGGTTTGCCGGCTAACACGGTTCGTTTGAATGGCGACGCCCGCGGGTTCGTGTTTGGTCCCGACGGCTCGCTGTTCATCGCGGAGTCCCACCGCGTTCGTCGCATCGGGCGTGATGGCATCATCTCGACGATCGCCGGTCAGACCGCACCGAATAACTCGGCCAACCCCGCCGCAGTCCCGCTCGACATCTACGGAGGCGCAGATGCGCATCCGACGCGCGCACTCGATTTCGACTTCGGTCGGAGTTTGCAGGGCATTGCCGCAAAGCCGCCCGGGGAGCTCGTGTTAGCCGTGGGTGACGCGGGCGTCATGGTGATCGGCACAGACGGCAAGTTGCGGTTGCTCGCAGGTGGCTCGGCCTGGGCGCCGGCCACGAACGATCTGTATTCCGCCGTGCCTAGCCCGAGCAGCTTTCGCGCCCATCAAGTGCGTGTCTCACCTTCCGGCGATGTTTACGTATTGCATCTGTACCAAGCGCTCTACATGATCTCCAATGGCGGGCTCGTCAAGCTTGCGGGCATCGGCACAACTCAGGAATCGGAAGTGCCATTCACTGACGGGCAGTCGGCTGCCGTCGTGTTCAATACGGCTACGTTCCTGCAACTCCATCGCGATGGAACGCCACTGATCATGGATCCGGGGTGGGGACGTCACCGCATCTATCGCATAGCGAGAGGGGGCAACATCAGAGCCATCGCGCGTGGACTCCTCCCAGCATCGAACGGACGCGAATGGTGGGAGTTCATCGGTGGATTGCATCGGCGAACCATCGCTGCCGACACGGGTGCTACCCTACTGAGCTTCGGTTACGACGCAAACGGGAAGCTCAGCAGTATCACTGATGGAGATGACAATCTGACGATGCTCGAGCGCAACGCGAGCGGCGAGGTCGTCGCGATTCATCCTCCGCAAGCGCCCTCGACTCAGATTCAGATCGACAATCAAAAACGCCTAACGCTCGTCACCGCGCCTGACGGGGGCAAGTACGAGCTTGGCTACGACGGTGGCAACCTTACGAGCTTCAAGAACCCGCGGAACTATTCCAACGCGTTTACCTATGCTTCAGCGGGACGATTGCAGTCAGATACCGACGCTGGAAACGGCGTGCAAACTCTGACGCGAAGTGACTCGCCCACCGGGTTCGAGGTGCAACGGCGCACGACAGGCATCTCGAACCCACACAAGTACCGCGAATCGGTCGACGTCGCGGGTGTTCTAACTTCAGAGACAGAAGCGCCGGATGGTACGAAGAACACCACGATAGCGAACGCGCTGGGTTGGATCACGAGTACAGCTTCGGATGGAACGACGACAGAGATTCGAACCAAGCCGGATCCGCGCACCGGGGCGTTCAGCGCGATCCCATACCAGACTACGACTAGGTTGCCTTCGGGCAAGACGCGCGTCGACACGGAGACGCGCAGCGTGACGCAGACAGATCCGTTGGATCCGTTTAGTATGACGAGCTACACGAACCAGCGAACGTTCGGAAGTCGCGGCCCGTTCGTTACCACCTACGACGCAGCGTCTCGCACGTACACGACGCGAACTCCGCTCGGACGCGAGACCCGCAACACCGTGGATGCACAGGGCCATGTGACTCGCATGGAGCTGCCGGGCCGGCACGCGGTGGATGTCGTGTACGATGCGCGCGGAAGGCGCCGGAACGTCAGCATGGGAAGCGGGCCGAATGCGCGCGTCATGACGTTCGATTACGACGCCACGAGCGGCTACCTGCGGTCGATCACCGGTCCCGCAATGGATGAGGTACGCGAGTTCGTGCCCGATGTTGCGGGACGCCCGCTGTCAGTCATACGGAGCGATGCTTCGGAGATTGCCTTCGCGTACGACTTGTTGGGCAACACGACGAGCGTGACGCCGCCAGCTCGTGGCGCGCACACGCTTACCTTCAGTCCACTCGATGCGCTTGATAAGATCTCGGATCCGCCGAGTGTTCTCGGGGGCCAACCCACGACCACAGATTTCGACTATACGCCCGCTCGTACGCTGGATCGGATTCTGTATCCAGGATCCCGTCTGGTCGACGTCCAATACGATCCTGCCAATGGCCGCGTCTCCGGCATGGTGACAGGATCGACGACGTATACGAACAGTTATGCGCCGAACGGCGCGCCTTCTGGACTCACGAGCGTGGATGCCGCCGGCGAGCACACAGTTGGCTTCGTGTTCGACGGCGCAACTCTGACGTCGACCACGTGGGCGGGCACGTCGAGCCTCACACACGGTAGCGTCGGAGCTGTGCTCGACGCTGATCTTCGCGTCGACAAGCTGCAAGTGAATGGCAGCGATGTCATCGACTTCAACTACGATGCCGATGGCTTGCTCCAAAGTGCGAACGCGCTCCAGTTGATGCATGTGGCCGGAGGCTCAGATTTGTCGGGCACCACGCTGACCTCGCTGGTGACGACCCGGAGCACGACGCCGTTCGGGGAGTTCGCGTCCGAAAGCGCGACGTGGTCCGGAACGCTGTACTACAGCGAGACGATCAACAGCCGCGATCAGGCGGGGCGGATCCTACAGTCCACGCAGAGCGTTGCGGTGGCAGGTATTCCGCAGACGGTTCAACACGGGTATGAGTACGACCTTGTCGGCAGGTTGAAGAGTGTCACGGCAGATGGCGTAACGACGTCTCGCTACGTTTGGGATCCGAACGGCAATCTACTCAGCCGAGAGACACCCTCAGCTACGACGGTCGGCCGCTATGACAACGCAGGACGAGTGACGCGCTGGTGCCCGGAAGATGCGGGTGGAAATCCCATGCCACTGATGGGCATGCCTTGCTACGACTATACGTATCGTGATTCGGGAGAATTGCTGACCCGAACTGCGATCGGTGGCGGCAACCCCACGACGTTCGACTATGACGAGCTCGGCAGGTTGCGCAGCGCAGTCACTTCGGGTGGTCGAGACATCAAGTACGAGCTCGATCCGGTCGGCCGACGCGTGGGCAAGACCGTCGACGGCGTGAAGCAGTGGGGGCTGCTCTACTTCGACGCTTTGAGGCCGATCGCTCAGCTCGATGCGAGCAACGCGGTCGTGTCGACGTTCGCATACGCCTCGCAGGGACACGTTCCGGATCTCATGACGCGTGGAGGTGTCGTGTATCGATTCATCACTGATCACCTCGGAAGTGTCAGGCTCGTAGTGAACACTGCCACGGGCGCAGTTGCACAGCGCATCAACTACGATGAGTTTGGCGGGGTGCTCGTAGATACGAACCCAGGGTTTCAGCCGTTTGGATTTGCGGGCGGCCTCTACGACGCGGACACGGGGCTCGTGCGGTTTGGGGCGCGAGATTACGACGCGGTGACGGGGCGTTGGACGGCGAAGGATCCGATTCTGTTCGCGGGTGGGCAGGCGAATCTTTATGTGTACGTTGGAAACGATCCGATCAACTTCGTCGATCCAACTGGACTGGAGTGCTCCTATTTGGATCGCGTGCGGCGCAATTTCATAGAGACTAACAACGCGATACCGGGTCTGCTCGCGCCTTCTGGGCTCGGACTCCTTACCGGCGGTGCAGTTGCAGAAGCCCTCGGTCTGCCTTCGTTCGGTTCGTTGCTCGGCGGTGCGGCTTCGGGAGCGCTCGCAACCGGGGAAGCTGTCGCTGTTAGCGGCGGAGGCGTTGGCGCTGTGCTCGGTGCCGCAGCCGAAGGCGCCGGTCTTGGTTTTGGCGCAGCGGGTGGGCTCGGCGCGGTTCCAGCCGCGTCGCTCGCAGCTGGCGCAAACTTTGTGGCGACGGGTCTGGTGTTTGAGGCAGGCCTGGCCGCAGGTTCGGCAGTCGCAGCCGCCTTGCCGTGGGGGCCGAATGGGTGGGGCTCAGATGGAGATGACAGTTCGCCATGCAGCGGCGACTGCAACTGATGCGTCAACAGTCAGTGGAGTAGCAAGGAACGCATGTTTCAAAGATCCGTAATCGGCAGAACCGGCCAGTCTTGGAAGCTAGGCGCTGGGCTGCTCCTGATGGTCTTTGGCTTCGCTGTGATGATACTCGGGCTTCAGCGGCTAGAGGCGCCCAATGGGTTCGCCATCACGCTCAGCGGCATCGGCGCGGGTCTCGGTGCGGCTGCGCTCGCGTGTCTCGCGATTCGATGTCCATCCTGCCGTATGCGTTGGTTATGGGCAGCCGTGAAGAACGAGGAACAATTGCAGTGGGTGAACTGGTTGCGTGCACAGCGCGCGTGCCCGCGATGCGGATACAACCCTTCGGCGATCAATCCCCCACCGCCGTGAACCGCAAGATCACGTCCATGGTTCTCGCGGCGCCCGCGGGCACAGGTTCCCGGTGAGATGAAGCGATGCAGGAGAAGAAGCTCAAGCATTTGGAGTTCATCCAGCAGGCCGTCAACTGGATGGCCTCGAACCTGTTCCTGCTCAAGGGCTGGACCGTGACGCTCATCGCGGCGCTGTTCGCGCTGGCTGCGAAGGACTCGAAGGACGTTTACTTCCTCATCGCGTACTGCCCGCCGCCGGTTCTGGGTGCTCGACGGCTACTTCTTGTCGCCAGAGCGACGGTTCCGAGCCCTCTACGACCACGTGCGTAAGCTCGATGAGAACCAGATCGACTTCTCGATGGACACGCAGCCGTTCAGCCACGGGTACCGCCACTCATGGCCCGGCTCGATGTTCTCTCGGACGCTGGTAATCTACTACGGCTCGCTCATCGCGGTGATGCTCGGAGTGATGTTCATGATCAAGAGTTGATGCGGGGAGAAGGCATGGCGCGAGAACCGACTTTCTATAGCTTCCACTTCGACAACGACGTGTTCCGCGTCCAGCAGATCCGCAACATGGGCGTCATCGCGACGGCAACGAGCCCGTGTCGCCAAACGACTGGGAGCAGGTGACGCGAGCCGCGGGTGCGGGTTTGGAATTTTGGGCCGGTAGAGATTTTCGATGAAGTCGCCCCGGCGGCGTGAGTAAACAACCGCTCAACATCGATCAGAGCGCGAAGCCACGCAGTTGGTTGGAGACCAAGCCGACGGTCATTCTGGGGATGGCTACCGGAGCTTTGCTGCTGCTCCTCACCGTTCTCGGCGTGCGGCGCGCAAGGAGACAGTTGAAGTGATCCGGCGCCGAGCGCAGACGTTCGCAGATCACGTGTGGCGGCCGCGTCATGCGCCGGCAGCGTCTCGGCGGCGTGCTCAACTTCTACCATCGCGAGGCCGCATGAGCATCGCCGCAGCGATGGCACACCACAGGGACGTGTGGGGGCCCGAACTGCGGATATCTCGCAGCAATCGCACTGCGCGCTTCCACCTGCGCATCACTCGTGGCTCACCGTGACGTGACGCGGCCGCCGATCCTCACCGCTCGCGAGCACGTGGCGCCAGAAGCCCCATGGATGATGCACGAGCTCGAGCTTGATTCGGTCGGGATCGCTGAAGAACAACGCGTAGTAGCCTTTGCCGTACTCCGGATACTCTCGGGGTGGATCCAAGATCTCGACCGATTGGGCGATCAGATACTCGTGAAAACAGTCGACGTCAGCGCGCGTGAACGCACGAAATGCTAGGTGATGCAGGCCGGCGCGAAATCGATTGAATGCAACGCTCTGCTCAGCCTCCTCTGCAGGTCGGATTGCGATGCTGAGATGCGCGCTCGCCCATACATGTCCCGGCTCTTCGGGAATCCGGCGGAAGCCGAGCGCCGGAAAAATCTCCGCGTAGAACGCCACCGAACGAGCGAGGTCGGTCACGGTCAAATCGACATGATCGATTCCAAGCGTCTGAATCACAGTCATGGGTCACCCTCCCATTCAAACCGTAGCTTGCAGGGTACTACGTACGCACGGAGCGCTCGAAATCGATCAACCGCCTCGTGCGCCCTCAAGGTGAGATCGAAGACCGAGCTCGCAGGAGTTTTGTGACAACGGCTCGCAACTTTGCGAGCCTGCTGGCTCAAGGTGCATTCAAAAACGCACTGCATTCGTTGCCTTCGGACGCACCGTGACGGCTTGCGTCGCTCCACTTTTTGCATTGAGTTTCACCGTGTATTCGCCGGGCGGCACGACTAGCGGCGGATCACCGACAAAGCCGCGAGCGATAACCGCTTTGCGCGCGTCGAGAACCTCGAATCCGGCGCGAGCCGCGAGCGTCAACGCACGCTCCAGACCCGCCGCGTCGCGCGCTTCGAAATACGCGCCACCACCGACGTCCGACCACAGCCGGAACGTCGACGCCAGCGCAGCATCATCGATCGCAAAACCGACGATATTGATGCGCACGCCCACGCCTGCTTGCTTCAACTTTCGAATCGAAGCGACCGGGTCGCCGCCGCAAGTCTCTTCACCGTCGGTGACCAGAATCACGAGTCGCTCGCCCTTGGCTGCTCGCAGGTCCGCCGCGACCGCTTCGAGCGATGCGGCGATCGGCGTTCGCGCGCCCTGC
Organism: Polyangiales bacterium; assembly: GCA_035687405.1. Lineage (GTDB taxonomy): Bacteria > Myxococcota_A > Polyangia > Polyangiales > JAFGIB01 > JADGRF01. Next base: position 8,649 of record DASRXR010000163.1, read on the forward strand.
TTCGGCTCGAGCGCCTTGAGCTGCTTATCCACCGCAGTCGCGTCGAGCGGCTTCAGCGGGAGCTCGAGCGCAGTCTGACAAGACGCTGCATCACGCCCGAAGACGCGCAACGCGAACGGTGTTCCGGCTGGAATCACCGTGGACGTGAGTTGCTTCAGCGTGTGCGCCGCGATGTCGATGCGCCGCTGCGAGCCGATACGCTGGAGCATGCTGCCCGAAGCGTCGAGCACGATCTCGACCGCGCCCGCTGCACCCGAGGCCCCACCCGAAGCCGGATCGCCAACGCTGACCGCGATCATTCCAGGCTCGATTTTCCCGGGTGTGACCTGCAGCTCCGCGCGCGCCAACACCAGATGCGAGTTGCCCGTGAGATAGCGGAGCTCGTACGCGCCTGGTTCGAGCGGTGCACGCATCGGGAGAGGATGCTGCTGCTTGTCGATGAACCCACTCGCGGCCCAACGATCGTCGGTCGCACTTTTGGCAACCGCGACGATGTGGTCGTACTGGTTTGCGGGTCCGGTCCAACCTATCCCGAACGTCGTACCCGCGACAGCCGTTACCGGACCCTCGATCGATGCACTTGCGGGCGTGACCGAGACGCGAGCTTTCGCCAGCGTCGAGCTTGTCTGACCGGTCAAGTAGCGGATCTCGTAGTCACCGGGCTGATCGGGCAGCCGAATGTTCACACTGCTCGGTCGCAGAAATTCGCTGCGCACGGGAGCCTGCGTCTCGGGCGCTGCCGCCGCTACGATCCCAATCTTGTCATACTGATTGTTGGGGCCAGTCCAACGCACCGCGATCGTGGCACCTGCGACGGCGGATGTCGGACCCTCTACGCTGGCTTCGGCAGCGGTGACAGTAAGATTCGTTTTGGCTAGTGTCGAGCCAGTCTGACCCGTGAGATAACGAATCTCATAGTTGCCCGGTGGTTCCGGAACTTTGATGCTCGCCGGACTGCGTTGAATGAACTCGCTACGGAGCGCCTGTGAGCGGTCGGGAGCACCCGCAGTAACGATTCCGATCTTGTCGTACTGATTGTTTGGTCCAGTCCAACTCACTTGAATCAGCGCTCCGCTGAGCGCTGTCGGCAGCCCCTCCACGCTTGCACTGACAGCGGTGATCGTCAGATCAGTTTTGGCGAGTGTGGAGCCGGTCTGGCCGGTCAGATAGCGGATCTCATAGTTCCCAGGTGGTTCGGGGACTTTAATAATCGTCGGACTGTTGTTGATGAACTCGCTGCGAAGCGCCGATTGGCGGTCGGGAGCGCCTGCGGCGACGATGCCGATCTTATCGTACTGATTTTTAGGCCCGGTCCATTTGACTGAGATTGCGGAGCCTGCACCGGCGGTGCCAGGTCCTTCCAAGCTGGCCGTCGCCGTGCGCACTTCGAGCGGCTTTCGCGCGAGCACCGATTCCGACTTGCGATTGACGTAGCGAAGCTCGTACGAGCCGGCCTTCTCGGGCGTGCGCACACCCGTCGGATTGCCGGATAGATAGCTGGACGTGAGCGGCTCGGTCGAGTCGGATGAGCCGGACGGGGCGATGCCGATCTTGTCGTACCGCTCGTTCGGTCCGGTCCACTTCACTGCGATGTTCGCGCCGGCGACGATCTCGCTCGGTGCGTCGAGCGTCGCGCTCGCCTGAGCCGACGCGTTCGCGATGCACTGAAGTGTCGACAGCGTGATGCAGAGTCCCAGAACGCAGCGAGCACGCATATGCATATACGTGTGTTCTCACGCGGACGCGTGAAAGAGGCAAGTGCGTTTGTACTGTGTTTAGAAACCTCAAAGCCGCCCATAGCGGCGGTTGAACGTCGCGTCTTCGCGCGCGGCTGCTGCTCGTTGTGGTGCGACCATCGCGCGCAGCCACTTCGGGAACAGCGAGCTTGCGGGAGTCAGCACGGTCGATGGTGGCGGACTGCTCGGTTCCGCGATCCAGGCCAGCCACGCGGACTCTAGCTCGGACAACGGGGCGACCGCCGGTGGCTGGAGGTACCGACCCCGTAGTGTGCCATCCGCAGATCGCGCTGAACACAGTGCGGTTGAGGCGAGCGCGCCGCCGCTGACGGCGCTAGGTTCGGGTCGATGTCGTGCTTGCCGCTGCATTTCCTGCTCTTGACCATCGCCGGATGGGTGTGGCGAGACCACCAGCGCATCACCGAGTATCTGCTCGCAGAGAATACGGTGCTGCGCGAGCAACTTCGCCGCCACCGAATACGCTACACGGACGCTCAGCGACATCGGCTCGCAGCCGCTACGAAGAAGCTCGGGCGCAAAGCCCTGCGAAGATCGACAGGCTGGTGACGCCGGATACGCTGTTGCGCTGGTATCGTCGCCTTGTCGCTCACAGTACGATGACAGCAGCAAGCGCGGCCATCCCAGTCCGCCGGACATCGTCGAGCTCGTGCTGCGCATGGCGCGCGAGAACAGCGGCTGGGGCTACACGCGTATTCGCGGCGTGCTCAGCAACCTCGGCCACGACGTGGGCCGCAACACGATCAAGCGCATCCTGCTCGAGGCCGGCATGGACCCAGCGCCGGAGCGATACAAGTGCACATCGTGGAGCGCGTTCTTGCGCGCGCATTGGGGCGCTATCGCTGTACCCGACAACCCGCCTAATCCTGTGAAGTGCACCCCTAAAGCTAAGAGCTGCGCTTGTTGCCCACTGGCATCTCCGGCCGTGAGCTGTGAGGAGGCGCGCACAGTGGCCTCGTCGCGGGAACGTTGAGATATGCAACAACGCGCAGGCGGACAACACCTCCAGCGCAACGCAGCGTCCGGAAAGGCTAAGCGTGCGCGCTTCGACGTCACTGGTTTACGTAGACGGCACAATGCGGTTCCGCGCGCCAATGCAGACTTCGTACAGTTGTGATAGGCGAAGCATGTCCCGCCAGCTGAAGAACGTTCATGCAGAGATCTACGCACAGCATTCTCCCCACTCAGAGCTACTACACGGCATTCGCGTGTCTGATTGCGCTAGGTTGCGGCGGCAACAGCGGCACTGCCACGCCTCCAGCGGCGGGCAGCTCAGGAATGATCGGAGCGCCGGGCACTTCCGGAACGACTGGAACGCCGACGGCAGGCGGAACGCCAACGACCGGCACGCCGACGGGCACGGCAGGCAACACGACGCCAGGTGCGACCGCGGGTGTTATTGCCGCGGGTAGCGGCGGTATGACAGCGGCGGGTGGAACGGGTGCAGCAGGTACAAGCGCGCCGGCGGGTGGAACCGGTGCGTCGCCGGCGCCGACGGCTGATGTCGGCGCAGCATCCGTCCTGCAGTTCCACAAACACGCGACCCGAGACGGCGTCTATGTCGACGCAGCGTTCACGCGCACGGCTGCTGCGATGTTGAAGAAGGACGCAGCGTTCCACGCGATGACGAACGGACAGATTTGGGCGCAGCCGCTGTATTGGGATGCAGGTGCGGGCGGCAAAGATCTCGTGATCGCTGCGACGCAGACCAACCAGGTATCAGCATTCGATCCAGCGACGGGCGCGGTCGTATGGCAGAAGACGCTCGCACCGCCGGTGTCGGACGGCTTGCCGGGTGCCACCATCATGCCTCTTGGTGTCACGGGCACGCCTGTGATCGATGCAAACACGAAGACGCTTTACGTCGCCGCAATGACGGCGGGACCAAAGCACCAGGTCTTTGCGCTGTCGTTGGATGACGGCTCGGTCAAGCCCGGCTGGCCGGCGAACGTGGATGGCTTGATGTCGACCAGCGGGACGAAGTTCGTCTCGAGGAACCAGAACCAGCGCGGTGCGCTGCTACTGCTCGGCGATACGCTGTACGTGCCGTACGGCGGCCACAGCCTTGACTGCGGCGAGTATCACGGTTGGGTGGTCGGCGTTCCGCTGGCAAATCCCGCGCAGCCAATCGCCTTCTCGACCGCGGCATTTGCGGCTGGAGTCTGGGCGTCGGGTGGGCTCGCTTCTGACGGAACATCGATCTTCGCAGCCACAGGTAACGCTATGGCAACTGCGTCATCGGACGAATTCCCGACTTTTTCGACGCCCGCGACGTGGAGTCAGAACAATGCGGTCCTGCGACTCGGCAAGGATCTCAAACAGATCACGCAGAGCGACACTAAGAATTTCTACGCCGCGCAAAACTGGGCAGAGTTCGACAATCAGGATTTCGACCTTGGGAGCTCTGGTGCCGTGCTGGTTACGGTGCCCGGTGCGACGCCATCGGAGCTGGTGATTGCGTTCGGCAAGAGCGGCGAGGCCTTCCTCCTCGATCGCGCAAACCTCGGAGGTATGGGCGGTCATCTCGCGAAGTTGAAGGTCACGAACGCGGGTGTTCTCAGCGGCATCATCGTCGCGCCGGCTGCTTACACCACCCCGACGGGAACGTTCGTCGTTTTCCGAGGCGTGGAAACATTGACAGGCTGCGCGGTGGGCATGGGCAACATTGGCGCAGTCAAGATCGACGCCACGTCACCGCCAAAGATCAGTGTAGCGTGGTGCGCGGGCCCGAACGGCAATGGCTCGCCGATCGTCACCATGACCGACGGTACGGCCGATAGCATCGTGTGGTACCTCGGCAGCGGCAAGCTCTACGGGTTGAACGGTGAGAATGGCATGGCGATCACTTCGGTGGACGTGGGTACAACGGTGAAGTGGCACACGCCGATCGCCGCCAAGGGCCGCATCTTCGTAGGTACGAATACCGGCCTCGTCGCGCTCACGACGAAGTGAACCCGCAGCAGTTGATTGTGAGTCAGCAATCGAACGTCGCGACCGTTCGACGCGAGCAGCCCAATGCCGTCGAGCTTGCGCTCGAAGATCCACTTGGGTCCGGTGAAGCGCTCCGCGTGAGCGTCGCAGCACGACTCGAAGTCATTCACGACCGACACAGGGTGGGACGTCACCTTTCTCCAGATCAGATCCGTTTGCTACTGGATCTTGTGAAACGATTGGACCGGCCACGATTTCGACGGAACTTGTACCGCGCGTTGTTTTTGGTCTTGTACTGCACCGGCCTTCGTTTTGGTGAAGCGCTGCGCCTTCGCGTTCGCGACGTCGATCTTCGGCGCGGCGTCCTGTTCGTATCCGACTTCAAGGGCCGGTCACGTTGGGTGCCGATGCATCCTTCCCTTACGTCTGAGCTCGCGAAATGCTTTCGCGCGCGAAAGCATTTCGTCGGGGGCACAGAGCAGGCCGACGACCACGTGTTCATCGGTGTCAATCGTCGCAGCCTTCCGATCTCGACTGCGCAGTGCACGTTGCGCAAACTGTTTCGAAACGCCGATCTCAAGCCGGCCCGCGGTCGAGTCGAACCTCGCCCGTACGACTTGCGTCACACGTTTGCGGTTCATCGGCTTACACGCTGGTATCGACAACGCGTGGATCTCCATGCGCGTTTGCCATGGCTTTCGGTTTACCTCGGCCATCTCGACTTGCTCGGAACGGAAACGTACCTCAATGCCACACCGGAGTTGCTCGCGTTGGCGGGCGAGCGATTCCGCACGCGATACCAGACCACCAGACGCGCATCATGACTCGTCTGCCTTCCGATTCGCTGCAGGCGCTTGTGCAGAGCTTCTTCGTGGAGCACATGCGTCTCGTCCGCGGTGCAAGCGACCACACCATTTCGCGCATATCGCGATGGGCTTACCCTGTTCTTCATCTTCCTTGCAGAGTCGCGCCATCGGTCCATCGCAGAACTGCGCCTCGATGACATCCGTGCGCACTCCGTGCTCGCGTTCCTCAATCACATCGAGTCCACCCGAGGCAATGGTGCCGTGACTCGGAACTGTCGACTCGCGGCTATTCGCAGCTTTACCGAGCATCTGCTTCGACACGACCTGTCACGCGCGGATGACTACGGCCGGATCTTGGCCATTCCAAACAAGCGCGCGCGCAGCCGCGTGATCTCTTACCTTGAGCCGGAAGATGCTCGCGCGGTGATCGCCGCAGTCACTGGAACGGATGCGGCGAGTTCTCGTGATCGCGCGTTGTTGCTCTTGCTGTACAACACTGGGGCTCGCGTGAGCGAAGCGCTCGCGCTTTGTCCACGTGACGTCCACGTCGATCGGCCGCCCCGCCAATTGAGAAGTGCGGACGTTATCTCGTACCATGCGCTTTCCGCATTGCTGCTCCAACCAGTGCTGCGCAGCAGGGATGATTACAATCCAGCCTTCGGTGGTGAGCGTCTGTAGATCGACCGGACAGGATGCAGCGATCCATGTCTCGCGCATGCAGCGCGTTATCAACTTTCCGAAGCGCTCCGAATCCTCCAGAGAGAACTCGGCTACGTGCTGGCGCTGCTGGTTTCCCGCTGCGTGAAGCCAGTATTTGCCCCTGTGTGGACCGTTCCGCATCACGTCGAAGAACCGGGTCAAATGCATCGCTGAGGTCGCACGCGCAAGAATCACGAGCCGCTCGGAGCACACGACCCGGAGGTCTCCAAACGCGAATGTCCTGTCCGGCATCGCACAACGATATCACCACGCGGTCTTACCGCTTCACGCAGCGCGCGCGGAAGTCCGCAGCTGAATGATCAGACCCCTTCGTTGTCCCTGGCAGTGGTTTTGCGTGCACACGTGGCTCGCCTCACTGCCGACAACACAGAATTTGCGTGCGGACTTCCAACAACGCCCGGACCACTTGCATTCGGCGTGCTCACGCCGACCACGTAGTAGTTCGCTGTGACAGACTCACAACGCGCTCCGAATGCGCTTCGCGTGTGTCCTCATGCTGGCGGTACGGGTGTCCACGTCAGGCGGAATACGCAGTCGAGCACTCGCGACATGCCTGCGCGGCGTCCGCGCAGGCTGCATTCGATAGCGCTCTGAAGTTGCGGAGCACCTCGCGCGGAATCCCGCCAGCCATGAGCGCTCCGATAAGCAGCGTCGGCATGGGAACACGGTTCGCGTCCTCCTGCCCTGCTCGATGCGTGCTTGTAGCATGGCTTCTGCGCCGGCGAGATCCATCGGCGTGACTTCGTAGATCTCATCGAACGTGCTTTCGAAGATGTCTCGACCGGCAAAGAGCCGCGTGCGGAATGAGCTCGCAGCGTCTTCCGAGATCGACAACAGGTAGTAGGTCCCCTCGACGCTCAGCGCACCTTTGATCTCGGAAAGCAGACCCTGCACTTGAGTGACATCGTGTACCTTGTCGAGTTCGTCAATCGCGATGATGAGCTTGCCGTTGTAGTGCTTGCAGATGGGTTGATAGGCCAAGCAAACTACGCTGTGGACAGCGCTGCCAAACGGCTTTAGCGATGACGGCGGTTGGCTGCGCGTTCATGCAGCCCTGATGCAATCGTGCTGGTCGCGTCCGCGCATCCATCAGCGTTGCACTTCCTCACCAAACCGGTGCCAGCACTCGCTTTAGCATCATGGATGCCGAGTAGCGTCGGAGTCAGGGCCTATTAGGACCGAACACTGATTGCAGTGAGTACCGTCACGCATTAGCAGTCTCGTCGGCCCGCTCACGCCCCAGTAGATTGCGTTGTCGTCTACTGCGAGCGGCCCCGCTATTCCCTCGCCAGACCAAATCAACCTTGGAACGGCACACTCGGAAACGTCGCATGAAGCGAGGCGGCCGGCCTGCCTCCAACACTCTCGGCATTCTGTGGCCACCAGCACAGTGCCGTAGATCATCGGGAGCTTGTCAGGTCCACGGTCACAACCGCCCACGCCGCATCACTCGAGTCCTGCATCGTCAATCCAAAGCACGTTCGGTGCGAATCGAGTGTGGCCGAGAATCACTCATCGAACCGTCCAACGACAACAGGACGACATCCGGCCTCATTGCCCGACGCAAACGCATCGGGGGCTCGCTGAAAGCGCCGTGAACACCTCGATCCGCGCGTGGCACACTACGCCGACCGAAAGCGGTGGACGGTCCGGTGAAAACCCGCTGCGCCACAGGCCGCCCAGCCAACCGCAAGTAGCTCGGATGCGACACTCAGTCCGTACATACCGCACCACGCGACGATGCCTCTCCGGGCTGCCAGTCCAGTGCGTAGAGTCGGTAGCTTTCAGCGTTGTTGGTGGCACCGTAAGGATTCGATGTCAGTGCGTGCCAGTAGTCAGGCCAATGCGGGTCGCCCGGAAAACATGAAGCGCCGGTCTTCCAGTGTAGCGTGCCATTGAGATGCGAGAGCTCATGGATAAGACCGCCCACCGCGAACTCCGTGAAGTCCCGCTCGAAGAATGGCGGGCAGAGGCGAATGAGTTGATTTGGATCATTCGTGATCGTCTGCGCGATCAGGTTGGGATCGGGATCGTCGCAGCCACACCTGAACTCGGCCGTCGCGATCATTTCGTAGGAGCCCAGTAGCACCTGGGTGACGACTCTGATGTTCTCTGGCTCGTGCGCTCCGAACCAGTAGTCGAAGCGACTGGCGTCACCACCGTCTTCCACACCGCCGATATCAGCGCCGGCGCCGAGCAATGCCATACCGGCGGCGACGGCAGCCGCCCTCGCGAACGACGCCTGATCCGGGCTGCAGTTGGTGGTCAGCGCTTCCACCACGGCGGCGACGTCACGTCGAGCGTCCGGCTCTGAGCTTTCGACTGCACAGCTGCACGCCAGCGTTAACGCGACCAGCGCGACGGAACGGCTGCCTATCTGCAACAAATCAACCATGACTACCCCGCATACGTTAGTTGATAGCGTTTGCTACTGCACGGTTTGTAATGCAATCGTATTCTTGTATGCACGTCACGCATGAGCGCAACACTTTGTTGTTGCCACCCGTTGCGGGTTCGCAGCACCGCCGCCGTTGGCGGTGCTGCGAACTTGATGCTTCGATGCCTACTACCCGGGGGCATCCTGAAGAACGCTGTGCTTCTTCGCAGGCGCGGTTTGCGGCGCGCTGAAGCAATGACACGGTACTGATGGAGCTTCTGATCATCATTCTGGGAGCCGTCGGCATGGACGCAAGAGCGCATGCCAGGCGTCGATAAATTGGTGGGTGCCACGCCGATTTCTCGGTGCTGACGTATTGACCAAACGGTCGCCACAGCTCTGCAGTTCCATCGGCCAGCTACACCACGGGAAGCGGACCGGCGCGGCGCCGCAGCTCCAGGACATCGTCTAACAGACTGCGCATCATGCGGTGGAAGTCACGATGCGTGAGCGATTCGTTGCCGTTCGGTTCTGGTGGTGGGGATGGCGGTTCAGTACTCGCACCCACGCCGAACGGCATTCATGTGCAATTACAGCTCAGCAGACCGCACACA
>DASRXR010000164.1:0-20778 GCA_035687405.1 Polyangiales bacterium
TTCACGACGCCGTCGATGCGCGCCCAGATCGTGTAGTCCTTGCCGACGCCGACGTTCTGGCCAGCGTGGAACGTGGACCCGACCTGGCGAACGATGACGCTGCCGGCGGTCACGTACTGACCACCGAAGACCTTGACCCCGCGGTACTGCGCGCTCGAGTCGCGACCGTTGCGCGAGGATCCCTGACCTTTTTTATGTGCCATGGCTGCTTCTCCCTCAGGCGCTGACGGCGGTGATTTTGAGCTCGGTAAACGGCTGGCGATGGCCGTTCTTCCGACGGTAGCGCTTACGGCGCCGCATCTTGAAGACGATGATCTTCTTGCCCTGGCCCTGCGACACGATTTGAGCGCTGACCTTAGCGCCTGAAACGAGCGGAAGGCCGATCGAGACGGTCTCGCCGCCGAGCATCAGCACTTCGGGGAAATTCACGAAGTCGCCGATAGCGCCCTCGAGTTTTTCGACACGGAGGCGGTCGCCTTCGCTTACCCGATACTGCTTGCCACCTGTCTTGATGACCGCGTACATCCGTCTCGTCCTTGCTCAAAAGTCTGCCGAGAATCGAGGATTGCTCGGCTGGCTGTTACTCAATCTTCTTCGCGAGTTTCGCTGGAAGCCTGGGCGGCGAGGGTCTAAAAAGCCCGGCCGTCCACAGGGGCTGGCAGTGTACGGATGCTCTGCCCTCCTGCAAGCAAAAACCTGAGGGTCTTCAGGTACGGCGAACGATTCTCTCACGAGCGAGCTGCGAAGAAGAATGGACGAGCACCGAGGTAACCCCTATCGACGCGGACCGCGAAGTGGCAGCTCACCCGAGCGCGGCCCGGACCGGGCGAAGGTCGGGCGCGGCAAGGCGCCCGAGGGAGACCCGCCGCGGCGTGGGGGCCTGCGAAAATTACCTGCGGATCTGAGGGACTTAGCCGAGGGGCGGGTGGATCGTCTGCGACGCCCGCCGCGTTCACCCGAAGGCCTGGCCGAGCCCGAAGGCACTACGCACGTCGTGCCGGGTGTGCGGAACACGGAGGCCCGGGCCGTCTACGACCGGCGGGTCGAACGGCTGCGGCGAGCAGTGAGCCGGGATGATACGGATGTTCTCGAGCTAGGCCTGTACGAGGCCCAGCTGCTCGTGCTCTGGCGTGCGCGGAACGTCACCGACTTTGACGCGTTCGCGGAACACGTCATCGGGCTCGGCGTCGAGCGCGCGAGGGAGCTCGCGCTGGCAGGCGCTGCTCGCGTCGAGGCCGAGAGCAAGGTCAGCAGCGACGCCGAGCCTTTGTCGCGAGAACTCGTTGCACTGTGGGTGCGAGCGGAAGCGGCGTTGATTGAGATTTCTCCGACCGCGTCGGCACGGATCGTCCGGCGACCCGGTGGACCGGAGCTCGAGCTGCGGATGGCTGCATCGCCGGTCCCGGCTGCAGTCGAAGCACTGAGAGGCTTGGGACCTGCCCTCACAGGACTGGCGAAGTTGACCAGCACCGAGGTGCCAGAACGCCCTGCCCGCCCGCGCCGTTGAAACAGCCTCGCCTGGCGCGCTGTTTAGCTACGCCTCGACGTAAACGGCGGCTGATGGCGGCGGAGCGAGCGAGACTACTACTGAACGCTCGCTAGGCCTGTCTTCGCTGCTGAGTTCTGCGGGTCTAGCTCCAACGCTTTTCGATAGGCCGACGCAGCTCGACCCTTGTCGCCCTTCAACAAATAGGCCCGACCCAACGCTGCTTGGAAGCCTGAAACATCAGGCTTCAGCTGCAGCGCGCGCTGGTACGCAGTGATCGCCTTCTCGGGCTGACCTGCCGCTAGCCATGAGGCTCCCAAGCCCGCAAACGCGCCGGGATCGGAGGGCGCGGTCTGCGAAGCGTGCTGATACGCGTCCGCTGCTTCCTTGTACTTGCCCGCGCTGTAGAGCTCCCGGCCCTTGGCCTTGTAGTCCACTTGCGGATCGTTGTTGGCTCGGTATGGAACCACTCCACCTCGCAACGACGGCGCCCCCGGACGCGCCTGCTGCGCCGTCAAAGTCTTGCCTCCCGCGAGATCGGTTTGCGCCTGCGGCTCGGCTGCGGGCTTGGCTTCAGGCTTTGCCGGCGCGGGTTTGTCCGTCGCAGGCTTGTCCGCTGCTGCCGTCGCCACCGCTTCGGGCTGCTTTGCTTCGGCTGCTGGCGCCGGCGTTGCGGCTGCAGCTGGTGGTGGCGCTGCTGGAGCCACTGGCGTGGCCGGCTGGACGAGATTTGGCTTCGCGGTCGAGCTCGCGACTTGCGAATCCGACGAACCGCACGCACGGAACGACAGACTGATCGCCACGAGTCCCAAGACACCTGCTGCAGCCAACAGCGGCCACGATTTCAGCCCTCGCGAGCGCCGGGCTCGCGCGGGAGTCGAAGGCGTGACTTCCGCCGCCGGCTCTCGATCCAGCTTCGTCTTCGGATCGGTGGGCTCGTCGGGCCTCGAAATCACCGCCCGCTCCGGTGCGAGCTTGTCGTCGAACAACGCTTCGACATCGAACGATGCGCCCGGCGCGGCCGCGGCCGCGGCCAGCGGAGCGGAACGCGCGGCTGACTCCGGGGTCGCCTTCGTCTCGGTCACTGGAGTTTTTGGTTCGACTACAGCCGTCTTTGATTCGGCTGCCGCAGTCTTTGAGCCGGCTACTGCAGTCTTCGACTCGACTGCTGCAACCTTCGATTCGACTGCTCCACTCCTCGAGTCGGCTGAAGCTGCTGCAGTCTTCGATTCGACTGCAGCCATCTTTGATTCGACTGCAGCAGTCTTCGACGCACCCGCGGCGGTGTTCGACCCAAGCGCCGCAGTCTTCGGCTTGTCCGCTGCAGTCTTCGACCCGAGCGATGCAGCATGAGATTCCGCCGCACTCTTCGACTCACCCGACGCAATTCTCGACCCGAGCGCCGCAATCTTCGACCCGAGCGATGCCGCGAACGACTCCGCGGAAGTCTTCGAGCTCGCCGGCGTGGCGGTCGGCCCGAGCGTCGCAGCGTGCGACTCCGCCGCGCTCTTCGAGTCCGCCGCCACTGTGTGCCCGAGCGTCGGAGCGTACGATTCCTCCGCACTCTTCGAGTCCTCCGCCGTGGTTACGCCCGTGATTGGACGCGCGTCCTGCCTCGCGCTCGCGTCGGTAGCGCCGGTGATCGGACGCGCTTCAGCTGTGACCGCTGGTTTGGCCGCGGCGACCGGCTCGGATGGACCACCCACTACTGCGGACTTTGCGGCTTTCGACTCGCTGCCGCCATCAGCGGCAACGAGTGGCGGAGTGGCAGCTCGCGCGGCCGAGCTCGCCATCCCTGTGGCAACAGCCGCGCTTGCACCTGCCGCCGCACCGAGCTTCGCGTCCGAGCTGAACGCGTTTGGCGTCGCGGCCGCACCGGCATCGGCCTTCCGGACAGCCGACAACGTTCCCGGAGCCGTATCCAGCGTCGGATCGCGCATCGACAACGGCGCTGTGTTGATACGAGCGCGAACGCCCTCACCCACGGCTGCATCGGCAGGCGAACTGCCCATCGCGCCCGGCCTCAGCGTCGCCGTGCTTGACGCGATGTTCGCAGCACCGCCTCCATTCGACGACGGCTGCGTGGACGGCTTCACCGCCGGCATTCCGAGCTCCGTCGTATTGCGCGACGGCATGTTCGGAGCCGGACGCCGCGCGGCCGAGACCTCTGCTGCTGACGGCTGCAGGATGCCTCGCTGCGTCGAGCCGCTGCGGGCCGCAACATCGCGAAGAGCGTCGAGCTCGGACGACTTTGCGACTGCATCCCCGGACGTCGCGTTGGGCAATGCAGTCGCGGGCAGGCTTCCGCTCGCGCGCGAACTCGCTCCGTACGCGCTCGGTGACGGCGCTTTCGCACCACCTCCATCGCCAGAACCGCGACTCAGCGAGCCACCGAGCCCAGCCATCGTCTTAGTGAAATCCGGCTTCGCAGGCCGAGCGCTCGGAATCGCGGTCGCGCTCGGCGCGCTCGCGTTCGATCGAGCACTCGGAATCACGGCTGCGCTCGGCGCGGTCGCGGACGGCCGCGCAGGCGGCGGCAGCGTTCCCGTCCCAGCGGGCTCATTCGCGCGCGGTGGTGCTCCAGACGTCCGATGCGCGAATGCAGCTGGTGGCGGCGCTGGACGACTCGACGGTGCTTTCGAAGGTCGTACCGAATCGGGTTTCGAAACCGGCGCGGCAGGCTGCACGGAATCGAGACGCGACGCCGTTGGCGCGGGCCGCTGCGAGTCACTCTTGCGCTGCGCCGGCGGCACCAACGACTCCGGTGGAGGCGGCGGCGGTGACGCGCTCATCTTCGTCGACAGCCGCTGGCGAATCGCTGCAGCTGGCGGCGGCGGAGCAACACTGCTCGAGGTTGCTGCGACACTGGCCGACTTCTTCGACTCCTGCGCGCTCTTCACTGCGGCCGCGATGTCCGCTGGACTGATTTCCTGCGTCGGAGCATCGAGCGGATCCGCGGCCTCCATCTCGCCGAGTGAGATCTCTTGGGTTTTGTCTGACATCTTGCCCACTCCCGCGCGGAACTTCGGTGCCGCCGCCTGACTTGAATCCCCCACTTGCCCGCGCGCCGCTCCTGGCGCCGGCCACGAACCTCGCACGTCTGCCGGTGCATCGCCCGGCAAGAGCGCTCCGAGCGTTCGTCGGACCTGCTGCGCCGAAGCGGGCCGCGCGTTCGGATCGTGCGCGAGCAGCGACGCGAGTAACGCAGCCAACGGCCGCGGCCAGTCGAGATCGAAATCGCGACCGTCCGGTACCGAGCCCGACAACGACTGATGCAGCACACAACCGAGCGCGTAGAGGTCGGAACGAAAGCTGGCTGGCGCACCCGCCGCGACTTCCGGCGCAACCAACGCCGGCGCCGCTGCAATCCCGGCATCGATCAGACGCACGCGCGGCCACTCGCCGGCGGATTCGACGATGACGTGACCCGCCTTCAAGTCGCGCTGCAACAGGCCCGCGCGATGCAGCTCGTCGAGTGCAGCCGACAACTGCGCCGCGATCGCGAGTGCAGCTGGCAGCGGCAAACCGGTCCGGCACTCGGGCCGGCGCATCCGCGTCGCGAGCGACTCACCCGGCGCAAACTCGCGCAGCAGCCACAGCACCGACTCCTCGATTCCGAATTCGAGGACGCGCCCCAAACTCGGAACGTTCATCTCGTTCTGACGCTGGAGGTCTCGCCGCAGCCGGGCTGCTTCGGCCGGCGACGCGATGACCGACGCACTGATTACCTTGAGGAGTCGGTCCGGTTGACCGGCGGCCGTAATCCGAAACGAGGTACCCGTCGCACCCACCGCAAATGGCTCTCGAACGCTGAAGCGCTCCGCGAGCGCTGCGGGCAGCTCCGTGAGCGTGACCGGTACGCCCGGCGAGGCGTCGTCGGGGCACACACTGGCTGCAGAGGCCAGGAGTTTTCTACAGTTCGAACAAGCGCGCAGCATTGTGAGACGACACGCGCGGGCGCGATGCAAAGGCCCCGCAGTAGATCGGGGAGTCGAGACTAGACCGACCCGTATGGACGGTCAAACCGCAGCCTGACCTACCCGCACATACCCGCATTGCGCCGCTTGCCAACAACTCCCTACGCCGCATCCCGGAGCGGTGGCTCAGTGGTCGAGAACAATAGGCGGCGAAACAGCTCACGGTCCCGTACTTCGTACAAAACGGGCAGCACTGCGGCCCGTGGCGGCGGCAGGATACTGAGCGCGCCGCTGTCATCGAGGGCGGTCGCGCCCAACCCATCTAGTATCAAGAACAGATTGCGCAGATCTCCGGTGCAAGGCAACTCGGCGATGTCGACGATGCGGCGCCGATCGACCGAGAGCTCGGTTTCGCCGCGCCGGATGAGCACGCGCGTGTCCGTGAGGATGTATTCAGTCGACGACCCTGCGGCCCTCGAACCCCACAACCCACGCCATACGAGCCACGCACCTACTCCGGTGATCGCCAGCGCAGAGATCACGATCGCCAGAAACAGCAGCAGCCACGTCCACGACTGCACTGGCAAACCCACGCGCTCGAGATCGAGCAGCAAGTTCGCCATGCGATGCCCGTACAGCAAACCCACTGCGAGCACGACCGTTCCCACGCTCGACGTGATCAGCTCCGAGCGACCGATCCGATACCCGGCCGGCGCCGAGCCCCACAACACCTGCTCTCCGCGGTCGAGCCGATCGGTGAGAGGCAGGTCGCCGTAGCCTGCGAAGTCGGTTGGCTCGGTTCCGCGAATGAGTGAGTACACGCGATCCGGCGCTTCCAGGTCGTGCAACAGAAGACGCTGGCGACGCGACAATGGACCAAACGGAGCTGCGCGCACGAGCTCGAGGCTACCCACGCCAGGTTCGCTCTGGTGCCAGCGAATGCGCCCATACGAGATCGCGCTGCGGTCGATCACGCGCCGCACCTGCCCGCGTTTCCAGATCACGTGGCGATCCGTGATCAAGTACTCGCAGGAGTCGAGCCAAGCGCGCGGTGCGAACCACGCGGCGATGCCCGTAACGAGCAAGTAAAACGCGAGAAACGCAGTGGAACGCACCGCGGGAATTCCGGCCGCTGCGATCAAACCCGCAAACAGCGCGACGATCACTGCGAGGATTATGAACGAGGCGGGGACGACGACCCACACGCCTTGCCTGGAAACCCCTAGCCTTGGTTTGCCGTGCCAGAGCACGCGCTCTGACGGCAGAAGTCTAAACGAGCGATGAAGACTCTCGCTCACGAAGGGTCTCCAGAAGTTCCTGTAGGTACCGTACCACTCGATCGATGTTCGGGCCAACGCTGTCTTGACACAGCCCGCGTAACTCCGACCTTACTGTTGCGCATGACACATGTGATGCCGAGTCAACGGCTGGAACATGCGCTACGAAGTTTGAAAGCGACGCGGCGTGAACCGCGCGTCGCGCTGGTGCTCGGGTCGGGACTGGGTGCGTTTGCAGACACACTTTCGGACACCTACCGCGTGCCGTACGCGGATGTGGAAGGCATACCCTCGCCGGCCGTCGCGGGACACGCGGGAAACTTCGTGTTTGGCAGCATCGGCGGCCGCGAAGTCGTTGCGATGCAAGGCCGTGTGCATATGTACGAGGGTTACTCGGCCGAGCAGGTCGTGATGGGCGCGCGCCTGATGATCCGGCTCGGCGCGCAGGTGCTCATCATCACGAACGCCGCCGGCGGCATTCGACTGGGCACTAAGCCCGGTCAGTTGATGCTGATCGAAGATCATCTGAATCTGACTGGACACAATTGTCTGGTCGGGCCTAACGATGACAGCCTCGGGGTGCGCTTTCCGGACCTGAGTGATGCCTACGATCCGGCGCTGATCGCGCTGGCGAGCGGCGTTGCGAGCCGGCTCGGAATCGAGGTGAGCCGCGGAATCTACGCGGGGCTGCTCGGACCGAACTACGAAACGCCGGCTGAAATTCGCATGCTCGCGACGCTCGGCGCACACGCGGTTGGGATGAGCACGGTTCAAGAGGTGATCGCGGCGCGGCACATGGGCGCGCGCGTGCTCGGGATTTCGTGCATCACGAATCTCGCAGCGGGAATCTCGCCGCACAAGCTGAGTCACGCCGAGGTCGAAGCGACTGCTCGCGCGACGCGCGACGACTTTTCACGATTGCTCACCGGAGTGATCACGGAGCTGCCGCTGTGAGCGTCGATTGGAATGCGTTGCAGAGTGCAGCCGTGCAAGTTCGAGCGCGGGCGTACGCGCCGTACTCGAAGTTTTCGGTCGGTGCGGCGCTGCTCGGAGATGACGGCCGCATCTTCACCGGCTGCAACGTCGAGAACGCGAGCTACGGATTGTGCGTGTGCGCCGAGCGCAACGCGGTGTTCGCAGCAGTTGCGGCCGGCGTGCGGACGTTTCACGCGATCGCGATCGTGAGCAGCGCGCAAGAGCCGGTGACGCCGTGCGGTGCGTGTCGCCAGGTGCTCGCAGAGTTCGCGCCGAGCTTCGAGGTCCGCTGCTACGGCAACGACGGAACCGAAAAGCAGTACACGACGGCGTCACTACTGCCACACGCGTTCAGCGACGAAGCTCTACGTACGAAGCCCTGAGCTCACGGCGCGGTGACGAACGTCCGAAGCGCCGAGACCGTGAAGCTGCCGTTGCCGCGCCGCGGGCCATGCAGCTCCCCGTCGAACGCGCTGATCAAGCCGTCGCTGCCCGCAGCTTCATCGATGTTGGCGTACGCTCCGTGCGTTTCGACGTACCACTCGAACGTTGCGCCGACGGGCGGCGTGTACGCAGTGGCTTCGCCGATCGGAAGTTTGGCCTCTTTGGCCGACGTCACTACGTACATTTTGTCGTAGCCCTGCTTGGCACGCGCGACGAGCACGAAGACTTTTGCATCGCCGGTCCACTGGAACGCCGTCGCCGCATCCACGCGCATAGTTCCCTCACCGGGCGCGGACAGCGCAGATGACGCCGGAATGTCGAGCTGAATGCCAGCCTGCCCCGCACTCAAGTTGTCCGCGAACGCGACCGCACGCGGATACGAATCGTAACGACCTTGCATCGCGACGAGTGCAGCGGTGGCATTCGTGATCGTAGGGACCAGATACGAGAACGCTTCCATCGGCGACTCGTCGTCCGCGATCACGATCTGCGCGCCGTCGGTCCAGCGCACGACGACCCAGTTTGCGCGCTCGCCTTGCCCGGTGACGCTCACGCGACCCGTGATCGCGCCGGCCGGGGGCTTCATGTTTGCGAAGTTGAAGGCCGCTTCCGCGTCTCCACCGACCGTGAGTGTGACCGGCTTCGCGTCATGGGCGAGATACTCGAGCGGCAACTCCTCGGGTCCAGAGACCGTGTACAGAAGGCCGTGCGTCACGCCGACCGTCGTCTCTGGGCCGCTCCAGAACACGAGCGGCGAATCGTAGTCGGCCTGGTTTACGCCAACCGCGAAGTCGCCGTCCGGGCTGCCGAAGCAGGCGACCATGCGTTGGTTCTCCGCGAGCGGAAACGTTGCGCCCTGCGTATGCCAAACCAAGCTCGCAAGCTGCTGCTCGGCCGCGACGTAGGTCTGCAAGGTTGGATCGCGCCGGGTCAGGCCTTCGAAACGCCACGCATACGTCGTGGGCATTCGATCGACGATCGTCGACAGCTTGAACGACACGGCGTACGTCGCCGCGACGTCGTCGGCCGAGAATTTACCGAGGCCGTCCGTCGTCACGCTCTGATCGCCGATGCGAAGCGCGACGTTCGTGAGCGGCCGGCGCAACGCATCGATCAAAACGCCGCGGACCGCGCCCGTTACTGGCGCAACGCTACCGCCGCTCCCAGCTGCAGCAGCTATGCCCGCTGAGCCCGCCTGTGCCGAAGTGCCGCCCGCTTTACCGGCTGCATTGTTGTCGGTGCCGGTGTTCGGCGAGCCACCGCTGCCGCCCGCAGGTGGCGCTTCACCTGCGCTGCCGTCCTGTGGGCCACTCGTGTTCGCGGCGTCTTCGCCTGCTTGCGCCGTCGAGTCCGAACCCGCACTTCCTCCGGCTTTGCCCGCCGCTCCGGACTCGCCGGCGTCAGCCTTGTCACTCGAGGAAGGCGATTTTTTTTCGCGAACCGACGTGCAGGCAAAGCCGAGAAGAACGCAGCCGACAGCAGCAGCTGCGCGCAATGCAGGATCTCGCATGTGTCGCGAGTTAGCGCATCGGATGAGTCCTGTCCCCTCGTTCGTGCGCGAATCTCGCGAGCTTTTAGTCGTTAGCAGCACACTGCCACCACGACCGACGGATCACACTCGCTTACACGCACCGCCTCCGATGGCGGCGGCGCATTGTCCAAGTCCCGCGCGCACGACAAAGTTAGCGATGGCCGTGCCGCAGGCGGGAACGCGAACGACTGCTCTGGGCCCGCGCGAAGGCTTCCTGGTGGCTTGGCTGTCGGTCTTGGCGGTCGCTACGGCCAACTGTGCCGAGCCGCCGCCACCAGCGGCGGAGTATCCGCTCGCTGCGCCTCCGGTCGGTCCCGGGGGTGGTCCCCCAATTCTGCCGACTGAAGAGAACTGCGGATTGGTGAAGCGGGCGAAGAGCACTTGGGTTGGCTTCGGGCCCGGCATGACGCTCGACGACATGGTGCCAGCCGGCGTCGCCGCAGCGGCGATCGTCCGCGCGCTCGACGCGGCGGTATGCGCGGTCGTGCAGCGCGGTAAGCAGGTCGCAGTGTTGCAGAGGCACGGTTCACAACTCAAAGCATGCGCAGCTGACGGCGGCGGCTTCGAGGTCACGCGCGTATTGTGGCAAGACGCGGAGCTTTTACACGCGCGCATCGAGCTGCGCGGACTGCGCGGTTCGGCCGCGATCGCCTGGCTCGCGATGTTGGGCCGCGAGAACTCGATTTGGAGAGTTGAGACGTTCGCGCGCCAGGCGCGTTGAGCTGGGATCAGCTCTGAAGGCGAAGGATCAGCCACACGACGAGCGCGATCGGCGCGGCGACGCAGATCAACCCGACGATCAGCAAACCGATCACTGAAAACCAATACGTGATCGGTGCACTGCGCCGCGGTAGATCGCCACGGTGGATCGCCATCAACTCGAAGTTGCGTTCGTTCGCTTTCCAGCCGAAATCGAACACGTCGCCCACGACCGGGATCGCACCGATCGCCGTGTCGACGCCGATGTTCAGGACCATGCGGCTAATGATCGGCGCGGGCACGCGGTACTGCACGGCGAGAAACAGCACCCCGAGTGACACGAAGCCACCGACGGCGTCACCGACCGCCGGCAGAAACAATCCCATCAGCGGATCGAGACCGACGCGA
Organism: Polyangiales bacterium; assembly: GCA_035687405.1. Classification (GTDB taxonomy): domain Bacteria; phylum Myxococcota_A; class Polyangia; order Polyangiales; family JAFGIB01; genus JADGRF01. The sequence continues at coordinate 10,738 of DASRXR010000164.1, forward strand.
AAACGCGTACCTGGCACAGGAATCGCGCTGTCGAGCAGGTGAACGACGTTTTCGACGCGATGCGCGACGGGGCTGAGCCCAGGCCAGCGTGGCTTTGGGGCCGGCGTCAAATTGCGGCGTAAAGTCACAAGCCAAGTGCGAACGTCTCGTGAAGCAACCATCGCGAACTGGGTTGCGCACGTTAGGCGCGCTGTCAATCCGTGACTGGTCACCCTTGACGCGTTCAGCCCGGGCCCTACGTGGAACGTCGGAGCGATGCTCCGTCGTACCCAGCAGGAGTGTTCCATGCCCACCACGACCATCGATCCCTCCGCAAAGATCATCACGCTCATCAACCTGTTCGAAACGACGCCGGAGAAACAAGACGAGCTCGTTCGGCTCTTGGAGCAAGCGACGGACGAAGTAATGAAGGGCCTGCCCGGCTTCGTCTCCGCGAACATTCACAAGGGCCTCGACGGCAAACACGTCGCAAACTACGCGCAATGGCAATCGCAGGAAGACTTCCAGCGCATGCTTGCAAACCCCAAAGCGCGCGAGCACATGGGACAGATCGATAAGATCGCTACGGTGTCCCCCGCGCTCTACCAAGTCGCGTCGGTGCACAAGCGCTAATCGCTCAGCGGCGTTTCGTCCGGCGAAGTCTCGTAACGGCGAACGCCGCAAGCAGCAACCACGCGAGCGGCAGGCTCGTTTGTCGGTGCGACAAGCGGCAGCCGCAGTCGCTCGATTTGTCGGACGCGCTGCCGCCGTCGGCTTCTTCGCCACCTGCATCGATTGCGGCCCTGCTGCCCCCGCGCCCGGACGTCGCTTCACCTGCGCTGCCAGCTTTCGGCTGACCTCCCGTGCCTGCTGACACTCCCGCTGCTCCAGCACCGCCGCTCGGAGGCCGCGGAGCACCCTGGCCTGCCGCTGGCGGCGGCACGAGATCTTGGCCGCCCTCGCCGTCCGAAGGCTTCACGCTCGGATCGTGTGACTCGTATGCGCCGAGATCGATCGCTCCGCCTTGCGGCCGTGAGATGCGTTCGGCATCGAGTGCAGGCGCTTGATCCGCGCTTCCTTGATCGATCGCTGCGGCGCCCGCCTTCAAGTGCAAGTCGAGCTTCGCCGGATCGACGAAATACATCGCGAGGTCCTTCAGCTCGGTGTTGTGGTCTTGCGTGAGATCATCGCCCGCGATGCTGTAGTCGGTCGCGAGGTTGTTGCGGATCAACACGTGGTTGCTCTTCGTTCCATCCTTGTGGTCGTTGACCATGATCCACGGCGGCCCCGGATCGACTGCGTTCACGTCGACCACCGTGTTGTTCACGATTCGACCGCCGCGCATCCCGTACAAGCTGATCCCGTGCCAGTGATCGGTCGCGACGACGTTGTTCTCGACGATCCAGTCGTCGAAAAAGCCGTCGAAGCAGCCGATGCCTTGGAGCGAGTTGCTGAGCTTTTGCGCCGGATCCTCGCGGTTGATGATCGTGTTTCCGCGCAAGACCACGCCCTTCACGACGCCACTGCCTGGGCCGTTCGGCCCGGTCGACCAGCTCTGAAAGCCGTCGTCGTGATTGTCGTCGCCATCTTCCTGACTGACGTACACGTTCTTCACCAGGTTGTACTGAAAGACGCCGTTGTCGCCCAAGCCGCGCAAGCCATCCGCGGAGAAGTTCACGACGCTGTTGTACTCGATCAGCGCGTTCGGGCCGTCGACGCTGATCCCGAAGCGAACGTTCGTGAGCTGGTTGTGACTGATGACGACGTGATCACCGCTGACGGATATTCCGCTGCTCGCAGTGTTGATCCACTGATCCGCCGTCCAGCCAGAAGCATCTTCCACGCTGAACAACTTACATTCGCGCACCGTGATGTCTGCGCTCGACTTGTCGATCGAGAGCAGGTTGCCGCCCGTCTTCGTACCGAACGACGCGCTGATCGCGAGAGCGCGCACGACCCAGCCTTTGGTTTGCGCAAACGTTGCAGCACTCAGCTGCGGTGTTTGGCCGGCTTCTGCAGCGAGCGTGATCGCGGGCGCATACGTGCCGCCTTTCACCGCCGACGCACCGTGTTTACCCGAGCGAAGCCAGACCGTGTCTCCTGCGTGAATGGTCGTACCGACGAGCCCTGCTTGCAGGACGGCTTCCCAGGTTTGCCAGGGTTTCTCGCGGCTGCCGTCACCCGAGCTCGAGCCCGCAGCCGGGTCGACGTAGAACTCTGCGGCATGTGCGATGCCCGCCTGCATCATGAACGCGATCGCCGCGATCCATCGCAATCGTTCGGCACGTCCTGTCATGTCAGCTCCCGAGTGGTGCGGCACGAGTGCGGCACTAGCTTCGACTCTGACTGATTTACGGCGCGCCCAACATGTAGTGCATGAAGCGGCGATGTCAGCTCGCTGCTCGCGCTCGGCTATCCCGAGCCGGAAGCCGATGTGCGGGGTTATTATCCCGAGCTGTTTCGGGACGCCACGAAGTAACTGCGACGCCCACGGCTACCGCGCCCGACTCAATGCGCGGCTATCGGCGGCAGCCTCGCCCCCAGCGCTACGTAGTCGCACTTGCCTTTGGACGGGGGCACGTACGCCCAAGCCGCGAGCGCGGAATCCGCGAGCTGCGCGTTCAGAGCTCTCGGAGAGACACACTCGGCAAACGTGAATGGTTCGCGCTCGAAGTCTTCTCGGAGGAGCGCCACGAACACGCTCATCGAACCCGCCGTCGACAGACCGCAACTGTCATTCGGTAGGCAACACCCGCTGAGCAAGCTGTTCGCGAAGTTGCGCGCCGTACAATCCGGCGTGATCAAGATGTCGTCCCCCGCGCCTTTGACGCGCTTCTCAGGCTGCGGTGGAGCCTCGAAAAAGATCGCTCCACGCGGGGAGCACGGCGCCGCGGCATCGAGACCGAACAAATCGTACGCGTCGGGGGACATCGCGGCGACCTGTACGAAATCCGTAAGGTCCCATCCACACCGCAACGTCTCCGAACAACACACGCCGATGTTGATGAAGTTTTTGATCGGCAGGCAGTCCGGCGGTGGGACGCAGCTCGGATCGACCACCGACGCGTGTTCCAGCACTTCCACGATCGACGCGTCTTCGACCCCCGAGTCATGCGGCGGCTCGGACTTCGGCGAGTCGTGCGAGTGATCGACGCAAGCAGAAGTGAGCACCAACACGAGTAGTGTGCTCGACAGCTCGAAGCGCATACCGACAGAACACATAACACAAGCTGTTAGGTGAGGGCGATGCCGCTGAACCAAGTCTGGCCAAACACGCCGGCGAATCTACCAAATGCGTCATGTGTCACCGGACTGAATGGCCGTGATCGCGATTGTGTAGACGATGTCTTCGACGAGTGCCCCGCGTGACAAATCGTTCACCGGCCGCCTCATACCTTGGAGCATCGGGCCGATGCTGACTACGTTCGCGCTGCGCTGCACCGCCTTGTAAGTGGTGTTCCCGGTATTCAGATCCGGAAACACGAACACGGTCGCGCGCCCCGCAACCGGACTGTTCGGCGCTTTGGTCTTCGCGACATCCGCAATCGCGGCTGCGTCGTACTGCATTGGCCCATCCAGCACGAGGTCCGGCCGCCGCTCGCGGGCGATACGCGTCGCCTCCCGCACCTTGTCCACGTCCACACCGGCTCCCGACTCACCGGTGGAATAGCTGATCATCGCTACGCGCGGTTCGATGCCGAAGCGCGCCGCCGAATCCGCACTTTGGATCGCGATGTCGGCGAGCATGTTGGCGTCCGGATCCGGATTCACCGCGCAGTCGCCGTACACCACAACTTGGTCGGGCAGACACATGAAGAACACCGAAGACACGATCGTTGCGCCTGGCTTCGTCTTGATGATTTGCAGGGCCGGCCGAATCGTGTTCGCAGTCGAGTGCACCGCACCCGACACGAGCCCGCTCACCTCCCCGAGCGCGAGCATCACCGTGCCGAGCCACACGTTGTCTTCGAGCATCTCGGCCGCTTCCCGCTCGGTCACGCCCTTGTGCTTGCGCATCTGCACGAGCGGCGCGACGTAGTTCGCGCGAATCGCAGCCGGGTCGACGATTTCGAGACCCTCCGGCAAGCTGAGCTCGAGACCCAGCGCGACTTGCCGCACTTCCTTCGGATCACCGAGCAGCACACAGCGCGCGATGTTGCGCTGGACGCACTGAATCGCAGCTCGGATCGTCCGCGGCTCGTTCCCTTCCGGCAACACGATCCGCGCGTGAAGGCGCGAAGCCACTTCGACCAAGCGATAGGTAAATGCAGCCGGCGACAGGCGCGTCTCGACGGGCGCTTCGGAACGCGCGACCAGCCAATCGCTGTCCAAGTGATCGGCGACGTGAGTCATGCTCATGCGCGCGCGTTCGAGATCGTCCGCCGGCACTTCCGAGCTGAGGTTCATCAGCGCGGTCGCCGTTTGCCAAGTCGTGCCTGAAACGCCCAGGAGCGGCATCCCGGTCGCGAGCGCAGGTGAGCAGAGCTCGATGATCGATGCGGGGAGCTCACCCTCACCCGTCACGATCAAGCCTGCGATCGGAACCTTCTTCACGGCTGCCATCGCGACCGCGAGCACGACGTCGGCGCGATCTGACGGCGTGATGAACAGCGAGCCGGGCAACAAACTATCGACGAGATTCGGGACGGTGCGCGCGAGCAGCGTGAACCTGCGCACGCGGCGCTGATGGAGCTCGCCTTCGTGGATCACCCTCGCGCCGAGTTGGTGCGCCACATCGACCGTCCGACACGCGCTGAGTTCGCCGTTTTCGGGAATCGCTCCGATCAGTTGAAAGCCGTTGCGGCCGACGAGCCCGATCGACGACGCGAGTTGTTGCCGGAGCATCTCACCCGACAAACCCGATTCGTTCGGCACGCGATTGATGATGCAGCCGATCACGCGACCTTTCGTGAGCCCGCCGTAGTGTTCGGCCGTGACGGCGATGCGCGCCTCGAAGTCGTCTACGCGCACACCGCGCAGCGCGCCAACGATGATCACCTCGGCAGTCAGCGCTTTGATGAGCTGGAGGTTCAGCTCGTCTTCGATCGGCGATTCGGGCGTGTGCACCAAGCCTTCGACGACGACCACGTCCGCATCGCCAGCCGAGGTATGAAAGTCGCGAATCACGCGCTCCATCAGCTCTTCGGTACGCTTCTCGCTCAGCAAGCGCTCTGCTTCCTCGAGCGGGATCGGCGTCACCGGCCGCAGCGCCGTCGTGCTCGCGATGAAGTGTGTCGACCGCTCGGGTCCCGTATCGCGCGCGAGCACTTGACCGATCGGCTTGAAAAAGGCGACGCGAATGCCGCGCTTGTCGAGCGCGTGGACCAGACCGAGCGCAACCGACGTCAGCCCGACACTGCTGCCGCTCGGAGCGAGATAGAAGGTGTGAGCCATGCCGAACGACCGGTTAGGGGTGGAGCAGGCGAACGGCCTCGCGTGCGATCACGAGCTCCTCGTTCGTCGGCACGACCATAACCGATATCGGCGAGCTTGCATCGCTCACGATGCCGCCCGTTTTTCGACCGTGTTGCTGATTACGCTCCGGATCCAGGCGCAGGCCTAGAACCGCCAGCGACTCCACCGCGCGCGAACGCACGGGCGCTGCATTCTCGCCGATGCCTCCGGTGAACACGAGCGCATCGAGCGACGGCAATGCTGCGCACAATCCGAGCACCGCTTTCGCCAGCCGATAGCAGAACACATCGATCGCCAGCTTCGCCCGCGGATTGCCTGCCGCTTCTAGCTGCAGCAGGTTTCGCATGTCGTTGCTCGCGCCGCTCAAGCCGAGCAGACCACTCTGCTTGTTCAACAGGTCCGTGACCTGCTCGAGCGTCATACCCGCATGCTCGACGAGAAACTGGTGCAGGTTCGGGTCGACGTCGCCGCTGCGCGTACCCATCACCAAACCTTCGAGCGGCGTGAGGCCCATCGTCGTATCGACGCTCTTTCCGCCGCGGATCGCAGCCGCGCTTGCGCCGTTACCGAGGTGCGCAGTCACGAGGTTCAGCGACGCGAGCGGGCGCCCGAGCAACTCGGCAGCGCGCTCCGAAACGTAGCGATGACTCGTGCCGTGAAAGCCGTACTTTCGAACTTTGTACTTCTCGTAGAGCTCGTACGGCACCGCGTAGGTGTACGCCTGGGGCGGTAACGAGTGATGAAACGCAGTGTCGAACACGGCGACCTGCCCGAGCTCGGGTAGCCGCTTCAACGCGGCGCGAATCCCGATCAAATTCGCTGGGTTGTGAAGCGGCGCGAGATCCGAGACCGCGTCGATCGCCTTGATCGTGGCGTCATCGAGCACGACGCTTTCAGTGAACGCTTCGCCTCCGTGCACGACGCGATGGCCCACCCCTGCGAGCGGGACCTCCGGCAGTTCCTTCAGCGCGGCATCGAGCGCGGCTTCGTGACCCGCGCCCGAGAGCGCGATCGTGCGGGGTTTTTGATCCTTCGCACCCTTCGCGTCCTTCCCAGTCACGACCAACCGCGCGTCGCTCGTGCCGAGCCGCTCACCCAGCGCGTGCCACGTCGTCTCACCCGATTTCGGCTCGAGCAGCGCGAGCTTGATCGACGAGCTTCCGCAGTTGATGACGAGGACGTGAGCTGACATGCCGTCGCGCCTTTTGTAGCGCGCGACGGCCGCCTTCGCTATTCCTCGAGCTCTACGTTCCAACTCTGCAAGAGCTTCGTGACGTCGGCGCGATCGAGCGCGCCCGGCGACGAGAGCTGCAGGTAGCGCTTGTACGCCGTCACGGCCGCCTTGCGATTGTTTCCAGCCCGCGCAACGTCGCCCAACAGGCGATATGAATCGGCGAGCCAATACGGCGGTGGATCGATCGGATCACCAATCTTGATCGCCTTTTCGAGCGCCTCGGCGCCTGACCCGCGCGTCCCTTGGTCGAGGTTCACGCGGCCGAGCTTGTACCACCACTCGCCCCGCGAGGGGTCCGCAGCGAGCGCAACTTGATACGTCGCAATCGCCTGAGGCAGCTGCCGCAGCTCGTCGTAACATTCGGCCATCAATGCGTGCGCTTCGACGCGCTTCGGGTTCAGCTCGAGTGCACGCGCCGCGTCTTTCAACGCATCTTTGACTGCACCGCTCCGCAGCCGCACCGCACCGCGCACCCAATACGCATCGCCCGACTTGGGATCGCGATCGAGCGTCGCCTCGGCTTCGTCGAGCGTGCGTCCGAGGTTGTTCATCTCGAGCGCCGCCCGCGCCGCATACAAGTGATACGACGCTTGCGTGCCATCGAGCGCGAGCGCTCGGTCGAAGTGCGTGAGCGCGTCAGGACCACGACCGCGCGCAAACGCGACGCGACCGATGTAGTACTCCGCATCGGCCGAGTTCGGGATGTCGTGGATCACCGTGTCGAGGGTTTGCTCCGCCGCCTCCAGCTGCCCGCTCTCGACCTGCGCCGCTCCGAGCCGCAATAGCAGCGACGTGTCCTTTGCGTCCTTCTCGAGCGCAGCGCGATAGTTCTCGACCGCCTTGTCGAAGGAACCCTGCGCTTCCAGCAACTGACCCCGCTCGAGCGTAAGCCCGGCGTACTGCGGGTCGCGCGTCGCGATCGCGTCGAACAACACGCGGGCGTCCTCGAGATTGCCCGCACGCCGCTGCGAGACCGCTAGACCGAACTTCGCGTCGAGGTCTTGCGGATCGAGCTCGATCGCACGCTTGAACTCGTGCATCGCACTGTCCAAGCGATTGCGCGCGAGCTCGGACTGGCCGAGCATGCGCCGCATCTCGGCGGTCTCAGCGACCTTCGTCGCGGCATCGTTCAGCGTCTCCGAAGCCTTGTCCGGCTGGTTCTGCTTGAAGTAGTACTGCGACAGCGCGAGGTAGCCGGCAAACGTATCCGGCGAGAGCTCGATCGCCCGCTTGTACAGATTCTCGGCGCTCACTTTGTTCCCGAGCAGGTCTTCCGCCTGGCCCATCGCCAGCGTGACTTCAGAGTCGTTCGGGCTCTCGTTCAGCAGCTTTTGAAGGTTGGCTTTCGCCTCCGGCGCGCGCCCCAGGGCGAGCTCGGCGCGACTCTGACCGAGTCGCGCTTCGGCTTCGGCTTTGCGACCGGTGAGCACCGTTCCACCCGGTGTCTTCTGCGCGATCGTCAAACCGGACTCGAAGCGTGCGAGCGCGTCGTTGAAGCGGCGTTCGCGCAACATCACGCGACCGGATCCGAGGAGCGCTTCGACCAGGTACGGGTCGGCTCCGAGCGAGTCTTCGTAGGCTTTGCGCGCGAGGTGCAAGCGCCCGCGTTGCTCGTGAATATGGCCGAGCAGGCTGTAGCCCAGCGCTTTGGCGAGCTTCGAGGCCTGCAAGTACTGATCGTCGAGCGGCTCCTGGCCGAGCGCTTGCCGCAGCGTTTGCACGGCGCGCTCCTCTTTGCCCGACTTGAAGAGCAGACGGGCATCCGCGATGTGAGCCTCGGCGTGCAGCGGCGAAAGCTTCAGCGTGTCATCGATCGCCGCACGTTGCGCCGCCTCGTCCGTGCGAGCCAGCGCGACGCGTGCGATGCCCCACTGGGCGCGCGCCGCACCGCCGAACTTCCGCGCTTGGCCAAATGCCTTGTCCGCTTCCGGCAACTTGCCCTGACGCAGCGCGACTTCGCCCGCGAGCAGGTGCGCATATGGATCGTTCGGTGACTGCGCGAACGCTTCACCGAGCCGCGATTCGGCTTCGCGATAGTCGCCCCGGCGAGCTGCATCGGCTGCCCGCGCGAGCGCCATCCCAGGCGCGATGCCGTGACGCTCTTCGACGCGGCGCAGGATCGCCGCGACGTGGGCGGAGCTGCTCGTGTCCGCGCCGAAGCGTACGAGGTACAGCGCTTCGTGCAGGAGCGAGCGCGTGAGTAGCTCGCGATTCAAACCCGCTTGATGCCGTGATTCGCCGAGATCTTTGAGCGATCGGCGCACGCCTTTATACGTGTCGTCCGCTGCGGCCTTCTCCGCGCGTTCGATCGCCTCGCGCGCGAACTTCGGATTTGCAGCTTCGGGCAAGTATTGCTCGAGCACGTAGATGCCGAAGAAGCCGTAGTCGGTGAAGCCGAGAGCAGCTCCGGCACCACCCAACACGACGAGAAATACCGCGACGCCGATCAGGACGTGGACGGCGCGCTTGCCCTTGTCGATCGGAGCGGTGACGTCCTCGCCACGCTGACGCCGCAAGATCTCGGGCGGAAGCGCAAAACCTTCGCCCTCGCCTTCCGCGATGCCGAACTCCATGCTGTCGTCGGCCGTCTCTTCGAGACCCGCTTCGCCGTAGGCATCGCCGTCGCCACCGCGTAACGCTGGCGGCAAACTACCGAGATCCATGCTGGCGTTCGGATCGTGCTTCAAGCGCACGAGGTCGTCGTGCTGCACGTCGTCGAGCCGCATCTCGTCGTCCGAATACGGCGGGATCGAAGAGCCGAGTTCGAGATTTCCAAAACTCGTCTCGGCTTCCATCCGCGTCTGCGGGAAGCCACCGACCCCGAGAAACGTCGCAGCTTTGGGCGGCACGAGGTCCGCTCCCGCGCGCGGCGGTGGGAGCTCGATATCGCCAAAGTCATTGGATGGAGGACGACCGCGACCGCCCGGTCCATCCGGCAGCTCGAGGTCACCGAAGCTCGCTTCCGCTTCACCGGACATCGAAAACGCTTTTGGAATCGGGAGATCGAGCTCGCCGAAGCCCGCACCCTTCGCGGTCGGCAGGTCCATCACGCCGCGCATACCCGGCAGATCGGAGATGCCGACCGGGGCGGGAAGATCCGCGATCGTCTTCGGTGCAGGCAGATCCACCTCGCCGAAGTGCGCGGGGGACGGCTTGGGCGCCGGCAGATCGAGACTGCCCTTGGGCGTCGGGAGGTCCAGGAGATCGACTTCGCCGAAGCCGGCATCCGTATTCGCCGGCTTCTTGAGCGCGGGCAGATCGGTCTGCTTGAGCGCCGGCAGATCGATCATCGGCGGTTCGGCCTTCGCAGCCATCGGCGGCCGCGGCGCGGCAGCCTTCGGTGCCGGCAGATCGATCATCGGCAGATCGGGTACTGCTTGCCGCGGCGGCGGAGGCGCGAACGGCGGCCGCGG